>JBMFLH010000005.1:0-44458 GCA_049971295.1 Candidatus Ratteibacteria bacterium | reverse complement strand
CATTCTTAATTTTGAAAGATTGATTGCTTCTGCTGTTGAGTCAAACTGATTTTCATATTCTGCATAAAGGTCACCTAAAAGAACATCCGCATTGTTAGCAGGGACCAGCGTGTTTCCATAAATTACAGATGAGCGCCTTTCAATAATAATCTTTTCAATTTTCAAAGGCAGGTCCACAATGCCATCGCCGCCATAATTTCCCCACCAGCTTGTTCCACGTTCCCTGTAGCAATCGTATGGCGCATTTGATGGCAACTGAAATTTTATGTATCTCCAACCATCAAAACAGAAGAAACTTGCGGTCCTTATGTCATCGCTGTTCCAGTCATCTTTTGTTCCAATGCTAATCCACTTTTCACCTTTTGCGTCTCTTAAAACATAAATCACCCTGCCCCAGTCGCTTGCTGCTTTTACCCATAAGCCAAGATGACCTGCTTTTCCTGGAATTGTAATGGGTTTTGCAGGTACAACAGTTGTGTAATATGGCATCACTTTTCTGTCGATTGACTGTTTTTCAAGATGAACTGACAGAGCTTTTGCGCCAAATTTTTTTTCAGTTTTCACTTGCGTGATAGTCATTTCACCAGGAAATCTTTCTATCTGAAGTTTATTTGAATTTTCATATTCAAAATCACGAAGTTTTGAAATTTTCCAGGTGCCATCACCCAGGTTTGCAAGTTTCACTGAAATTTTTGATGGTAAACTATCACTGTGATCTGGTTCTCCAAGAACAAGTTCAATGGGTTTTGTCAATCCTTCAAGGTAAACAGGAGATTGTCCAATAATGAATGTCTCGCTTCCATTTTTTTCCTTCAAAGTTATGGGATTGTCATTGATATCATACACCTCAACAGATTGTCCGGGATCAAGTTTTATCGTCACAGGTCTTTTACCCCTTATAGTCCATAACACATAAACAAGTTTTCCTGTTTTGTAATGACGGTATTCCTGGCAGTATGTTGAAGTACTTCCTGTTGGCACATATCTGACAAAGTTACATCTGTTGATGTGACGGGTAAGAGTCGCATAAGAAACATATGCAAGTTTTGGCATTGCAAGTGGAAGACGGCTGCAATATCCGCCGCCATAATGGTTTTCACCCCAGTAATTGGCACAGTCAAAAGGAGCGTTTGAACTTGCATGATTGTTTATGCCATAACCAATAAGAACAAGAAAGTTTCTTGTTGCGATATTTGCCTGGTCTTCAAAACTTGTATCATAATCGGCAGATGAAATACAGGTCCCTTCAACAACAACAAGATATGAGTCAGGTTTGTATTTCTTAATATCCTGCAATATTGGATAAAGCCGATTGAGAACAACCTGATGAACAGGCTGTTCAGGTGTTCTTTCAAAACCAGGCAAATCCAGTCCCACTCCGTCTATGAATTGTCTTGCTTCAGGACTGAATCTTAAAAATAACGCAGTATAGTGCGGATCTCCGTGGGGTAGCAAAATTTTTACATCAGGCCACTGATTTCTTACGGCTTTTGCCCCAAGCAAAAACTTTTCCAGTTGCGCCTGAAAAGATTTTTGTTCAGATTCAGAAAGCTGATAATCCGGCTCATTGTAGTGCGTGGGCCAGATACCATAAGTAATCGGACCAATCCCTGGCTCAGGGAAAAACAGTATGTATTCTGGCTTATTTATTGGACTTTCTTCCACCTTATACTTTTTTAATTCTTCAATCAACCATTTCTGCGTTGCTTCTGGATTTTTGGGGTCATAATATTTTGCATTTGCATAGGCAAAACTGTTGACATAAATCACACCACCATCGAATGCAGCATGAGATACATATCCTAATTTTTCTGCCAGTTCCCTTATTTCAGGACTTGCTGTTCTATATGTCTGCAAATTTGTCTCTGCTCCTGCCTGAGCCATAACAATCAACTCTGTTTTTAAATCAGGTGTATCATGTCCTCCTGACCAGTTCCAGTAACCAAAAATCGGTCCCTTCCCTTCACTCCAGTTTCCCCTTTCCCTTGTATCAGGGTGAAGATAGGCAAAATTTCTTGAGCAAACATAAGTTTCATTTTCTGAAACACATTTTACATTCAGGTAATGAAGACCATACCTTTTTGGATTTAATGGAATTTTTACAACTATGGGTTTCTTGTCAGATGGCAAAGAAATTGTTTGTAATTGCTCTGACTTGTCTATCCCATCATAATCTGATGTAGAAACAATAAGTTGAACATTTTTCGGAGTATTTGTTTTATTGATGACGCTTATCGTGTAAGATGGTTTCAGCGGCGCTGTCCAGACATGACCAATGGCATCTGGTTGAATGGCTATATCTGTTTGCACTGCCTCAAGTGTTGCTGCATAAATATGCACACCACTTGGTAGCCCTGCACCGTGCCAGCTGTATTCAAGCGGATCAGGATATGCCCTGTATGGTCTTACTTCCTTTGTCAGTTCAAGACCCACCCTGTCAAGGTCTGAAAACCAGTCCATTGCTCCAGGATCAATTGGGATCACAACATGAAAAAGATTTATTGTTTGACCGTTTGAAAGTTTTACCGGATACACCTTTTCAGCACCTGATTTTGTCCGGTACTCAGGAACCTTGCCAGCAAAATTCATTGGATGGCCTGCGTTTGGCCTATAAAACTGAGCAGTGATCACTGGAACATTATACGTTTCCCCATCAAAGGTACCGATAATATGAAGCGCCTTATATCTTGCGTAAGGGACGTACATGCAGAATCTTGATCTATCTATTTTATCTGCTGAAATCCATCTTCCACCAAATGTGCCAAAGTTTGCTGCAATGTATCCCTTTATAGCCCCAAATTTCGTCCAGCTTGTGCCGAGGTCTATGTGATCATTGCCCTTTTGAGGTGAAAGTACAATAAAAGGAACCTGTTCATTTTTCAATTTCTCTTTCAGTTTTTCAATTTCACCTTTTGCAAGACCATGTCTTTTTACGACCGCGAAACGATTCACAAACCCAGTAAGCTCAAGCGGAAAAAATCTTTCATCTATTTCAGTCACTTTGTTTATTTTCATACCAACAAGTTTCGCCCCATAGTACATAGTCAATTTTACTGTACCACTTCCATCAATACCTTCTTTGATGCTGAACTGACCAACAAACCTTCCGTCAACATAAACCCTGTAATATGTTTTTGTAATTACAAGCCTCAATGTGTGCAAAGTTTCATTAATTTTTGGCGCTGACGCAATCATCCATTCAATATTCTTCCTTATTTCTTCGGGCCAGGATAAATTAATATCTGAAGACGATATCGCCTGAAAATACAAATGGCCGCTTTTTGCTTTGGCGGTTTCTGGTTTGATACTGAAAGTATAATTAATGTAATTGGCATTTGCAGATGCACTTACTGAAGCATTAAATTCCTGCTTTGTTTTATCTGCAGGTTCTGCGCAACCAGCAGATATATTGATACTTGAAGAATAGGGTTTTTCTGGCTGGAGGTAAAAAGAAAAATTGTATTCACAGGGAACCTGATACACTTCTTTCCCTGTGATGGAAACATAACCATCTTTTGCAGTGGCAAGAATTGGAACATCGTCCTTTGTAATCACGTTATATTTGGTTCCTGAAATCGTCCAGTTTTCAATTTTTGAACAAAGAATTTTTTCAATGCCATTATTATCGGCAGTAAAAGACATTGAGCATAAAATCCAAAGAAAGACACCTACCAGGAAAAACTTGCTTTTCATAATTTCTCCTTTGTATTTTGTTGTAAGTTAACAATTTTGTAAAATTTTGTCAAGCGTCTGAAAAAAATTATAATTGTGTGGGGATTTTTATGGTAAAGAAAAAAAGAGTAATCGTTGGAATGAGTGGTGGAGTTGATTCAACTGTCAGCGCGATTTTGTTGAAACAACAGGGTTATGATGTCACTGGTGTTTTTATGATGGTGTGGGATGAGAAAAATTCTGCAAAATGCAATATGAAATCATCGTGCTATGGGCCAGAAGACAAGGAAATTGAAAATCTTGAAAAAATCAGTAAGACAACAGGAATAAAAATTCATTTTATTGACCTGAAAAGGGAATTCCACAAATATGTTATTGATTATTTCAAAAACGAGTATCTATCTGGAAAAACTCCAAATCCATGCGTTGTGTGTAATCGATTCATAAAGTTTCAGATTCTGCTGGAAAAAGTTCAGCAATCAGGTATTGAATATGATTATTTTGCAACAGGTCATTATGCAAGAGTTGAATTTGATGGCAAAAGGTACATATTAAAAAAAGGTATTGATGAAAACAAAGACCAGAGTTATTTTCTTTTTCTCCTGACCCAGGAACAACTTTCAAAAATCATTTTTCCTCTGGGTTATTACACAAAACACCAGGTAAGAGAAATCGCTAAAAAATGCGGACTTGAAATTTCTGAAAGAGAAGAGAGTCAGGACTTTATCTCGGGTGACAGATTTTTTCTTTTTGAAAAGGGGTTGGAACCAGGCAACATTAAAGATAAAAATGGTCAGGTTATTGGTAAACATAGAGGAATTATTCACTACACCATCGGGCAGAGAAGAAAACTGGGGATTTCAGGCGAAAAACCACTCTACGTAATTGAAATAAAACCAGAAAATAATGAAATAGTCGTAGGTGAAGAAAAAAACCTTTACAGAGATAAATTCATTGCAGAAAATGTTCACTTTATAGCAATTGAATCGCTTGAAAAGCCACTGGCGGTTCAAACGAAAATCAGATACAAACACAAAGCAGCACATTCAGTTATTTCACCACTTGAAAACCGTCGCGTGATTGTGGTATTTGATGAGCCGCAAAGAGCAATTACACCAGGACAGGCAGCGGTTTTTTATGACGGAGATATCGTTGTGGGCGGCGGCTTTATCGCACATTGAAAAAAATTCTCTGAAAGTTGTTGTTTCTGAACAATACTGGCTGTGTTTTTTCTCTTAAATCAAACCCGACTTCGATAATTTTATTCTCCACCTCAATGTTCAAGCCCAATGCTTGATATTCTGGCAATTTTCTATTTTTCTCGTCTAACACAGGGACTGTATTTATTGCTTTGATACCACCTGAAAAATCATAAACAGTGATGAACACTGCTGAATTTCCTTTTTTTCTTTTCATCACAAATGGCACATTATCCTTAAGATGATAACCAATTCCGCAACCAGTAAAAATTGAACAATCCGCATTACTAACAAGAAAAACCTTTAAGAATTTATCGTTTTGAACAAATTGATAAACAACTGGTTCAAAAACCATTGACAGTTGTTTAATGTCCTTTAAGTGTTGATATCCATTTTCTTTACCCAGATTTTCTACTTTTACAGAAGGGGCATTTTCAACAATATTTCCTCTACAATGTATAATCCAGTCCATCTGAACCTGTGTTTGTCCTTCAACAGAAAAAACATCCACAAGCAAATTTTCTGCAAGAACAAGAAATCTTTTCAACACAAAGCCACGATAGGCAGAATCAACCATGGCAAGGCATGCACTATACTGATCTGTGTCTTCAAAGTAAATCAATTTTCCTGTGGCTGGCTGCTGGTCTTTTTCATCAATAACGACTGTGTTATGGGCAATCGTTGTTCTGCACCAGCTTTTATATTCAGGCACACTATAACTAATCCTTCCTGAATCAAGAAGAAACTCCTTACCATTAGCAAATAACACAATATTCAGTTTATCAGGGTGGCCATGGCTATCTCCATGTATGCCATAATCAAGCATCATACACACCTGATTATCGTTGAATGTTTTTCTCAATGCCACAACACCAATTCCTGAAAGATTTGTACTTTTCAGTTCAGTAATTTTTTCACCAGGATTTTCAATACCCGCATACTTTGCAAAGACACTGTCTTTGAAATATCTGTATGCCCAGAGATAGAATTGTCTGTAATTTTTGATTTCGGCTGGGTCGCTGTCGTGAAATACAGGAAGTTTACCATCAGGATATGCCATCAAAATTGGTCCCAGCCACATGGATTTCAGTTTTTCACTCTTTGAAAAATCAAGCCCAGCTCTTTTTGCTGCGTCAAGCGTATACTGAATTGCCTGCAATGCATAAAAATGATAGGCAATTGTTCCTTCGTACCATAAGCCGTCAGATGTAATGCTGTTTTCAATCTGCCACAGAAGTCCATATTTACCGTAAATGCTTTCTTTCATCAACACCTCATCGCCAGTTACAAGACCGACGACCGCATAGGCAGCATTAAACCAGGTCTGATGATTGTTTCTACCACCATGGAAAATCTGGTATTTTAAAATTTCCTTCACAATATTTTTCAGCAATCGCTCAATTGTTAACCTTTCCTGTTGAGAGATGCAGGATGCATTTGCAACAAGGTCGTATGCTGATGCAAGGTCTATTGCCGACACTGCTTCATCAAGATTCTGCGCGTACCTTCTTCCACCAACAACAGCAAGCACACCTTTTCTTCCCCATCTATCGTGTCTCTGAAAGGATGGATAAAGTTTGGCAAGTGTCAAGAGATATTCTTTTACCCAGAGAGCATACCTTTCTTTTCCTGTAAATGCATAGGCGGTCGCAACGATTATTGATTCTTTATCAAGTTTGTAATTTACCACTGTGTTATAAGCGGCATTTGTCCTCTCATCAGTAAATTGTTTTTTACAGACAGGGCATATGTGAATACCGGTTTCCACACATTTCAACATTGCATCATCTGCAGGACAGAAATAATAAAAAATCCAATCACCTTCTTTTTCAGGAACAACCAGTGGTTGACTGATAATTTCATCTGCCTTCTTGATTTTGCTTTGTATTTCAGAATTTTTGTTTGCATCCCTTTTTATTTCTTGAATTTCTGAGTCAGTATATAAAAATGACGGATGCTGTGGAAATACAATGGTTTGTGCATAACAGAATGAAGAAAAACAAAAAAAGCACATCAATAAGAGAAACAATCCGTATCTGTTTTGATAAAAAAGATTTTCCATGTTTCAAAATTTACCATTTTCTTGGAGAAACATCAAAAGTTGACAAAAATTTTTTTGATGGTATTCTTTAACGTGCAATAGAAAGCGGGAAAATAGAACCTACTGAATTTTTTCAAACGCGATACTAACTCATAATTTAAACCTTACAAAATCCTTCAAAAAATCTCACAAAGGATCTTATTATCATTGACAGTTCAGCATCTGAGTACCAAGTTAATAGAAAAATAAGGATGCCGTAAAAGCGGGTGGTATCGAGCTTGCCGCAATAACAAATCAAATGACTGCAACAATACGACATGGAACCTGAGTTGCACCAGGTATTCTGAGCGGGAAAATGCAAAGTCTGACTTTCGATGCCGTAATTTTTTCAAGATTTACAGGATTGCAAACAGTCAGAATTCCTTTTCTGAAAAACTCAACAAATATCCCTCGCGGGTCTTTATGATTTTCATACACATCTGAAATAAAAAGGTAAATGTTTTTTGAGATGAACCAAGTTATGGCATCCTTCTCAAAAAAATATATCTCATCCTGATTTTTTTCTTTAAGCGCATTCCATCCGGTATCAACAATCACAGATGGCGTATCAAGCACAACACCTGCCTCATCAAGTTCTTCAGCGTGTATTTCCCTCTTTTTGCCTGAACGATTAAGTTTTATCACAGTGGCGTCCACCATAAAAAGTTTTTCCATCGGATAATTTGATGAATCAAACCCATCATCAAACTCTTTGATATGGCCTGGAAAATCAATATAAGTCCCTGCCATAGAAGAAAAATGAAATTGATGAACAGATGCATGGTATTTGCTGCCAGACAGAATAATATTCACAATGTCTGTTCTGAAATCCTTCGTTATTTTTTGTGTCAGGTCTATGATTTTCATGTTTTCACATTGTTTCAAGCACATGCCAGAATGCATTCGCCTCATGATTAAAAATTTCCTTGCCTGTTCCTGTGCCTGGTTTTAAGCAGAAATATCCTGAAAAACACCAGCACCTCAAAATTGAAATCAACTCCTTTATCTCAGCATTGCCATATCCAGGAATCTGTGGTTTCCCTGTAAATAATGCATCATTAATATAGACAACAGATGCGCGCCTTCTCAGTTTTGGAGGAACCTTTCCAAATGGTTTTTCTCTTGCAATCGCAAAATTTGCAGGATTGAAAGCCAGCTTCAAATAAGGGGAGTTAACCTTTTCCAAAATTTCAAGACAATCAGAAGACCTGGCGCACACAGTATCTGGTCTGTTTTCTATCAGAAGCACGATATTTTTTTTCTTTGCAATTTCAATCACGGGAACAAGTGACTCAATAAATTGTTGCCTCTGTTTGTAAATATCCTGCGAGGGATCAAAACGTGGCAAAACAACGTATTTTGCGCCGAAAAACCCTGCAATATCAAGACACTTTTCAAGTTCACAGTTCTCTTTACAGGATACACCCGCAACCGAAAAACCATTCATTGTAAACAAATTTTTTAAATACTCAAGTTCAGACGGAGCAAGTTGTGTGATTGACCTGTCCCAGACAGCATCAAGTTCTATTGTTTTTATTCCTTGCCCCTGCAGAATCTTCAACATTTCCTCGGGTTCTGAAACAACGTGGCTACTTGTTGCAGAAAGGATAAAACTTTCCTTTTTCAATCTTGCCTCTTTGATTTTGCCTCTCTGCATCATACAGTCAGCACAGTTTGGATTTTCACACAAGAATGCAGCAGGATTGTCCTTCAGTTCATCAAGACACACCTTTATCATTTTCTTTGCATCAATAAGACGTACCATGGCATTTCCAATTCTTTCTATCCTCATGATTTTCTTTGCGAGAAAAATTCTGTCCATTCCAATAAAATTTCTATGAGGACCTGGAAACCTTTTTAGAACAATTGTCTTTTCCATGCCATCTGCGTCCACATACTTAAATTCCTTTTCCGAAAGATATGGCAGGTCCGCATAATCTTCAGCAGTATGAAGGGTTGTGTTCCTGTCCTGGTCAACCCCTATTAACAAAATGTATCCGCCAAGGTCAACAAGTTTCCCAAACGGTGTTCCTTTCCCACAGGCAGTGGGCATTTTATCATGATCCTTTGTTAAGTAATCTGCTTTTGCTCCCATTGCAGAAACAGCGTGTGTTGGATGTGTACTTCTTATTACTCCTTTCATCGAAGAAAATACTCTTGCGATTGTTGCGTTGCCCAGCGGGTATGGCATCATGATTGTACCGGTCTTTCCAACCACTTCAATAAGCGCCTGTATTACTGTTTCTGGTCCACCTTCAACCTTCCCCAAACTGCTCAATGAACTATGGACAAGGACAATATCTCCCTTTCTAAGTCCCAGTTTCTTTAATCCTAAAACAATGTCATTTTTTGTCACAACGTATTGCATCTGTTTCTCCATATTTTTGTTTTTTCCATTATAATTCTGTTCAAATAGTTTTCCCATGAAACCTCATCCAACTTTTCAGCCAGGTTTTCATAATGGTAACTACCATAAGGTATCCGCGCATATTCGACCATCGGTCAAAAAGGTCAAGAAATTTGCTGAATTTATTTGAACAGGATGGAAACATTGTTTCATAGAAATCTTTTATTTTTCTCGCCAGTATCCAGCATCATCACAGAAAATGAAAATTGGTCTGTATTTCTGGTATAAAATCTTAAAAATTGATGTGAGTGGTATCATCAGGATATGTCCTTTCAGAGCCGCCTCGCGGATTTGAACCGCGGACCTGAGCATTACAAGTGCCCTGCTCTACCACTGAGCTAAGGCGGCTTTGATTTCACAGATTTATGTCTACGGCTATAAAATTATTCTATCATTTTTTTCCCAAATTTCAAACCATCATCTGATCTAATAGGACACATAAATAGGACACATAAAAACCATGATTGGAAAGAATTCTTGCCATATTTTTGGTCAAAAATGGTTTTCATTCGATATTTTGCAAGTTTGTATTTTGTGATTTTTTCCTGATACATTTTCCTGTCTGCTTCTGCAATTAATCTGTCAATTGTAACGAGCTTATTACCATCATACCTGACAGCGCCAATGCTGATTGAAATCTGATACTTGTTGTTATGCTTTTTATTGAATGCTCTGATTGTTTCTCTCAATCTATCAATCAAAGCATTGACCTGTTTTCCTCCTTTTACCTCTGGCGCCAGAATTCCAAATTCATCTCCACCAATTCTTGCTATAATATCTGATTTTCTAAATGTATCTCTCAGAATCTATGCCAGCTTTTTTAAAACCTCATCACCTGTCACATGTCCTTTTGTGTCATTGATGATTTTCAAATTGTCAAAATCAATAAAAAGTACATGAAAAGGGGTTTTGTTCCTCTGGGTTCTACGAATTTCCTGTTCTGCAAGAGTAAAAAAGCCGCGTCTGTTGTATAGACCGGTAAGTTCATCTTTCAGTGATAGTTCTTTCAGGGTCTCTTCCATCTTCTTTAACTCTGAAATGTCTATCATTGATGTTCGCATGCCAACAATTTCACCTTTTTCATTCTTTTCAATTGAAACATACAAAGGAGTGCCATCTTCCCTCTGATAAATTCTATTGTAGTCTTTTTCTAACTTTTCTCCTTTTATTTTCCGCACAAATCTTTCTCGCGCTGCTTTTCTTTGAGATGGAATAATGAAATCAAAAATCTCTTTACCCAGCATTTCTTTTTTAGAATATCCCAGCATTTTTAGTTCAGTTTTATTTACATCTTTTATTATTCCTTTTCTGTCAACAATGTGATAGGCAACCGGAGCATTATTCCAGAGGTCTTTATATCTCTGCTGGCTTTTTTGTAAAGATTCTTCAAGCAATTTTCTGTCAGTAATATCAATTGCCAGTTCAAAACGGACCTTTCTTCCATCTATCCAGGTCAGGGGTCTATCAATACAGCGATACCATCGTTTATTCATATTGTTCTAAAATTCCCAGATATAAACTGGCTTTGCCCTTGGCCCAAAAATGTATTTATTGGTACAGAAACTGCATGGCTTGTTCAGGTTTTGAAATACTCTGTAGCATTTTTTGCCTATAACATTTCCAAAAGTTTTTATCAAAATCTGATTAACATAAAGAACTTTGTAAGTTTCTGGATCAACAATGGAAATAAGTTCGTTAAGAGAATTGAATATGGAAATTCATTGCTGGTATTCTTTTTCTTCAGAAGATAGTCTCTTTTTCATTGAAATGTCAGAAATTTTATGCCCAATTCCTTAGGATTATAAATAACACTTTTTCTGGTAATTGTCAAAATAATGTATGAGTTGAGTACACTGGTAATACTTTTAGGAGCAAATTTTTCTGTTGTTTCACTTTCGGACATTGCATTGGCACAAAATCATAACATAAATTGTATTCCCACTTATGACTAAATGAACTTCTTTATTTATTTTACTCAATTGTTCCTTGCGATTAACCAACCATGAACTGTTAATGATCCTTCTCTACTTGTGCATCCCTGTTGCCTCATGTAAGAATCTAAATGAAATGGTATACGATGCCTTATTTTAAATTCTAAACGAAAATTTCTTCTTTTTCAAATTTTTCTCCTTTTTCTTTTGACTTTTTTTTCTTACAGATTATTTATACTGTTACCCATTAGTTGAGCGGATAAATTAAGTTAGGAAAGGACCTTTTGGAAACAGCCTGATGAAAAAATAAGGGAAAAGAAGTGGGTAAAAATGGAAAAGAAAATGCAGCAGTCAAAAGATTTGAAATAGTATTGGAAGGATTAAAAGCAGGGGCCAATATATCTGAAATTTGTAATCGGTATCAGGTATCACTAACTCAGTATGATAAATGCCGGGATAAATTTTTAAATAATGGATTCAAGATATTTGATATAAACAATGAACAGGAAACACAACGGTTAAAATCCGAGATATATAAGCTTAAAACAATCATAGGTGATTTAACGACGGAATTTAAAAAAACGAATACGAATGAAGCGAAAGAAATCAGAAAAAGTAAAAGAAAAGAATAAGTTTGAACAAACAATGTTAATGCAACAAAACTTAACTAATCAGGAGTTTTTAAATTCTAACTTATTTTGCTCCTGACAAATGGGTACAGTACAAAGTTGAATTGAAAAGGCCTGAGATTTTTTTCTTATAAATGTGCCTTTACCCTGTCTTTTCAGTATCAAACCTTCTTTTTCAAGGTCTTCAAGAGCTCTGCGAATAGTAAGATGGCAAACTTTAAATTTTTGCACAAGATATGTCTGGCTTGGAAGAATATCGCCTTCTTCTCTTTTTTCTATCTCTGCCAGTAAATACTCTTTTACCCGCTCATACAGAGTCATATTTTTTAGGCAAACTTATAAGTACTTATAAATATAGTATTACTATTTTTTTATTATTGTCAAGCACTAATCGGGTAGGCCGTATTTTTTGTCAATAAATTCAGAAATTGCTTCTATTCTTTCTATCTCACCAGGTGGGGAAATTTCGTCTGAAACACCGAGAATAAGCCGTCCCATAAACATTTCAATTACTCTTTCAGTAAAAGATAGAAGTTCTTTCATAGGAAATGAAGGAAGAAAGAAAATTGCGGGGATTAGGTCAAGAACAACCATTCCTTGTGTTGCCTGCTTTATCTCTTCCAGTGTCATGTCGCACATTGGTTCTGGCGTAAGGGCTTCAACCGCATGTAAACCCGATTCTTTCAGATAGGGTAAAATCAATCTGGAATTTCCATCCCAGTGACTGTGGACAAATCTATTGTTTTCTGTCATTAACTGACTGATTCTTTTCCATCTGGGAATCACATATTTTTTTAGAATAGGCGGTGGCGTAAATTCATTAGTCACATGGTCACCGAGATTAAAAATTCTACAGGGAAGCTTTAATGCTTCTTCAGCAATTCTCATATCTCTTTCATCGCATGCCTCCATGTATTTATTGAATTCAGAAGGATAATCATTCAAAAGATAGTATGTATTCAAAAGTCCTGCGTGTCTCTTTATCAAATCAGTGAACCCCGTACTTGGAAGAAAAATCGTCGGTTCTGCCCTTTTCCCCACTCTGTTTGCTGCCTCATTGAAAAGTTCCGGTATCGCAACCGCATGAGAGTGACTGACAAGATGAGTGAGAATTCTAAGGTCTTCAACAGTTTTTACTGGAAATTCAACAATTCTTTTGTTATCAGCATATCCCATTCCACTGGGTACAATCTGAAAAATGGTTTTCAGTACACCTTTCTCAGTTTTTGTAATAAGTTCTGTATGATTTCTGTCAATTCCTCTTTCAAATGTTTCGACAGTCGTTGTATAGTAATAATGAAGCCCGGCAGAGGCGGCATACCTGACAGAACATTTTAATCGGTCATAAATTTCAAGGTCAGTTAAATCACGAAATTTCTCACCAAGTGTCCCCTTAGCTCTGTGAAACAAAATCCAGCTTTCAAGGCGTGGTTGCCAGAGAACTGATTTTGCCTTTCCTTCAAAAATCGCAAGGTTCAGTTGTTTCCTTGTCATATCTGCTCCATTTTGATAGTTTGACCGGTTTATCTTTGAGAATTAATATAATATATAATAAAAAGAGGAAAATCAAATGTATTTAAAAATTATGAAATCTGCAACTGTAATTGCTGTTCTGTGTTTTGTCTGTTCAGCACAGCAAAAATCATGGTCTGAACATTTCAAATACAAAGTACCTGTACAGGTTAAAAATACGTCTGAAATACCCATTGAAGGAACTGTGATGTTAAAGTATCCAGTTCAAACCCTCATAAAAACGAAAAAAATCAGGACTGATGCAGGTGATATTTACCTTGTTGATTCAAAGGGAAATAGTATCCCTTTACAGGTATGCATCTCCAAAGAGAGCCCTGATTCAATATTTTTTAAAACTTCTCAAATCCCGGCAAAATCGAGAGAAATCTATTATCTTTACTATGGAAGTAGTGAAAAATCAAATGCCACAATGGTCATCAATGCTCCTGTGAAAGAAAATCCTGCGGGTATCATTGTAACTGCTGGTGCTGAAAAATGTACAGTAGAAACAAAATTGAATTTTCCTGAAAATCTTGACCAGTGGCTTGAAAAGAATAACCCCGATGAATTTACTGGAAAAGTATGGGTAAGATGCAAAATTGAACAACCGGAAAACTATAAATACTGTATCGTGGTTGACAGTGAAACAAATCCATATACCCCCGCGAGATACGCTACAGGTACTGTAAATCGATATGGTGTTCAACCAAAGTGGTGGACAGGAAATAATGACTGGGGAAGACCCATTGCATGGGTTGCGCCTGTTGATGATACTGACTGGTTAAATGCTGGTGAGTATTCATGCTGGGCGGAACTACCTGTTTCCCGATCAGCGCATTACTTTACATGCTTTATTGTAATCCCTCAAAATCCTGCCAAAAAAGAAGTGGTTTTACACCTTGAGTTTGCATCAGAACCATCTGAAGATTTCATTTTTCATACTATTGAAGAAAAAATTGATAAAGCAGGCCCAAATTATTATGGACTAAAATATATTGAAGGTGCCCTGGCAGTGAGAATGCCGACAAAAACTGGTCTTGAAGGTTTGAAGGAACTCGGAACATTTGCTGAGTACACAATGAAAAGATTGGAAATGATAGAAAAAATGAATTTTGGGGAGCCACCACATCTGACAGATCTGATAATTGGAACATGGGTACAACTTATCCCTTACAGAGTAATATCAGGCGAAACAACCTACGAAAAAGCAGACACAGAATTCAAAATACTTTCCAGCATTGGAATTAACAGTATTACAGCATCCGGAATAAAGGATGATATGTTTACATCATTATGCAAAAAGTACGGCATCATTAATACTACAATCACAGGATGGGCAGGAAACTGGAGATACACCTCTGAAGCATATGCAAAACAATATGATTATAAACCTGGAGAAAATAGCCATCAAAGATGGTTGCGGGTATTTGATGACTTCTATTCAAAAATGGCAAATAGATACTCATCTGTTATCCCACAGACAATGAAGATAGCAAAGCATTTTAATACTGGCGATGAAATTGGTCCTGCAATAAATGCAAGAGAAATTGTAAGTACCCCACAATTACTCGATGAATTCAGGCAGCATTTGAAAAACGAAAAGTTGACTCCGAAAATGTTGGGAAAGAATTCTTGGGACGAGGTCTATCCTGAAACTGATAGGAAGAAACTTGAGGAAGGAAATATCGGATATAATCAACTTTTTTATCATACAAAAAAATTCATCAACAACTACACAGCCATTTACTACAAATGTGCCACTGATGCGATAAAAAAATACTTTCCTGACATGCAACTCATTGCGCCTAATTTCCAAGCAGGGCCCATGCAATTTGCGTTTATTGGTAATAACAATGATATGAACACATCTGGCCTTGACATTTTTGAACTCGGAAGGAAAAGGGCTTTTGAAGGAATTATGATGGAGGACTGGGTATACGGATGGGATGCAGGTATTGGAAGAATTTGTCTTGGTGCTGATATTATGAGAGCAGCCAGCAGAAAATGGAATTTGCCGATGGCAAGTTATCTTGTAGGAGGCGAAGCAATAAGATCAAAACTTTTTGCATATCTCATGGCTGGAATAAAAGAAAATCTTCTGTATCTCTATGGACCAGTCGGTAATATCGGACCTGCCTGGGCTGACAATGAAAAAGCACTCAGAGAAACTGCTGATATCACACGAAGATTAAAAAGGTTTGAAAAAGATATCAGCCAGGCAAAGGTAAGACCAGCAAAAATTGCTCAACTTATTGCATTCACATCTGATTTAATGCAGGTAAAGGGATTGTACTTCTGTCCAGAAAGACAGGACATTTATACACTTTTAAAACATTCCTATTATTCAGTTGATATCATCTGTGAACAGGACATTGTGGAAGACGATATTCTGAAGAATTATTCTGTTTTGATAATTACAGATCCAAACATACACGAAAATTCCCAGAAGAAAATCGCTGAATGGGTCTACAAAGGCGGAAAACTGATAGCAATCGTAGGTGCCGGAAACTGGAATCAATACAATCAGGAAAGTAGCATCCTTAATTCTGTATTTGGCTTCAAACAACAAAAAATTATCACACAGGATGACTGGCTTAAATGGGCATCTGCATTCTATTCCACAACTGTAAGCAAGTTTGCATATAAACAAATGGGAACAATTACAATTTCACAGGAATTCGCAAAACAACCTATTGAAATTCCTATATGGGGAGTAAAATTTGATTGCATTGGAATAACATGTAAAACAATAGGAAAATATGAAGATGGAAAACCAGCAGTGTTTGTCAATAAGTATGGAAAAGGTCAGGCATTTTACATAGGAGCACTTCTTGGTCAGGCGTATGTTCGTCAACACTGGAACATAAATTCGAAACCAGAACAATACAAACTTGAGGATGGACTATCAGAAAGAAGTTTTATTACTGCGATTATGGATTATCTGGGAGTCAAAAAATATTATGATGTATCCACTCCAGGTATATATACGCAACTGATGGATTATGAAAATGGCGTACTTGTGTTTCTTAACAATGCCAGCGGTAAACCAATTGAAAATCTGGTTCTTACTGTGCATGGTGTAAACTCTGTAAACTCAGTTGACTCGATAACATTCGGTACATTAAATTACAAAAAACAAAAAGACACACTCATTATAGAGATTCCACTTGAAAATGTTGATATCGTCAGGATAAAAGGGATGTAATGTTTGCATGCTGTTAGGATGTTAACCTTTTGCTTCACTTCAAAAATACAATAAGAACCTTCAATCCATCACAAGAACTTTTGCTCCTGGAATTGTCCCGGTTTTCAAATCTCTTAATGCCTGATTTGCATCCTTAAGAGAATAAGTTGTTATTTGTGGTTTGATTGGAATGTTTACTGCAATCTGTAAAAATTCAGCAATATCTCTGCGGCAGACATTGGCAACTGATTTGATTTCTTTTTCCATCCAGAGATGGGTTTCGTATTCAATTTCTTTCATAATCTCTCTATCATGATTCTCTTTTCTTATGGCATTAATCACAAGACGGCCGCCCTTTTTAATATTTTTAAGTGCTTCAAGCACAGGAAGCCATGCAGGGGTTGTATCAATGGCAACATCCAGAAGTTCTGGTGGTCTGTCTGTAATCTGACCCGCCCAGCTGGCACCAAATTGGAGCGCAAGATTCTGTTCTTTTTTAGAACGGGTAAATACAAATACCTTTGTATCACCGTACAAACATTTTACAATCTGGATTACAATGTGACCTGAAGCGCCGAAACCATAAAGTCCAATTACACCAGATTGTTTTATCCCTGTCAGTCGCAAAGAACGCCAGCCAATTGCACCTGCGCACAATAATGGCGCAGCTTCAATGTCAGAAAACCCTTCGGGAATTTTGTAAACAAAATCTTCATAAGCCACCATATATTCAGCATAACCACCATTTGCATCCCTGCCAGCGGCTTGAAAAAAGTCACAGAGGTTTTCATATCCTTCATTACAATACTTACATTTTCCACAGGACTTATAAATCCAGCCAACTCCAACCCGGTCTCCGGTTTTGAACCTTGATGAGTTTTTTGATTCAACAATCCTTCCTACGACCTGATGCCCCGGAATGATTGGGAAAAATGAAGGCAAACTTCTTCCTTCCATTTCATCCATGTCTGTCCTGCACACACCGCAGGCGTTTATTTTAATAAGAAGTTGTCCTTCTTCTGGTGATGGTACAGGCATATCAACAAATTTTAGTGGCTCTTCCTGCAGAACATCAACAACCTTTTCGATCACCATCGCCTTCATTCTGCCTCCAAGGATCGTTCAATAACAGGCACTCCTCTTGATTTTAGATATGATTTAAGAGCAGGTATAGAAATAATTCTAAAGTGAAAAACACTTGCGGCAAGAAGTATTGTGGCACCTGCTTCTACTGCATCATAAAAGTCCTCAAGATTACCTGCCCCTCCTGAAGCAACAATTTCTGCAGAGACCTCTTTTTTCAGTGCCCTGATAATAGGCAGGTCATAACCAAGACGTGCTCCATCACCCCTCTTACTTGTCGGAAGTATTACTGACACTCCATAACCATCTACTTCCTTTGCCCACTCAACAGCATCCCTTCCTGTTGGTGTTCTTCCACCATCTATGTACACCTCATAACCGGATGGTACTGCAGGATTGTAATCAACATCAATCGCAACTGTCACTCTTTCAGGGCCAAACTCTTTCACAAGTTGTTTTATTAAATCAGGATTTCTAAAACCTGCAGAAGCAACTGAAATCCTATCAGCACCAGCATTTATCACTGATTCAGCAATTTTCATATCAGAAATTCCACCGCCAACAGTAAATGGAACTGTAACGACCTCTGCCACTTTTCGTACAACATCAATCAATGTGGATCTTCCCTCTATTGTCGCAGTAATATCAAGAAGGGCTATTTCATCAGCACCCTGTTTGCAATATACAATCGCACATTCCACCGGATCTGCCACATCTTTAATATCCACAAAATGAACTCCCTTAACAACCCTGCCATGCTGCATGTCAAGACACGGCATAATTCTAATTGTCTTTTGCATCTTTCCCCCTTTATGACCTTTTTAATTCTACCACTTTTTCCAAATTCATGGTAGAATGTATATATAAGGAAATCAACTACGTAAATCCTAACTGAAACTCGTTAAAAACAATTTTTAAGGAGCCCTCAATTCAATTTTTTCTCTTGGGTTCTTTAAGTTTTGGGCTTAAAAAATCCTTGTCAGGTTTTTCTGGAAATTGTTAAATCCATTGTTTATCAATGGTTTTTACATTTCTTGATAAATTCTTAGGGTAAAATAAGGTTGTGATATAATACTTTTAGATTTTTCACAATGAAAATACCTAATATGATTGCTGCGATTGCCATCAGTATGCTCAAAAAAACTTTTTTATTTTTCTCAAATCTTTCAAAAGTAGAAGCTCTGTACAAAGGATTATTTTCCTGATTTCCAGTCTGTACAATAGCAATCCTGCCTTTCAAATAGCGTTGATATTTTGCAAAATCATAAACTGGTGGATTTGCCAGTGAATTTCCATAAAAAAGACACAGATTTGAGATGTCCTGAACAGATGGAAAAGAGATTACCCTTACGGTGCCATATAAATGAAAACCTTTAATCTTCAAAGGTTGATCATCATAATGATAAAGTTGAATCTTAATATACCTTGTTCTGGCTTCAGGATATGTGACAGTTAAATTCTTTTCATGATACCGGGCACCACTATAGGAGTATATCGTGGACTGACAAGTGGAAAAATTTGTCCGAACATCCTGGTCATTATAAAATGTTAGCACTATCTTTCTGTGAAAATTCTTTTCGTCTGAAACAACATCAATTCTGTTGTGAGGCAAATTTTTTGTTCCTGTATCGATCAGGTATTCTGTAAATTTACCATCTTTTGATTCACCAATATTTTTCACAGAAATCCTGTATTCCATAAGTTCTGCTGGTATGATTTCTTCCTTCATAATTTTTGCGCCTGTAATATCAAGCGGACTGCCACCCTCATCATGAATAATCACACGGAGATATCTAAAATTGGTTAAGGGATACCTTACGATGTTGCTTGAGGAAGAAACATTTGCCTCTGGAATTGAATGGTCAAAAATAAACCCTTTGTCTATCAGCGTGAACCATTTTCCATCATTTCTTGCTTTAACCTCAACCCACCTCTGATAATTATGTGATGAAATATTTAATGAGAGGCAGTTATGCTCCTGATAATTGTTTCCGATATCTATGTCAACTATCGTCTGAATTCCATTGATGTATGACTTGTTTAAAAGTTTTACAGGATATTCTATTGTTTGGGACCTACTGGTTTTTATTGAAATTACATAAGGAATTTCTTTTTGATTATCCGAAATAATTCTGATGTCTGAAAGATCGGGCTTTGAATTTACAAGTACTTCTGTATCAAGTTTTAATTCATAAATATCCGCTTTTTCATCGCCAGAATAAATTTTCTTCACAAATTTCCAGTGAGAAGGAGAAAAATCAGCTAAAGAAAGGGTGACTGAAATAAAAATTAAAAAAAGGATTGAAAACAGATACTTCATGATATCTCCTTTTTTCTATGGTATACATATCCCACAGTAAAAAGAATAATGCCTATGCACAGGGAAACAATAATTCTGTATAACTTGCCTGCAAAAAATAAATCAAAAATCAGAACCTTTAATATAGCCAGCCCCAGATAACACAGAGCAAAATAACGAACCACTTTTATCTTCTGTATCATGCCGATGGATAGCAAAATTGCGCCGTACAATCCCCAGAACATGCTGAGCCCGACGCGGCTGAAAGTTCTTAACAAATTACTTTTTATCATTGCATCATAAAACTCAACACTTAATGAAACAAAAAGGACAATATGAGAGACCCCGGCTATGACCATAGGTAAAAATTTTTCCTCTTTTTTCAGGATATCTTTTCTATTCAAAGATAAACCACTGGCAAGAAACAAACAACAGACGATACTCAAAGCAGTAAAAAATCTTTCATTGAAAACAGGAATATCAATTAGCCTGTATGCGATATCAAATACAAAGAATCTGCAGATTGATGCAATAAAAAGAAGGTATCCAAAAATCCGCATGAAAACAGAAGGAATTCTCAAACCGAGCCAGAAAAGAATAAGTCCCTCACACACCCATGCTATCGTAATATAAGTATGCGTCAGATACAAAGGGAAGCACAAAGTCAGAAAAACAAGGGCAAGTCCCAGCATAAGAAGCGTTAGTGCCTGGTCTTTGTACTTTGTTTTTTTAAGAATCACCCCAGCAAACGTATGAATAAATGCAAGCATGAGTGCTGCGAAGCCTTTGTAATCAGGAAACGAAGTCTCTGTAAGAGAGAAAACAAAACCAGCAAAAACACTACTATTGAGAAAGACCAGTAAAAGATCAACTTCTCTTATTACGTACTTCTTGTTAAGCGGTGAAAAAGGAAAAAACAGGTAACTGAAAAAGAAAAATGATAGCACACCAATAACAGGCCAGAAAACCATGTGCTCGTAAAATCTGTCGATCCATAGTCCGCACATATAATAGGTAAAGAAAAATGATAAGAAAATCAAAACTCGCCATGGCTTGAAAGCATTGATTGTAAATATCCCTGCATCAAGCAGCGCAAGATACACGCCCAATCCCACAAATGCCTGTAACAATGGCATCTCTGGTCCTTTCAAAATCAATGGAGTAAAAAATCCGCCGATAAAAGCCAGTATACCCAAAAACATACTGTCAAACCTGAGCATTAATATCACGCTGAACACAGTTATTACAAGCATGTTGCCAAATGCCACTGGATAAGAAATAAGATGGTAAAAATTATTCGCAACAAATATGGAAAGATATAAAATCACAATGCCTGTTCCAGTGAGGCCAAGAGAAAATTCTCTGTACCTGGAAACGAATTTATTGCCAAGAAAAACCAAAATGATCCCTGAAACTAAACCAATGATGATACGAACTGTTTCGTTAAACCACTGATTTTCAAATGCGTATTTTAGAAATAGTCCAAATCCAATAAGAAATATAAATATTCCAATCCAGTAGTAATACTTTCTTCCAATTTCAAGTTCCCAGTTAACACGGACTCTTTTCCTTTCAGGCAGGGATTTTTTTCCACAGGAGTTTCTTTAAATTTTTCTTTTTCCACAGAGGAAATTAAAGGTTTTTTTCGATATATCTTTTGATATCATCAATTCTTCTATTGAGTCTGATCACATTGATGATAAGAACCAATGGCAGAACAAATACATATCCTATTACGAGTACTCCAAGGAATATTTGTTCCATTGCCACCTCCTTTTCATCATTTGCCTGCCAGAAAAAACACCGCAAAAATTACAGAAACGATGTACATTAAAGGATGTACATCCCTGAACTGGCCTTTTGCCATTTTCAAAATCGTATAAGCAATAAACCCATATCCAATACCGTGTGAGATAGAATAAGTGAAAGGCATTGTGAGAATAATGATGAAAGCAGGAATTGCAGTGTCAAGTTGGTCGAAATTAATGTGTGTGATTGCCTGCATCATTAAAAACCCGATGATGACAAGCGCAGGAGCGGTTGCCTGGGATGTAATCATAGAAGCGAATGGTGCAATGATGATACTTAAAATGAAGAGTATTCCCACGATAATCGCAGTCACACCTGTTCTACCACCTTCCATAATACCTGCTGCTGATTCAATATAGGAAGTGTTTGAACTTGCGCCAAAAAAGCCACCAAGCATCGCACCAATAGCATCAATTCCGAGAATTGCCTTAAGCTTTTCAATGCGGCCCTGTGAGTCAACAAGATTTGCCTGGTATCCAATCGCAGTCACAGTACCGAGTGTATCAAAAAAGTCAACAATAATAAATGCAAAAAGGGAAGGAATAAGCGAAAGTTTTAAAGCACCGGTGATATCAAGTGCTCCGGCACTGGAAAAATCTGGCATATTGATGGTATCCGGCAATTTAGAAAGTCCGGCAAGAAATGAAAGAAATGCTGTAATCAGAATGCCATTAATGATTGCACCTTTGATTCTTAATACAACAAAAACCGCTGTGATAATAATACCGCAGCACGAAACAATGGTGGAGATGTCAGAAAAATTTCCAGGTGATGGTAAAAGAGTATTTTTGTCTATTACTACAATACCAGAATGCATCAGACCAATGTAAGCAAGAAACATTCCAATACCAACTGCGATTGCGTGCCTCAATGGGACAGGAATCGCTTTCATCACTTGCTCGCGCAATCCCACCAGTACCAGAATAAACACAATCAATCCATCAAGGAAGATTAAACCCATCCCGACTTGCCAGGAAACGCCCTGTCCTATAACGATACTGTAAGTAAGAACACTGTTAAGTCCCATTCCCGCAGCAAGAGCCAGTGGGAAATTGGCAACAAGCCCCATGAGAATTGAAGTTATTCCAGCAGATAACGCAGTACCAACAACACAGGCATTGAAGGGTACTCCAGCATCTTTCAGGATTACAGGATTGACAAAAAGAACATATGCCATTGTGAGATATGTGGTAAAACCAGCACGAGCTTCAATGAGCCAGTTTGTATTTCTTTCAGAAAACTTAAAATATTTTTCAATCTTCTTCAGCATATTTCCTTTTATTAACGATATCCATAAACAATTATATCAAGAATGCCTTCTTTTGACTCAACTTTTACTCTTTCACCAGTCGGTATACAGCCAATTTTCAACAGCATTTGTTTCTTTTTCTCATCAAGAGCATCTGCAACCATATGAATTTCTGAAACATTGTTTTTCTTTGCATAATCAATCGCTGTTCCATACATATTTGGCATAATTTTTCTCTCAATGCCTGGAATACAGAATCCATCAATCTGGGCGATGTATTTTTCGTGAAACACTATATTTACGATACCGACCAGAAATTTTCCACTTATTGCAACAAACCATGCCCCATTTTCTTCCAGTTTTTCGTAGTGCAGATAAAGTCCCATACAGAAACGCTGTATATACCATCGCGCAGAAAACAGTCCCGCATTTAAGTCAAGAACCGGGTAGTCATAGGGGATGATAATAAGAGGAATGATTTGAAGCCTGAAACGAGAATCACCTCTTAATATCCGAATCTTATTGGTTTTGATGGCTGAAAGATATTCACTGAAAAAAACTTCAGGGTTTTTGCCATTGGAATTTCTGAGCATAATTTTCGTTCCCATAAGGTAATGCCAGCCAAGAGAATAATACAATCTTGCTGCTGGATTTGAAGTTCCAAGAAATAGCCATTTTCCGCCACTGTCTTCAAACGTATTGATTGCCATGGAGCAAAGCGCTTTCGCAATTCCTCTGCCCCTGCATTGCTTCAATGTTGCAACTTCACCGATACCACCAAGTCTTTTATCAAATCTGCTAACTGTCAGATGCACTGTTGAAATGATATTTATTCCGTGCTGGGCAATAAATAGAAAATCCCTATTATGATTTCTCTCTTTCCCTGAAAGGATTGAAAAAAGATTCTGATTTTCAACATGCTGGGTACCAAAAATCCCGTTCCAGAATTCCAGCAGCTTATCTATCACAGGTCTTTCTACCGGGATATCAATCTTTTTGAATAAGAAATTTTTTCATTCATAGTTCCAAAAACATTTTACATCTTTTTTCCTCTTAAGAAAACCCGAATAAACCATTTTCAATCTTATTCGTCTGTTAAATAAACAATTGAAATGGTTCCTCCATTGATGGGATCCGGCAACATCACCTGCCCTCCAGGATGCATAGCCGGGTCCCTATTTTTTGACTATCTGCGATATAGGTCTTATAATACCAAACTAAGGGGGTAATTTTTATGACCAAAAAGGGGAAATATGGAAAATGAAACAAAACAAAATCATAACGAAACAAAAACAGTAATGATCGTTGAAGATGATGACACTATAAGAAAAATACTCTTGATAGAGTGCAAAAGAAAAGGATTTGAAGTAATTGAATACAGAGATGCAGCATCAGCAATGAGTGGTATTGAGAGAAATAAGCCCAGAATTGATGCAGCAATTGTTGACCTGATGAATCTCGGATATGGCGGGAATATTGGAGAGTATTTAAGAAAATATCAGGAATATACCAGAACAAAAGTCATCTATTATTCTGCGCTCACTGAAAAACAGTTCAATCGCAATATCCTTGATGTACCCAATACTTATTATGTTCACAAGATTCCGGGTAGCATAAAAAAGGTCGTAGAACTTCTTGAAACGATTTAAAAACAAAAAGGAGAGTGCCATGCCAAACTATAATGACGCGCCTCAGGTCATTGACAATTTTATTTATAAACTGTATAAGCGAACAAAGCCCGCGATGGCTGTTGAAACAATCAAAGACAAAAAGTTCTTTCAGCAGTGGAGAGATACATTAAAAGCAAAAATTAAAGAACTGCTGGGAGAATTTCCTGAACCGGCTCCACTCAAACCACAGCTGTGCAGCAGAGAAGAACTTGATGCATTTATACGGGAGAAATATATTATTCAAACCGAACAAGATTGCTGGATGCCACTTTATCTTCTAACCCCAAAAACAGACGAAGAAAAATTGCCAGCAATTCTTTGCTGCCATGGTCATGGTCCTTATGGCAAGGACCCTGTTGCCGGTGTTCACTTCAGGCAGCCTGAACGGCAGGTCAGTATCAATGTGGCTAATTACAACTATGGTGAAATGATGGCTCGACGCGGTTATATCACAATCGTTCCTGACTGGAGGGGATTCGGTGAACGATGTGGATATAATGATCATGTGTTTCCGGGCAGAGACAAATGCAATGTTTATTTCATTCAACATCTGATACTTGGCAGAACACTTCTCGGAGGCAATATTTTTGACGGAATGAGAGCGATTGACTTTCTTTTAACGAGAAAAAATGTTAACCCAGACAGAATTGGTTGCATGGGTCTTTCCCAGGGTGGCACAATGACCACATACATCACACTTCTTGACGACAGGGTGAAAGCTGCGGATATCATCTGTTATGCGACAACCACAGAACATTACGCAATCAATAGACCCAATTTCTGCGGCAGCCAACTTGTCCCTGGACTTTATCAATATGCTGATGTTGGAGATGTCATTGGCGCCATTGCGCCACGACCGCTATTGATTGAGTCAGGAGCTAATGACACCTGCTTCTGGCTCCATTCTTCTATGCAGGCACATGAAAAAGTAAAAAGGGCGTATCGGCTTGCAGAAAAAGAAGAAAACCTATGGATTGAAGTATTTCCCGGAGAACACAGCTTTGCTGCAGGCAAAGCTTTTGAGTTCTTTGACACCTATTTGAAGAGATGATAAAAAGAAAAAAGATTGTTGTATTATGCCTCTGTACACTTGTTTTCCTGTGGATTTTTATCCCTGTGATTACTGGCATCTGGACAAATACTGCTTCTGATGGAAAGGTCAAAGTTTTCTTTTTTTTCACTCCTGCCGGCGCAAAACTTGTTAATTTTCACTGGAAAATTCTTGAAAAACCCATTTTATCTCTGAAAATATCTGGTTCATTGAAAATACCATGGAAAAGTATATTATTCGGTTCGCAACAATTACTTGCCTTCCAGACGCCTGCAAGTATTAATCTTCCACAGGGTAAATCTAAGGTGAATTTTTCTGGCGAAATACAGGGAAATTTCAAAACAGGCACTATCAACATTAAAAATGGAAATATATGGCTTGAAAAATTTGGGAAAATTTTTGTTGCTGGAAAACTGGTACAATGGGGAAAAGAAACTTGCGAAATAGAAGGAAATGTAAAAGATTTTGCGATAGATGAGTTCAGGACAATGCTTGGCATTCAGAACCTTCCTTTTGCAGGAACAATGACAGGGAAATTGTCCATCACAATCAATAAAGACATCGTAAAAATGTTAATATTTGATGTTGACTTTAACAAATTATTGCTGCAAGAAAGTAGCCATCCTCTGTCGGGTCATGCAAAAGGCACATACGATTTTCTGCAAAAAAAGTGTCTTATCGAAACCGGAAACATCTTCACAGAATCAGGAGGAAAAATCTCGCTAAAAGGCTTTATAAGTCCTGAAGATTTTAGCGTTAAAATTGAATCCGAAGGGGTAAATCTTGAAGAAATTGTGTCGCAATTGCCAGAAAAATGGAGAGAAAAATTCAAGTTCACGTCTGATTCAAAAATTTCCATCAATGGGGAAGGGAAATGGAAAAGAGCTGACAAAGTACCATTCTTTGCAGGAATTTTTTCAATTCCAGGCAAGATACAGTATAAGAATTTTTCCTGTTCATCCCTTCTTATTGAAGGTTCTCAAGAAAAAGAAAAAATCACTGTTTCTGCCTCAAACATTGACATTGGCAAAATCAACTGCGACCGCATAATGGGAACAATTATAAAAGAAAATGGAAAATACAGGGGGGATTTCACTTTCAAATTTTACGAAGGTTTAGGAGACATGGTTTTTGTTACTAACCAGGATACTTCTCCCAGGGTCTATGCTAGAGCGCAGGTGCAAAAAATTAATCTTGAAAAATTTATCCACAGTTTAAATACGGACATTCTTATCACAGGGCTTGTAAATGTGATATGTTTTCTTGAGTTTGGGAACAAAGATTTTTCTGTGCAGGCAAGAATTGATAATGTTCCCGGGATGCTCTTTTCACAGAAACTCAATATCAGCGCGGTGAAAGCGCTTGCAAGTTTGGGTTCATCAAGTTTTGCTGGAAGTATTGGAAAGCAATTCGGCAGTAACAATTTTTACTATAGAAAACTCAGCGGCGTAATCAGCTTAACCAATGGCCAGTTAACGATAGAAGGAACAGCGAAACGTGCAGGTAATCACGATTATCTTATCACCTCTGAGATTTTTGGTTCTGGCATCAATGTGCTTGTGGATAGAAAGAATAATTCAATACATGTTGAAGATTTAAAACGAAGGATTCTCAATGCCATGCAACAGAATAAGGCTCAGTTCAAATTTTCATAAAAGGGGGCATTATGGAGAAACAAACGCTTGGGTTAATTGTCGGAAACAGGTCATGTTTTCCTGAAATACTGTGCAAGGAAGGAAGAGAAAGAATGCTGAAGGTACTTAAAAAGGCAGGAGTGGAAGTTATTGCGCTTTCTGAAGAGGACACAAGATATGGAAAGGTTGAAACATGGCAGGATGCAAAAAAATGTGCGCAACTATTCAAAAACAACGCAGATAAAATCAGTGGAATCATTGTCACGCTTCCAAATTTTGGAGATGAACAGGCAGTTGCAGACACAATACGGCTTTCAGAGCTTGATGTGCCTGTTCTGATTCACGCCTATCCAGACGAACCAGAAAACATGGACCCTGCAAATAGAAGAGACAGTTTCTGTGGAAAAATTTCAGTTTGCAGCAATCTAAAACAATATGGCATCAGGTATTCTCTCACCACAAATCATACGGTATCTCCAGAAGATGAAGAGTTTCAATACGACCTTGAAGAATTTCTCGCAATCTGCAGGATTGTCAAATCATTAAAAAATCTAAAAATTGGTGCGATAGGCACCAGACCTGACCCATTCAAAACAGTCAGATACAGTGAAAAAATTCTTGAAAACAATGGAATATCGGTTGATGTCATGGACCTTTCAGAACTCTTCGCTCATATAAATAAACTTGACAATAATGATCCAAAAGTCAGGAGAACTCTTGAAGAATTCGACAGTTACATCAGGGTAAAAGAAGAAAAAGAACCCGTATTAAAAATGGCAAAACTCATTACAGTCATTACTGATTGGATAGAATCAAAAGAACTTAAGGGCTTTGCGTTTCAGTGCTGGACATCTATACAGGAAAATCTTGGCATATTTCCATGCGGGGTTATGAGTTATTTCAGTCACAAAATGATACCTGCCGCGTGTGAAGTTGATGTTACGGGATTATTATCAATGTATATTCTGCAATTTGCGTCAGGTAAACCAAGTGCCATAGTTGACTGGAATAATAACTATGGTAATGATCCTGAAAAAGCCGTTCTTTTCCATTGCAGTAACTTTCCACTTGACATCCTTGATAAACCGGTTATGACACATCATGTAATTCTTGAACAGACAGTGGGAAAGGAAAAAACCTTTGGAGCAGTTGAAGGAAAAATAAAACCAGGACCTGTTTGCTTTTTAAGGCTGTCAACAGACGATTGCGATGGAAAAATTACAGGTTATGTGTGTGAAGGAACAATCACAAAAGATTCTTTGAACACCTTTGGAGGCGTGGGAGTGGCGAAGATTGATAATCTTCAGGATCTTTTGATGTTTATCTGTAGAAATGGTTTTGAACATCATGTAGCAATCAATCTTTCGCATACAGCTGGGCCTATATTTGAAGCGCTTACGATATATAAAAGATGGGATATTTATCCCCACATATGACAACGAGTGTTTTGATGCATATTTGAAATTGCCTGAAACGCTATAGATGCAAGTTGATGGCTGGATTTTGATGTCGATGAAATCTCAGGCAGTACAATAAGTTCTGTGTCTATTGAGTTAAGCTTCAATAAAGACATAAAATGCGGGAAAAATTTCATATCTCCATACCAGTAGATTAAATCGCGATTATTATTGCTGACAGGCATTCCATCTATAGAAACATATCTGAGGTACAAAGGAAGCACTGGAATTCCGTGTTCTATTGCTGCTCTAAAAAGTGTTTTTTTAAATGGAAGAATTTTTTCACCGTTACTGCTTGTTCCTTCTGGGAAAAGGACAACATTGAGATTGCCTTTCAGCACATCAGAAACAGATTCAAGGTCTTTTACAAGTCTGCTCTTCTTCCTTCTTTCAACAAACAAACTTCCTCCGAGTCGGGCAATGGTTCCGAGAAAAATATCCCTGGCAACTTCAACAGAGGTGATAAATGATGCAGGGAAAAGAGACGAGATGATAAGAATGTCCATATAAGAAACATGGTTGCTGACAATAAAATACGATTTATTCTGAAACCGTGAAATATCAGCGCTCTTTTTCACTCTGGTACCAAGAAACTTCAGACAAATTTTTGAAAAATATGAGCAATTCAAACAGAGATTTTTTCTTCTACTGGAACGCTTTGAAAAAATCGCAACAAAACAGGATACCATCAAATAAATAAAAATCAGGCAAGTGAGAGAAATAAATTTTAGAAAAAATATGATTGTCTTCATCAGACATCGTATTTTTTTTCAATGGACTTTTTCAGGTTGTTCATATCCAGTACAGTAAAGAAATCCACACATTTGAAGACTTTATCAAGCGCTGGTTCCCCGCACACAAAAGCACCGGATTTAAGATAGAAATTCAAAAGCGGTGGAATTAATGATTTTGCAATAGAAGTAGAATTGTCATCAAGTTTTATCTGTCTTACATATTCTCCAAACGAAGGTATCCTGAAATTTTTTACTGGCTTCACCATAAAACCATCAGGCGCTTTAAAGTAATTCATTAAATAAAGATATAGAAGTGCGACTTCCTTTTCATCAATTGTTTTCACGCTTGAGCAACCAAAAAGATAATTTGTGCCACTGAGTTTTATGTATTCAGCAAGTCCTCGCCATAACAAGCTAATAATAACACCTGTTCTGTATTCTTTATCAACACACGCCCTTCCAAGTTCAAGTTTGATACCAGGAAGATTGAGAATATTGCTGATATTGAATTCTTGCGCTGAATAAAAACGTTTTGAGAAATTCGATAAATTGAGCCGGTATGTTCCAGCATATTTTTGTTTTTCTCTGTCAAAAATTACCAGATGGTCACAAATAAAGTCAAATTCGTCTATATCCTTTGTAATGACTGCTGTTTTATTAAGAAGTTCCTGATAGAACACTTCAAACCTGAGATTTAAAACTTGTTCAAGTTCTTTCGCGTTTTCAACTGTTTTAATAATAAAATTGCCGCGCTCTATCTCTATTTTAATTTTGGGCCTGAACCTGCCGAATTTCAGTCTTGAAACATGGAAAATTTTTGTTCTGTGGATGTTCTTTATAATCTTTCCCATTCTCTTGATTTTTCTAATAGCGGTTCTACCGCCAGTGATTTTTCTTTTTATTGACTGCTTCATTTTCCTGCCATTGAATGTTTTAAGTTTAAATTTTTAGTATGATTAGTAATTGATATTTTATCATAAAAACGCCATTTTTTTCTATGGTATAATCAAACAGGTATAAATTTTCAAAATCCACAAATATTATGAACGACATTTTTATTGGAATTGATATCGGCACTCAGGGAACAAGAGTTGTTTGTGTCGATGAAAATGGAAAGGTTCACGCTACTTCTGAAGATGCTTTTGCCCAGAACACATCGGATACTCCTGAAGGATGGCACCAACAGAATCCTGAACAATGGTGGAATTCAACTGTGGTTTGTTTAAGAAAGATCATACCTCATATTCAGGTTAAGAAAATCCGCGGCATTTCAGTGTCATCCACATCTGGCACATTGTGCTTTCTTGATAAAAACTATCAACCGCTTATTCCCGCCATCATGTATAATGACAAACGCAGCGAAAAAGAAGCAAAATGCCTTAATGAAACACTCAGGTATCTGACAGAAAAAATGGGCTATCAATTCAATTCATCATTCGGTTTAGCCAAAATCTTATGGGTCAAAAATCATACCCCTGAAATTTTTGAAAAGACAGTAAGAATCGTTCATGCAGCCGACTATATCACAGGTAAACTCTCAGGCAATTTCGGCATTAGTGATTACACCAATGTTCTGAAATCTGGCTATGACCTTATTGAAGGGAAATGGCCTGATGATATTGAAAATGTATTCGGGATACCCCTGGTAAAACTACCTGAAGTCGTGGCATCTGGCGCAGTGATAGGCACTATCAATTCAGAATGTTCTGCTCAGACAGATATTCCATCCGGTGTTCCTGTGGTTGCTGGAATGACCGATGGATGCGCGTCTTTGGTTTCCACAGGTGCTGTTGCGCCAGGACAGTGGAACTCAACATTGGGAACAACCCTTGTTATAAAGGGGGTCACAAAACATATTCTGAAGGACCCTGCTGGAAGGATATACAACCACAGACATCCTGATGGATACTGGTTACCAGGTGGCGCAAGCAATACTGGCGGTGACTACATTGCAAAAACATTCGATAGAAAAAAATGGCAATATCTTGATAAAAGAGCTGCAGAGATTATACCCACCGGAAAAATTTGCTGGCCACTTTCTGGAAAAGGAGAAAGATTTCCTTTCGTAAATTCTGAAGCGCAGGGATTTCAATCTGAAAATTGTAATGAAGAAACTTTATATGCTGCCTGTCTTGAAGGAGTCGGATACATTGAAAAACTTGCTTACCAGACTATCGAAGAACTCGGAGCAAGAATTACTGATAACATAAGGATTGCTGGTGGTGCCACCAAAAGTGAAACCTGGAACAGGATCAGAGCTTCTATACTTAATAAAACCCTGTTGCAACCGGAAAATCCATGTGCGGCATACGGTGCAGCAATTCTTGCTGCATCCCGAACACATTTTGATAATCTTCAGCAGGCGTGCCGCACCATGGTAAAAATTGCTCGCGAGTATCATCCCGACAAAGCGCTGGTTGAACAGTATCACAAATTGTACCAACAGTTTGTTGAAAAGTTGAAGGAAAAACATTACATTTGAAGGAGACAGATGTCCATATTCAAACCATGTGATATCAGAGGCACCTTTGGGACAGAACTAACAGAACAGATTTCATACAAAATCGGAAGGGCTATCGGCACTTTACTGAAAGAAAAACACATTGTACTTGGCGGTGATTTGAGACCCAGCACGCAAATATTGAAACCGGCACTGACCAAAGGACTTATAAATTCAGGCTGTAATGTTATTGATATTGGCGTTGTTCCCACTCCTGTCTTTTACTTTGCGATAAAACACCTTTCAGCGGATGGAGGCGTTCAAATTACTGGCTCCCATAATCCACCGTCAGACAACGGTATGAAAATCGCACTCGGGAAAAATCCCATTACTCCAGAAGAATTGAAAAAAATACAGTCACTCGTTGAATCAGAAACATTTTCTATCGGAGATGGAAAAATCTCGCATTGTGATGTTGTGAATAACTATAAGAATTATATCAAGGCGCTTTTTGAACCAGGGAATCTTACTATTGCTGTTGATGCCGGAAATGGCTGCTGGTGGAAAATCGCGCCTGAAGTCCTGCAAGAAATGGGATATCGGGTGACAAAACTTTTTTGCGAGCCTGACGGAACTTTTCCCAACAGATCTCCCAATCCTGCAATTTATAAAAATCTAAAAGCCCTTCAAAATCTGGTAAAAAATAAAAAAGTTGATATGGCAGTTGCCTATGACGGAGACGGAGATAGGGCAATATTTGTTGATGAAAAAGGGGATATTGTGAAGACAGATATTGCCATAGTGGTTTTCATCAGATTTTTGTTACAAAGAAATAAAAATGGCACAGTTGTGTATGATGTCAAATGCTCGCAGATTGTCAGGGATGAAATTTTAAAAAATGGGGGCAAGCCGATTATGGAAAAATCAGGACATGCCTTTATTAGGTCAAAATTTCTAAAAACAAATGCCATTTTTGCAGGCGAAATTTCTGGACATTACTTTTTCAAAGACATTGGCGGAGACGATGGATTGTTTGCAACACTGATGATGGCAAAGATTATTCAGGAAAAAGGATGCTTATCAAAACAAATTGCTGAAATACCTGTTTATGCAACAAGTCCTGACATAAGGGTACCTGTCGCCAATCCTGAAGAGATTTTGAACAAAATTGAAAAACACTACCCCGCCCAAATGGTTAATAAACTTGATGGAATAAGAATTCAATTTGAACACGGCTGGGCTCTTATAAGAAAATCGGTCACAGAACCAGTTATCACAATGAGATTTGAAGGAAAAACCTCTGATGACCTTAAAAACATTAAAAGTGAAATTTTTTCGTTTATCCCTGATATTGACCGGTTAACAGAGGTACAAAATGAATAAGTGTTTGTTGCTGTGTGTTATTACGCTGTTTTTTCATTGTGGATATTGCGAGAAAAATCAACCAGAAAAAATTGTGCAAGAGGCAAGAAATTTGATGGTTGATACCCTGAAACAGAACAATCAGTGGCAGATGTATCAGTCTTATACCAACTATGTATCAGACATCCTTAATAAAACCAGTGGTACAAATTGGTGGAACGACAAAAATGGATATTTCAGATTGAATACCATTGACAGATGGCTTGGTAATCCGCTTGATTGTATTGTCGAAGGAGAACAACTATCAAACACAATACACCAGCAGTGTCAATCTGGCATTAAAAATATAAATCAGGTGATTCAAACCTGCGCGAAACTTCTTGACATAAAAATTGAGATAAATTCGTGCCTGACGACAAAAGAAAAAAATCCAGTTGACTATTTCAACAGACAACTTGCCATTTCGGAAAAATATGTAAAGGACGCGTTCAGCAATTTTTCAGAAAAAAAACTCACACAGTTTATTGAAATCACACAGCGGCTTGCTGTAAGAGAAGTCGGAGATATCGTGGCTCACTCTCTTTCTGACAGGCAAACAGGGCTTGCGATGTGTTCAATGGCTGACAGGATAAAAATTGAGCAGTTGATTACTGGAGCCATTGAGATATGCGAGGTATTTGAAAATACTGAATTTGAATCCCTGAAAAAATTGAAGTCCGCAAAATACAGAAAAATTCTTGTTGGAAGCAGAAAAAATGACACCTATGATATTGAAAAATTGAAAGGAATCTCCTGCATCATTGACCCTGATGGAAATGACACATATATTGGAACACTCGGGATTCAGGGTTTTGGATGGGACATAGGCACAGCGGCTGTTGTGGACTTTTCAGGAGACGACCATTATATTGCGACAATTAGCGGTCAGGGATTTGCCTGTCAGGGTTCATGGGCGATACTTATTGACGGAGATGGCTCTGATGTGTACGATAGTAACAATCCGGATAGAGTTCAGGGTATTCCAGGGCCTCTTGAGTATCATCCCAGAAACCTGATTGGTGGAAACTTCAGTTTTCTCATTGACCTTGCCGGTGGCTCTGATCGATTTTCCTGCAAAGGACGTTTCGATACCATCAACAATCGAAGCACAGAAAACGGCGCAGGATACCTTATGGATATTGATTTATGGAATTGATTTCTAAAGTTCTAATATGGCTGTTTTTGACCCCAATTTTGCTTCTCGCAGGATTGATTGTCATCCCCATCTTATTTTTTCTTTTGTCTCTGATTTTCTTCAGAAAAAGAAAACATTTTATGGTGATCAAATGGGGACCATCCAGGAGTTCAGAATCTGCCAAAAACTCCAGAAAAATTCTTGACGCTGAATGGTCAGAGCATAACAATTGACAGTACGGTCAATAACAGGTATAAAAATACTGAAGACAAAAGGAGGTGAGGACAATGCCTTCCAGAAAACTCAAAGAATTTCTTGACAGAAATAAAATCAAATATGTAAGCATCCAACATTCACCTGCCTACACTGCTCAGGAAATCGCGGCAGCAGCTCATATACATGGCAAAGAACTGGCAAAAACAGTGGTCATTAATAAAGATGGTAAACTTGCCCTGGCAGTGTTGCCTGCGAATTATCATGTAGATGTTGAAATACTAAGAAAGGCGACAGGAGCAAACTCTCTCACAATCTCCACTGAACAGGAATTTAAAGACGCATTTCCGGAATGCGAAATCGGAGCAATGCCACCATTTGGAAATCTTTATGGAATGGAAACATATGTTGAGGATTCTCTTTCAGAAAATAAAGAAATTGTTTTCAATGCTGGTTCACATACAGAACTGATTCGCATTTCGTATCAGGACTTTATCAATCTGGTAAAACCAAAAGTATTGAGTTTCATCAAATGATGTGAAAGTGGAGTACAAACTATTGATGAAATTAAAAAACCGTTGTCTTCTTGCCAGCGCGGTATTCTTGATTTTCATTCTATTTCTCAGGATGCAAATTGGCGGCATAGAATGCGAAAACGGTGCAAAATATGTCTGCCAGATACACACACTTTCTCAACTTCTTTCTCTCTATATAAAGATGAATCATAAACCTCCACAATCGTTTGAAGATTTTGTTCCAAAAGAATTAATGACGACGCTTCCTGATATCGGTCAATTTCGCTATCTTCATCCAGGAAAAGGGAAAATAAAAAAATGAACAGTTCTTATTTATATGAAAAAACCATACTGGCATTTCCATACACTTTCATTTGGACAACTAAGAATTCCTTGCGTCTTGATGAATGACGATGAAATAGCAGTATCCTTCCTTGAAGCACCAAGAAATAGATATCACGGCAAATTGAGAAAAATATTTTTCTGGTACTTCCTTTTTTATGACAGGACCCGAAGATATTGCACCAGAAGAGGTACAGAAACTTGCAAGAAACAAACTGATGAAATAATATAAATAAAAAATCAGGAGGATGCCATGAAAAAACTGATAGGAATCTTGGAAACATTGCTCATTGTATGCACAGGATTTGCTCAGGAATTGAGGATGCCACAACAGTTGCAGCGCATGCAGAAAGACAGGGAAAACGATATTTTAGTTAGAATGATTAATGAACTTGAAATCGCAGATGAACAAATGCCACAATTTATTTCAAAATTCAGGGAAATGGCTGAATTCATAAGACAGCAAAGAGAATCCAGAGAAAAAATTGTTACAGAACTTAGAAGAATGCTTGAAACGCAGACATCATTAAAAAATATTGATGAAAAAACCGCGGAGATTGAGAAAATCTATCAAACAAATTTTGAAAATCTGCAGAAACTAAAAAAGGATATACTAAAACTCCTCACACCAGAACAACAGATAAAATTGCTGATGATTTTTGAGGACATTGCTGAAGCGCTGTCAAATACAGCCAGAATTCCACCTGCGCCGATGGTGCAGGAAGTCGCTCCTGCAATGCAAAGAAGTGCTCAGCCATTACCGACTCCACTTCCCCTTCAACCAAAAATAACTGACAGAAAATAGTTTTATTGGGGAACTCCTTCCGGCTGCTTCCACTTCCAGGTTGGCCTATATGAAATCTTCAAATATGGGGTACTGACCACTTTTCCTGATTTTAATTTTGAAATCAAAAGAGCGTCAAGCGCACCACTTGTGAGAACCGTGCGTTCCACAGGCCAGGCGGGTTTACCAGTGATGATCATATTTTCAATTCCCTGCATCTGATTCGCAAAATGCATAAGGGTTGAAAGATTATCATCAAGCTTAAACAAACTTGAATCCATCTTTCCATCTTCGTATTTCCATGCTGCTGCCCACTGAGATGCGAAGTTGTTCAAAGTAAAAAGGCATGCCCGCAATCCATCGTTGTAATTGATAACAAAAAGCACTGGCTCTTTGACCATATCTTTCAAGGTTTTTCCTTCAGGAATTTTTCTAACCATACAGGCAGCCATGTTCAAAAGACTACTGTCATATAATTTCCCGGATGCACTCCATACATCCTGTCCTGTCAGGCACTGAACTGATTTAATTCCTGTTTCTCCACCATTTCTCTGCTCTGCAAGACACTGTATCATCTCCAAACCATGGAATCCATAACCATCAAGGGTGTGATATGAAATACCAACAATTTCTTTCAATTTTGAATGTGTATCTACATCAGATGGAGGATACCGCCATGAGATCGGTACAGATGAACCTGCCATCAAAGGTATTTTCATTTTTCTTGCAGTGTTGTAAATCCATATGATGTCTTGCCAGTTATCAGCAATATGTTTATCAATAAAGACGGGAACAACTCTGTGTGTTTTTTGAAACACCTTTACCACATCTTCAAACAATCTTCGTTTCGGATACATAACCTGACCTGTAGGCGAAACAGGATAGTCGCACCACTCTGTTGAAATAATCACTCCATCAACCGCGAGTGTCTCTTTTCTAAGGGTAAGCGCCTCTTCCACACTATCACATACCTGAAAACCAAATTCTTCAGCATATGCCATACTTAAATCTTTGCTGGAAGGTTTGTCTCTGAAAACAGAAACAAGTTTCAATTGGGACTTTTGTCCCTTTCCATCAAGAGAATATGTTTTGAGAATTCTTGTGAGAAGAACATCTGGATGTGAATACTTAAACCAGTCAGCGACAATTGCGGCAACGGCTTTTTCCTGCTGATTAACACTTTGACAGAATGCAATACTCGCACAAATGAATGCAAAAATAAGAAATTTAAAAATTCTCATATTCAGTCCTTTAAAAAAAGTGATGTTATAATAGATATTATCATAAAATCACAAAAGGAGGAACATATGGGAAAACTGGATGTAACAATCGTAGGTGGCGGAATGATAACAAACGACCTTCTTCTGCCCACAATTTATCACCTTCAAAGAACAGGCATCATCGGAAACATTCAGATTTGCGCGTTAAACAGCGCTCCTTTGAAATATTTGAGGGACAATCCGGAATTACAACAGGCATTTCCCGGTCAATCATTCACGCCCTATCCTGATTTTTCAGAACCAGAAAAGAACAATTACCCGGAATTGTATAAGGAAGTCATTTCAAAAATGAAGCCACGGCAGGTCGTGGTTGTCGCAATGCCTGATAATCTTCATTACGAGGTTGTCATTGAAGCATTAAAAAACAATCAACACGTTCTTTGCGTAAAGCCCCTTGTTTTACAGTACAAACAGGCCTCTGAAATAGAAAGTATTGTCAAGGAAAAAGGTCTTTTTGTGGGAGTTGAATATCACAAACGGTTTGATAGAAGGTCTCTTGTAGCAAGAAGAGCTTATCGACTGGGACAATTCGGGGAATTTGCCATGGGCGACGCAAAGCTTATTGAACCATACTATTATAGACACTCGAATTTTCAGAACTGGTTCACTGTTGATAGGACAGATCCTTTTGTGTACATTGGCTGCCACTATGTGGACCTGGTTTACTTTATTACTGATTTGAAGCCAGTGGAAGTTTCTGTTGAAGGCGTAAAAGGAAAATTCCCGAATGGAAATATTGGGTTCATGTGGTCTGACGCAAGAGTGAGATTTGAAAATGGCGCAATACTTTCTGTAACTAATGGACTTGGATACCCTGACGCAGGTGCTGGAAGCAATGACCAGGGACTTTTGATGTATTGTGAGGGTAATAACAAAACAGGCATGATCAAACATGATGATCAGTACAGGGGAGTCGCTTATTGTTATCTTGACAACATAGGTCCTGGAGGTTCTGCTTATAATTATGTAAGCCCTGATTTTTTCAGATTTGTACCGTGGGAAGGAGAAGGATATAAGCCGGTTGGATATGGGCCTGATTCTGTTTCAGCAATCATTGGGGCAATCAAGCAAATTGAAGATATTGCTGGTGATAATCTCCAGCATCGCCAGAAGATGATAGAAGAAATTGATAAAAAGGGCATCATCGCAACACCTGCAAACAGTTTTATCAATGAACTGGTGGTTGAAGCAGGAAGAATGTCAATTCTGAATGATGGAAGACCGGTTAAAATATTATACAAGCCAGAACCACATATTGAATTCAGATCGCATCAATAAACTTTTCCTGGTCTGCCTGCCTCAAGACATTCACACACAATATCCGGATTATGCTCTGGCACGACAAAAGTACTCACTGCATCAATTAAAAATTTCTTCAACATTCTCCTATGGCCTGTATAGATGGCTATATCAAGGTCTTCCAATATTTCCTTTGTTTTGTGTGCAAGTGCTTCTATTCTGTCACAAACTGCCACCACAGTGCTATTGAAAATCAGATGGTGATAAATACGGGCAAGTCCTCCTGCCCTGTATCCGAGTCCTATAAGACCCAATCGTACTTTTTTCTCACTCACTTCAACTCCTTTCACAATAAAATTTTTCAATAAATTCTCTTTCAGGAAGCGTTGTTGAATAATGTCCTCTGTATTCAATAATCCTTTTTGCATCTTTGCCATCCCCAATGTAAATAAATTTGCCCTCTGATTGAAAACCGAATGTCTGAAAAATTCTCTTATACCATGAAAGTTTTGAATTGAGGTCCCTCTCCATAACTCGCCACATATGAGCATAGGAATAATAGTCGTTTTCAAGCCACAGTGGGTCAATTTCCTTTTGTGAAAGAGGGACAAACATAATGCATCGGTTTTCTTTCAAGCATTTCCAAAATGAGTACGAACTTAATAGTTCACCATTGTGCATAAATATATATCCCATATCAACATCAACAAGAACCCACCTTGATACATCAGGGAAGAAAACCTCAATAAGAACATGTCCATTGTTATAGGTATTCCAGTCCTCAAGAGTTAAGACGCTTACAAGGCGTGAAGTAATTTCTGCATCTGAAAGCACTTCTTTTGTTAGAGCAGAGATATCGCCACAGGCGAGCGAAATCCAGTATCTTGAAAGAAGTAATTTTTTTCGCTGCTTCATTGTCGTTGATTGGTCTCTGTTTCCATGTATTTGCATCAAGGAAAGTGCTTTCAGTACCGGTATCACTGAATGTCTGTTTTTTATCATAATAAGATTTCTCACGCTTTTTGTGATCACTGAAAACCTGTAAAGTCCTTCATTGGTTAATTTATAAACATTGCCCATAAATTCAACATCTACCTGTCCTGTCACAATGAGTGGCAATTTCTCAACCTTTTTTCCCCTACCCTTTTTTCCTTTAATTACCTGAGGTCCACTGTCTAACTCATAACAAACTTCAGGAACGCATATTTCATTTTCGTACCATTCCCACCATGTTTTTGCATCATCTTCAGAAATGTTGAAATACTTTTCATACTTTTGCAGTGCTTGTTTCCAGCCAATTTTGTTCACAAGATTAATAAACCCGATTCTTATTTCAAAAAAATTAGATGATTTCATTTTTCTTCCTTTAAAAAATCTTCAAATTTTTCAGTCATTTCATTTCAAATGTTATACTATTTTTTGGAAAGATTATCAAAAATTCTCAAAGAATGGGGGTAAAAAAATGAGATTGACAAAAGGGGTTTTATGCTTTGAAAAAGGGCTGAAAAAAGGTGTTGATATTGTGATCAGAAATGAAAAAATACATCTTGAGAAACCTATCAGAAAAAAACCTGATGACAAAGTCATTGATTTAAAAGGTAAATATGTATTTCCTGGCTTCATAGAACTACATACGCATGGTGCTGGACTTTTTTCTTTTTATGCAGGAAGATACAATCCAGAAAAAAAGGTTTTTGAATGTTCCAGCGAAATATACCAGGAGGGTTTGAAACAATGGGCAAACCTTCGTGCATCAACCGGTGTAACACGACTCTATGCCTCAACTGCAGCCATCCCGCTTGAAAAAATAAAGTTTGCCCTCAGAGAGCTTGAAAAATTCATCAGAAACAATAAAGAAACATGGGAGGGTAAATTTTACGCAGGCGCCATGATTGAAGGAACTTTCATTAATCGTGCAAATCAGGGAGCAATGAATCCAAAATATGCGTTCGAACCAGAAAAATCAATTTTTGATGATATCAATGAGACCGGACTTGCACGACTCGTCAATGTGCCACCTGATCACGGTAAAAAATCTGTCAAACTTACTGGATACCTTGTTTCAAAAGGTATTTCAGTGGGTGCAGGTCACACATCTGCAACATATGAGCAATTCAAAGAAGCAATTGCAGCAGGACTGAAATATTTTATTCATTTTCTCAATGGCCCGACTGGAAATCTTTATAAAAGTTTCTACGGAGGAGGTGCACTTGAAGCAGCATTAACCCTTGACATTATGCTTGAACTTATTGTGGATGGATATCATGTTGCTCCATGGTATATCAGGGAGGTTTTCGCAAGGAAAAAACCACCAGAGATTATGGCAATCACAGACGCTGTTTTTGTAAGCCAGTCAAAGGGAATTAAACAGTTTGAATGCGATGGAATTGGTGGGACTGTTGACAACAAACACGGATATGTCTATGTTACAAAAGTAGGTCCCACAACACTTTATGGAAGTATGGTAACAATTGACAGGGTTTTTTCAAATTTGTTGTCCTACCTGACAAAACAAATGCCTGGAATATGGCACAAAAATCATCCGGCAATAAACTTTGAAAAAGCGCTCTGTATCACTTCGTCGTGCTGTTCGACAAATATCGTAAGGATGATTAAGAAAAACAATGGGGATGACCTGAACACAGGAGAATTGAAAAACGGAAAATTTGCTGACCTTGTCATCGGAGAAATACAGGGAAAACCTGGAGATTATAAATTAAAAATTGATTCTGTTTTTGTTAGAGGACAGAAAGTTATTTAAATTGAAACAGAGAGAAATCATGGAAGATATTAAGGTTGCTGCCATCTCAATGCTCAGCAAACCTGCAAGTCCAGAACAAAATATAGAAAGACATGTCAGATGGATAGAAAAAGCAGTAAAGCATAATGTTGAATGGTGTCTTTTCCCTGAAATGAGTATCACTGGTTTTTGCTTTGATAGAATTTTTTTCCAAGCAAGCGAACCATTCAACGGTCCTTCAACACAAAAAATGATAGAAGTTGCAAAATCATTTAATATCACAATCGGATTTGGCATCGCGGAAAAAGACCACTCAGACCTCATCAGAAACACTTATGTTTTTGTTTCGCCTGAAGGGCTCTTGGGAAGGTATAGAAAAACCCATATCCCGCCACTTGAGTACACCATTGAAACATCAGGTGATGAATTTACAGTGATTAAAACCAGAAAGGCAAAGGTCGGCGTAAATATCTGCTTTGACAACTGGTTCTGCGAGTCAGCAAGATTATCATATCTTAATGGTGCAGAAATTATCATTGCACCGTTTTACATGTGCTGGGAAATCGATATTAAAACAGACCCTCAAAAATCTTATTATGCCTGGAGAGAACTTGCAATGATCAATTTCAGGGCTGTTGCGTGGCAAAATGGCGTATATCACATTACCATTAACTCCTGTGGCGGAGTAAGCGAAAAAGGAGTTGAATACTATGGGCCACCACTGGTCATCATAATCAATCCATTTGGTGAAATTGAAGCAGAAACACCTGCAGGACAGACAAACGAACAGATGGTCATTCACACTCTTAGGGCAGAAACTCTTATTAAAAGAAGAAGTGACCCATTATTCCATCCCAGATATAGAAGACCTGCAATTTATAAGAAAATAGCAGAATAAAATTGATGTCCAGGAAAAATCATTCTAAAAAAGATCTGATTTCAATATTTCGTTGTATGGAATAATTCTCTGGACAATTCTTTTTGTTTTATTGATTTCTGCCTTCTTCCAATTACTATCATTGAATGCCTGGTTATACCATCCTTTATATTTTATATCTGTAACTAAAAAAGAAGTATCAGAAATAATTTTTGTTTTATTTTTTGAAGTCGTGGTCAACTCAATTTCTAACATTAATGTTTGGGGAAGAATATCTTTTTTCAACAATTGGATTGCCAGTATATTTTCACCTTTTTTAACATACGAAGTAATATCATATCTGCACATAATATTCCATTCAAGATTTTTGTGTGGGATTTTTTTCCCATTCAAGTAGATAATATGATTTCCGTATGAAACAATCATAAGTTCTGCTAGAATAATATCCTCACCAAGATTAAAAGTTTTTCTGAAAAAAACCTCTTTTCCCGGAAAATACATTTTTTGTGGATATCCAATCCAGTTTGCCTCTCCTTCGTAAATAGGGAAATTACTCAAAAATTCGGTTTTTGCTATAATTCCTCTTTTATCAATATATATCTCTGGCCTTGAGAAAAGTGCAAAAGGTAAGTTATCATCATTTGTATATATATGGACTTCATAAGGCAAAAAAACATCAGAAAATATTCCATTATTTAAAGTAACAGCTCTATTTTCAAAAACTACTTGTAATTGACTGTCAAAAAAATTAGTTTGGAAATTAACCTTATATTTGTTGTTTTTCTCATTAATTGCAATTAAGTAATCTTTTCCATTATAAACCTTGTGAAGTAAAACAATATCATCGTTTTCAATTTTAACCTGTGAAGGGAATATTGTTTTACTTGTAAGAATATGGGAAATTGAGCCTATTTCTGAAGATATTCTGAAAATGGTTTTCCAGAAAGAAGATTCTGCAATGTAATGTGTTCCCCAGAAAAATATTCCTTTTGCTCCATGGACAATAGAGTCATAACACATAAATTTCATTTCTTCAAATGTGGGATATTTACCTTCATTTTTAAGATTATAAAAATGTGCCCAGGAAAAGCCCTGTAAAGTCATCCAGACAGGTTTTTTATTTTCAACACTGGCTCGCATTTTTTCTGTATATTTACCAACACAGGAAACTGTTTTGTCCTGTAAATCCGAGTGTCCTATTTCTGCTGGAACAGGGTAAATATCAGCACCTGTAATATCACATGCCTTATTATATTCTGCAAGTTCTTCAATCTTATTTCTTGGTGCATGATTCATATATACAGGGTGCGAAGGGTCATATTTTTTGTGAAATTGATAAATAAATAATATTGGGTTTAGAGGTGTTTTAGTCCAGACAGGCTCATCAGCAATAAAATATCCAAATAATGCAGCGTGGTTCCTGTATTTTTGAATTTCTTCTTTTATAATATGTTTTTCTTTTTCTAAATATTCAGATATGTTTTCTGATTGGCATATTAATTTATACCAGTTTCCACACGCGCCTATAATAACCTTAAAATTATATTTTTCTGCAAGATTAAGAAGGAAAAAAGTATCTTCTTTTTCATAAACTGTCATAAAAAGATTGAACCCATTTTTTTTTAATTCACAAAGATATGGTTCGTTTATACCTGGTAATTTCCATAAACCAATAGGGAAAAATGGTTTACCATTAACAAAGATAGTATTGTCTTCTCCAATTTTAATTTTATTTTTTTCTTTTATTTTCATATCACTTTTGTCTGCCTGTAAAATTGACCAACACATATAAAAAATAAAAATTTACAAAAAAACATCAGAAATTTTTTATTCACCCCTTGTAATTTTAAATACCTTCAAGTCATGTTTTTTAATATTTAATTTAAAGGAAT
>JBMFLH010000004.1:0-48807 GCA_049971295.1 Candidatus Ratteibacteria bacterium | reverse complement strand
AACAAAAGTTGTAAGACCTGCCTCATTCAATTCCTTTTGAAATTTTTCTGTCTCAGCAGCGTATTGCTTAAAACTTTTTCCATTCACGCGGTATGGAAGAGGTTTCCAGTATCTTGGCGGGAAAAATTGTTTAATTTGATACGTCATGACACTGGTAGAATAAGAATCCGTCTCAACTGTAAAATTGAATTCAGAAGGATTTTTTCCCCAGACCGTTTGTGGATAAAGTCCAGGAAATTGTACCAGCACAGAATCCGGTCTCACCTTCAAAAGAAAATCCATTGTTTCCTTTCTTGTCTTTTCAGTTTCAAAAGGTGCAGGATATATCACACTGACAACCGTAAAAATACCTGCTTCCTTACATTTTTTTATTACGGACTCTGCCACAGGAAGCGAAGTTTTCTTATGCATCGCTCTTGTTAATATTTCTGGACTGGCAGACTCAAGACCAAAAAATATTGAAGCACATCCAGATCCACGTACAAGTTGAAAATTCACATCCTTCATTTCTTCAAAGTGCCCGAAACAGGTATAGGCAACTTTCAAGTTCTTTTCACGTATACATTTCGCGCTTTCTTCAAGTAAATCAGCAGGTGTACTAGAGCCAGCATATCTAAAAAGATGTACTCCGTGATTTGAAATAGATTTCTCAAATTCCTCAACAATTCTTAAAGGATTTTTCTTTCTCATTCTGCCGCTTTTTACCGGATGAATACAGAAAGCGCAGTAATTCTTGCAACCTCGACTTTCATCAATCACAAACATTTTAATCTTATTTCCAATGCCAGAATACACATCAGAACCATATTCAGGCAGTGGAAGACCATTCAAATTTTCAATAAATTTCCTCTGGGTTTTTATAATCTTCCCATTGTTCTTAAATATAATATTAGGAATGTTATCAATGTTCTTTTTCCCTGCCACAAAATCTGCCAGAGCCACAATTGTTTCTTCACCCTCTCCAAAACACAAAGCATCAAAATGATCTGTGATTTTAAAAATCTCATCCTGAAATATATCAACCTGAGGCCCACCACCAAATACCTTGATACCTGGACATTTTCTTTTCAGTTTTTCAGCAAGAAACAAAGAATACCTAAAACCGTCTCCTGCCCAGAGTTTGATTCCAACCCAATCAATGCGATTTTCTTTTACCATTCTGCAAACATCATCAGTAATGTCATCAAAAACTTTCTGTGACTGTTTTTCCAGCAGCCAGGATAATTTCCTCAGCTTTATCACATCAAAAAGTGAAACCTTTTTCTTTTCAATAAAAACTTTCTCTGCTATATTTTTGATCTCTCTTAAAGCTTTGCCCTCGAAAACCTTTTCGAGAGTATCAGTAGTATTGAAATCAAGAATCTTAGAATTGTGATTGTTTTCTTTCAGGCAGGATGCAAGAATTGCAAGCCCATTATCAGGGATGAAATCAGATAGGATTTTCGGAACACCCGCCATTGAGATAAGTAACGAATTTGTACTCATCAGCGTTCAATTTTGTACACTACATCTAACTCTTTAATTCTCATTGATTTATTGTAATGAGAAATAAATTTTGTGTCAAATGTGTACAAAATTGTACATTTTTATTTCTTGTTGACAGGTCGATATAAAAATTATAACTTACCATAAAATACTGAAAAACATTGATATTCGCAATTTATCTTTTTTTTCGCATTCAGTTGGCACACTTTTTGCAACAAGTACAGTTGAAAGCGCAAAGGAGGTATCGTGATAAAACGCATCATCTCGGGAGTACTGGCGACCGTATGCATTGTATATGGCCAGGGATATAGAAATCCACCTGCAGGAACAAGAGCAGTGATGAATGCTGGAACATTTGTAATTCCAGCAGATGATGCGTCTGCGTGCGTATTAAATCCAGCGATGCTCGTATTTGTCAAACAGAATAAAATTCAAACAGGGATACTTGAGATATTCTCTGAAACCAGGTATTCAGGCAATTCTATAGAATCAAAAAAAGAAAATGAGTCTGCATTTCTGGGCAATATCTATTACACCATCGTACCAAAAGAATCAAAATTGCGATTTGGTATAGGAATTACCAGTCCCTATGGCCAAAAAACAAAATGGGAAAAAACTCTTACAGAAACATACTGGGCTTATAATGTTCCATTTTACGGAGAAATGAAATTTATAACTTTTACCTCTTCAATAGCATTTCCAATTACAGAGCACATCAGTTTAGGATCTGGAATTGATGTCCACAAAAGCTCTGTGACAACAAAACAATCAATTCCATGGTCATTCATTACAGGAACACCTGACGGAGTTGCTACATTGAAAGGAGATGATACCGGAATGTCTTTAAGAATAGGCATTCATTATCACAATCAGAATCATTCTCTTGGCTTTGTGTGGAGTTCACCTTTTGACATGAATTATAATGGTACATTTTCAATGACAAATTTTCCGGATACGCTCCCGCCATTTCTTGCTGGAATTCAACCAATGGTATCCAGCCATTTTACAATCAAATTTCCAGAAATATATTCGCTGGCGTATGGATGGAACAAAGACAGATTATCAGTTCAGTGCGGACTTGAATTCGTAAAGTATTCTTGTTTAGAAAAAATCAGGGTGAATGCGGGTCCTGATAGTTTTTTAATACCGGTACTGATAAAGGACTGGCATGATACATGGACATATTCAGCAAGTATTGAATATGCGGTAACCACCAGATGCAGTATCACTGCAGGAATTGGTTTTGTTCAAAGTCCTGTCCCAGACAGAACCTTTGAACCCGCTTTGCCAGACTCTGATAGATTTATTTATACACTGGGAACGTCCATAAGCACCAAATCAGGCAAACTTTCAATTTTTTACATGTACAATCAGTTTAAAAAAAGAACTATTCAACAGGGAGGATTTACAGATGGAAAATATGAAAATTTCGGAAGCTTTGTCGGCTGCGAGTATGCCGCCAGTATCTGAAAAAAATACAGTTCTTATCATTGACGATGAACTTGGACCAAGGGAGTCATTGAGAATACTATTGAAGGACTCTTACAATGTTTATCTCGCAACAAATGGAGACGAAGGAATATCAATGGTGAAAACACATGTTGTAGATGCTGTAGTCCTTGATCTCAGGATGCCAGGCAGATCCGGACTTGAAACACTCGAAGAAATACGAAAAATTAATCCTGATGTTCCGGTGATTGTCCTGACAGGTTTTGGAACCCTTGAAGCGGCTCAAAAGGCAGTTCATTTGAATATCTTCGAATTCATAAGTAAGCCATTTGACATTAATGAAATGAAAGAATGTATAAGAAGAGCTGTCGAAAAAAACAAAATCAACCTGTCTGCCAGAGCAATCATTAATCAATTAAACAATCTTAATACGAATCTTGAACAAAAAATTCATGAACTGGAAAAATTTGCTATGCTCGGAGAACTTTCAGCAGAAATATTACACGAAATTAACAATCCCCTTACAATTATATTAGGATATGTCCAGATTCTCATGCAGGAAATGGCTGCACAAAACAGCGCCACGACAGAAGAAGCGTGGCAGTACTTGAAAGTTGTGGAAAATGAAGTAAAGAAATGTCAGACAATCGCGAAAAGCTTTCTTAATGCATCAAAACATTCTTTCAAACGTACGGTTGTCAATGTTAATAAGATTATTGAAAACATGATCTGCTTTCTCAGAGACAATCCTTTGACAAAACATGTGAATTTCGTCTGTGATTTTGAACCAGATATTTCCCTTGTTCTGGCATCTCCCGAACAGATGCAACAAGTCTTCACAAACCTTTTTATCAATGCAATGGAAGCGATGGATGGGAATGGCACCATACGTATTGAAACAAAGAATCAATCAGGAAAGGTCATCGTGAAGATATCCGACAGCGGTAAAGGAGTGCCGCAGGAGCTTCTTGAAAAAATTTTTCAACCATTTTTTACAACAAAATCCATTAAAGGTACAGGGATTGGTTTGAGCATTTCAAAAAAAATTATTGAAGCCCATGGTGGCCAAATTTATGCAGAAAGTCAGCCAGAAAAAGGTACGACTTTTACTCTTTGTTTCCCAGCATACGCAGGGAACGTCTGACGTATGAATTAAGTATTTCCTTTTTTCTTCGATATTTATTTACTGTTCTGGGAGCAATTGAGATTCCACGCTCTTTAAGTATTTCTGCTATCTGGCGATCTGATAGAAAAGCATTTGAATCCTTAATGATATTTTTTATTTCTTCAGCAATGAAATCCTGACTCCGTTTTTCTGTGGCATAACTGAATAATCCTCTAATCAGAAGTATTTTTTTTCCACAGGCGATATACTTTCCAGAAACAGCCCTGCTTATCAAGGATTGGCTACAATCGAATTTTTCAGCAAGGTTCTTTTCTGAAAGGGGCTTTAAACTACCTTTTCCGCAAAAGAAATCTTTCTGATACTCAACAATATACCCAATTATTTTCTCAAGAAATTTTCTTCTGTTTTCAATGTGTAGAAGAAATTTTCTTGCCCGGGAAAGTTTTTCTTTCAAAAACTGTCTTTCTCCAGTCCCAATAGATTGACTTTTGAGCAACCTGATGTATTTCTCATTGAGGAAAATCTTGAACATTCTATCTTCACCGAATTCTATGGACACAGGATCAATACTCTTAATAATCACATCAGGAAAAAGCGAAACAACTTCTTTCGAATGTGAAAAAGCCCTGACAGGGAATGGGTTTAATTTTCCCATTTCTTGCATAATAGATAAAAACTCAGAATCTGTCAGATTCATTTCTTTTTTTATACGAGAGAATTTTCCAGCCAGCAGGTCCTTGCCGTATCTGGAAATCATTGTGAAAACAGGACTATTTTCCATCTGTTTTGCTCTCATCTGCAGCATAAAACATTCAAGAAAATCGCGCGCACCAATTCCTGGTGGTTCAAGCGACTGAATCACAGCAAGCGCTTTTTCTACAGTAGATAAACTGGCGCCCGTGATTGTACTGATTTCATCAACAGAAAAATGAAGATACCCATCTCTGTCAATAAGGTCAGCAATAAACATTGCAATCTCTGAAATTGCTGGCTCAGGATTGATATATGCAATCTGTTTTTTCAAATTGTCTGCAAACTTTTCCTGTACTGAAATAGATTGATATAAGTATTCAGGATACAACGATGGCCCTGAATAAACTTTTTCAAACTCAAGCATGGGATTTTCTTCAATAAATTCTTCACATATTTGAACAAGGTCAAGCACCGATGCCTGGAGAACTTTCTGATAAAGAAGATTCACCTGAACCTGGTCCAGTCTTTGTTGTAAACTTTGTTTGCTCATATCTATATTTTAGAAAAAAAATACAATTTTACAAAATTTTTCTTTTGACATTTCAGAAAAAAATAATAGAATACAGATATGACTGAATGGGACTGGCTATTCAGGATATTTATCACAGGAGTTCTCAGCGGCATCATAGGGTGGGAAAGAGAAAGACATGCCAGGGCTGCAGGATTTCGCACTCTCATACTGGTGGGTATGGGATGCTGCCTTGCGATGATTGTATCATTGAGGATATACGAACTTTTTCCATCTGCAGAATCCCAATTTCTGAGAGTTGACCCTGCAAGAATTGCGTATGGCGTGCTTACAGGCATTGGATTTATTGGTGCAGGAACTATCATCAGAGACAAAGGAAAAGTCAGGGGTATCACCACTGCTTCGTGTCTGTGGGTGGTAAGCGCCACGGGACTTGCTGTGGGATGCGGTTATTACTTCCTCGCTATCGGAACCACTGTCCTTGTCCTGATCACATTGCTTGCCCTAAAAGGTGTGGAGTCAAAAATTCCTCATGATGTTTATAATCGAATTAAAATAAAATTTTCAGGAGAAACTCCGAAAATCATTGATCAGATTTTATCATTGCTTTCAGAAAAGGGTTATCAAATCCTTGAGTATTCCATTTTGTTTCAAAAAAGAGAAAACACTTCAACTGTGGAGATTCAGTGCAGGTCAAGGGGCAGAAGAAATATCCCCAATGTACTTGAAAACCTGAAATCAATCAGTGAAGTCCTTGAGGTTGAATACAGGTAAACATTTACTGAGAAATCAGTTTTTCATGTCTTTCCAACAACTGTTGAAATTGTGAAAGAATCGCCCTTTCTACATCAGGAGCAACCCTGCACGAAATGGGGCTGGTTTCGTAACTTGCTTCCATCCCAATGGACTCAAAAACATCAACATCAGGAAATTCTTCGCCTTTTATTTTCCTGTTTTCTTCTGCAGATATAAAGGCTCTCTCGTCTGGAATATATCCCATAAACCCATTGCAGTTTTCAACAACCCATTGATAATCAAATTTCATCATGCTCTTAATCTCCAAACCAATACTTGAAAAAGGTTCTCCTGACATAAAAAACGCTCCCATTCTCCTGTCAATGGATAAGAGGGCAACATCATTGTTCAAAAAATCAGAATTGATTTCTGCTTGTTTTAGAAGAGCCCTGCCAACAATTGCCCTGAGATTATTTGATGGATATTTCTCAATCCATTGTTTTGCCTGTTCAATTTGTTGCTCCGTAATTTTTCTTTTCGGCATTTTGAAAATATCCCGTGAAAATGCGAGTGTTTCAGCAGGAAAACATTCAATTTTCTGCACAATATTTTTTATGTTTTCAAAAAGCGTCTGGACAATCTTCTCTGTAATCTCTGGAGTACGGGTTTCACTATCATAAGGGTTGATGTGATTAATATCCCCTGCTGCGCCATTTAAAAATATTGCGTCACACCCAAAGTATTTTGAACATTTTTCAACAAGAAGACCTGGCCAGTCTCCTGAAATCAAATCCCCACCAATTGTGTCAGGATGTAATGCAAAGTTGATGGAAATACCCACCAGGTTATTATTATCATCTACCACCTTCATAATGTTTAATGTTTTATCAATCTCCCCTATGGGTTCAACAATCTGCGAGCGGTCAACAGGATTTGTAATCACCATACCATTTTTCATTCTATATCTTCTGATAAAGGAAATTCCTTCTACCTCTGTACAACCAAATCCAATAAGCACATTTTTCCGCGCCCTGTAAGAATCCTGTATTGCATCGCATATCATTGAAGGCAATTGTTCAATATAGTTTTCATCCACCGGTATATTCTCAGTATAAATCAGGTGCCTATTCAATCCTGTAAGAGGCCCTGTATGAGTGTGTGTTCCGTGGATAACCACATCTGGATATGGTATGCCAAGCCGTTCTGAAATTAGTTCCTTCACTTTTTCAACAACAGACGGTTCCACCCAGCAAAAATCTGTGGATACCACAAAAACAGGTTTTTCTCCTTCATCAAAACAAATGCTTCTTGCATAAAGGTCATCCTTAACACCTTTTGAAATTCTTGTTTCAAAATATCCGATCAAACCGCTGCCCACAGGAGGCGTTACCTTTTTGTGTCCAAATCCTATTTTAACCATAAATCATCTCTATTAAATGATTAAAAAACGCTTCCTCAATTTCCTCTGTTGAATACGTACCTATTATATGACCTCTGGCAAAAAGTGCAAACCTATCTTTACCACCCGCAATACCAATGTCTGCCTGCTTTGCCTCACCAGGACCATTCACACTGCACCCCATAATGGCAATTGTGAAATTTTTTAATTCCGGATATTTTTTTAACATCCTCATAATCCTGTTTTTGAATGTCAACAGAATTTCTTTAAGAGGCACCTGACACCTTCCACATGTTGGACATGAGATGATTTCTGGATAAAATTTTCGCAGCCCGAGTGCCTGTAAAATTGCCTGTCCTGCCTTTACTTCCTTCTCGGGAGAATCTGTCAGGGAAACCCTGATTGTATTGCCAATGCCCTCTGACAGAAGAATACCAATTCCGAGTGCATTTTTCACCAGTCCTGCATCACCCCAGCCTGCTTCAGTTATACCAAGATGCAGTGGATAGTCACACATTTCATGTATGGCACGATAACATTGTATTGTTTCAACAACACCAGGAGTTTTCAGGGAAATGACAATATCAAAAAAATCATGATCCTGGCACAGTTTGATTGCATCAATCGCAGCGTCAACAATATCTTTCACCAATCCCCTTCCTGTAATTTTAATGGACCCTGAATTCAATCCAATTCTGATAGGAATCTTTCTTTTCTTTGCCTCTTTTATAATATTAACTATGCCATTTTTCTGTATATTTGACGGATTGATTCTAACTTTGTCTGCACCTGATTCCATAGCGTCGATAGCAAGCTTCCAGTCATAGTGAATATCTGCCACCAGCGGCAACTTTGTTTTTTTCTTAAGAAAAGATATGGATTCAGCGTCTTTTTTATCAAGCACAGAAAGCCGTACTATTTCAGCACCAGTTTGTTCAATTTTTTTAATCTGTTTGAGAACACTCTGAATATCTGATGTACGAACCTTTGTCATTGTCTGAACACTCACCGGATAATCTCCTCCAATAAAAACATTACCCACCCTTACAACTCTTTTTTTCTTCATTTTGACACTCGTTCAGTCAAAATCCTTAAAATGTCGTTATATGTAACAAGGACAATCATGATTAGAAGAAAAGCAAAGCCAGCAATCTGTCCGATTTCAATCAGTTTCTTATTGGGTTTTCTCCCAATAATTTTTTCTCCCAGCAAACCGATCAGATGTCCGCCATCAAGAACAAAAAATGGGAATAGGTTGACAAGCCCGAGATTGATGTTAATGAAGGCAATAAAATAAAGAAAACTTGCGATGCCTGATTTAATAATTTCAATTGTCATCCTGCTAATTCCAACAGGCCCAGAAAGTTCCTGAAATGAAACCTGCCTGGTAAAAAGAAGCTTGAAACTTAGCAAAATGACCTTAAACATTCTTATATATTCTCTGGCCGCTTCACCGATTGCCTGAAAAAAATTATAACTGACAACTATCTCTTTTGGCATTATACCAATCACATATCTCTTTTTCCCCTTAAACATTGACCTGTCTTTTTCCATCAATTTTGCCAACACAGGAATATGTAATATTTGTGAATCCCTCTGGACTTCTATTATAATTGGTTTTTCAGGAAATAGATTTGCCTGTTCTGTCACATTCTTTACAACATCAAACCATTCCCTGCAATCAATACCATTAACAGAAATCACCCTGTCTCCGACATGCAGTCCTGCAATTTCAGCAGGAAATCCTTTCTGTAGTCCACCTATTTTTGTTCCGTCATATCTTGAAATTCCAAGCATCAACACAGGTATTAAGAAAAAATATGCAATCAAAATATTGTGAATGGCGCCAGATGCAACAATTAATGCTCTTTTTCCCGGTGGCAGCGCAGCATATTCATCAGGAGATTTATTTTCCACAGCATCTTCACCAGCCATTTTTACATAACCACCAAAGGGAATAAGTGAAATCAAGTATTCTGTGTCTTTTCTTTTCCATGAAAAAATTTTTGGCCCAAATCCAAATGAAAACCTTTCCACCCTTACCCCGAGTTTTTTTGCCACCCAGAAGTGGCCATATTCATGGATAAAAATCACTATGCCAAATACCACAAGAATTCCAATAACAAACATCTTCCCTCCTCAAATTCCAGTTAATTGTTACCTGTAATATCTTTTGAAAAATGTCTTTACCTGTTTTTTTACCTGTTCATCCAGTGCCAAAATGTCATCAGAATTTTCGAGAGAAACCGGATTGTGTTTTTCCATAGCCAGTTCGATAAGCGCGGGAATATTCTTAAAGCTTATCTGTCCTTCTAAAAAAAGTTTGACCGCTTCTTCGTCTGCAGCATTCAGCACAGTTAAATATGACCGTCCTAATCTCAATGCCTCCATTGCAAGATCAAAACACTGAAACATCCCTGGTTTTACTTTCTGAAAGGTTAACGTTTCCAATTGTTGAATATCAAGTTCAGGAAGTCCTGCATAAATTCTTTCAGGGTAATTCAAGCAATAATTGATAGAATACTTCATATCGGGAATTGAAAGAACTGCCTTTACAAATCCATCACAGAATTTTACAAAACCATGGACAATTGCCTGAGGATGTAACACCACATTGATATTTTCCTTTTTAATTCCAAACAGATAGAATGCCTCAATAAGTTCAAACCCTTTATTCATCAATGTTGCTGAATCAACAGTAATTCTTTGTCCCATCTTCCATACCGGATGATTGAGTACCTGCTTTACTGTCACCCTGGATAGGTCTCCCTTATAATTGAGGAAAGGACCTCCCGATGCAGTAAGCACAATACCGGAAATACTCGATTTTTCTCTGTCAAGAATCTGAAAGATTGCATTATGCTCACTATCTACTGGTAGAATTTTTCCCTTCCTTCCACCAAGCAGATGTCCTGCGCACACAACAATTTCTTTTGTTGCAAGCGCCACTATTTTTCCAGCGTCCAGAGCTTTCAAGGTGCTGGTAAGACCGCCAAGTCCTGAAATCGCCATGACAACGATATCTGTCTCTGGATGGGTCGCAAGAAAATCAAGTCCTTCCTGCCCATAAAAACACTCAGTTCCTTTTATTTCTGGAAGTTTTTCATCAGAACAATTAAAAACTACATACCGAACTTTAAACTTCTGAATCTGTTTTATAAGCAAGCCCTTTTGTGTGTGTGCTACCAGGCCAAGAACTCGAAATCTTTCAGGATGAGATTCGATAACATCAAGCGTTGCCCTACCGATAGAGCCAGTTGAACCAAATATCACAACATTTTTCATAAACCGCCAAATCTCCTTTTTCTCCTGGTAAACTCATCCATTGCCTTTTTGAAATCTACTTCTGAAAAATCAGGCCACAGTGTGTCTGTAAAATAAAATTCTGCATATATTGACTGCCATATCAAAAAATTACTCAATCTCTGTTCGCCAGCTGTTCTTATCACAAGATCAACATCAGGTAATTCCGGACAGTATAAAAATTCCCGCAAAGAAAGTTCGTCAAGTTTGTCAATAGAATAATTTGAATTCACAAACCTCTTAAATGCGTCAATAATCTCCTGTCTGCCACCATAGTTTACGGCGAATGTCAGGTTCAATCCCGTGTTATTTGCGGTCAATTCTTCTGTGTTCCTGATAAGCTTTTGTAGTTTTTCAGGCAGTGCTCTGATTCTTCCGATGAACCTAACCCTAATGTTATTATCGTGTAATTCCTTCATTTCTTTCGCCAGCGTCGTTTCCATGAGAGAAAAAAGAAATTCCACCTCTCCAGGCGGTCTTTTCCAGTTTTCTGTAGAAAAAGAGTAAAGCGTAAGATATTTGACACCTGTATCTGTTGCAACTTTCACAACCTTTCTTACAGAAGAAATCCCTTCTTTGTGGCCTGCTATTCTCGGCAATCCTTTTGCCTGAGCCCATCTACCATTTCCATCCATAATAATCGCCACATGTACTGGAATCTTTTTCATAATTGAAACTCCTCGCCAAAGTAAACCTGACGACTCCTGAAGTCATTCAGAATTTCCTGTGGCTTTCCTTCTATTAAAATAGAGCCATCATAAATCAAGTACGCCCTGTCAGTAATGCTGAGGGCATCCCGCACATTGTGGTCAGTAATAAGAATTCCAACATTGTCTTTTTTTAAATCAAGAATCATAGACTTGATTTCTGAAACAGTTTTTGGATCAATACCCGAAAATGGTTCATCCAGAAGAATGAAATCTGGATTATTAATCAAGCTTCTTGCGATCTCAAGTCGCCTTTTTTCTCCGCCTGATAGGGTTCCTGCAATATTTTCTGAAAGATGTTCTATTCCCATTTTCTTTAGTAATTCCATTGCAAGTTGCCTCTGCTTTTCGCGATTGTTGACAAAGTTTTCAAGAATAATAATCAGATTTTCAATCACAGTCAATCTATGAAAAATGGCGGGTTCCTGAAAAAGATATGCCATGCCGAGTTTTGCCCTCTGAAAAACAGGAAGTTTTGTAATTTCCGTGCCATTCAAATAAATTTGTCCATTATCAGGAAGTAAAAAGCCCATGGCAATATTAAATGTTGTAGTTTTACCCGCACCATTGGGTCCCAATAGTCCCACAATTTCACCTTTTTCAAGATGGAGAGAAACATCTTTTATAATCTGCTTTTTTCCGAATTTCTTGCTAATATTTTTTATTTCAAGCATCCGAAAATAGTCCTGGTGATTTTTTTGACTGGATATTCAAATGCTGATAGGCCTTTTCGTTTGCCACCCTGCCCTGCGGGGTTCTGCTGATAAAACCTTCCTTCACCAGATATGACTCATAAACTTCTTCAATTGTGTCGGGTTCTTCTCCCACAGCAATAGCCAAACTTTTGATACCAACAGGTCCACCACCAAATTTTTCAATAATGGTCTCCAGGATTTTTTTGTCCATATCATCAAGTCCCTGCTGGTCAACTGCCATCTGGTTCAAGGCATATGCAGCAATTTCTCCATCAATACATTGTTTGCCCTTTACCAGCGCATAATCGCGAACCCTTCTAAGTAGTCTATTGGCAATTCTCGGTGTGGCGCGTGATCTTCTTGCAATTTCTTTTGCACCGTCCTGACTGATGTTGAAGTTTAACAATTTACAGGATCTTAAAATGATGCTGGTAAGTTCTTCAATCGAATAGTAGTCCAATCTGTGGATGATACCAAAACGGTTGCGAAGAGGAGATGTCAGTAATCCAATTCTCGTTGTTGCGCCAATAAGAGTAAATGGTTTGAGCGGGATTTTAACTGATTTTGCCTTTGGTCCTTCTCCAAGCATGATATCAATTGTAAAGTCCTCCATTGCACTGTAAAGGTATTCCTCCACCTGTCTGGGCAAACGATGAATTTCATCAATAAAAAAGATATCTCCATTATCAAGATTTGTAAGAATACCTGCAAGATCTCCTGCCTTTTCAAGAACAGGACCGGAACTTGCGCGAATATTCACTCCGAGTGCGTTTGCAATAATATAAGCCAGCGTCGTTTTGCCAAGTCCAGGAGGTCCATAAAGCAAAACGTGGTCAAGAACATCCTTTCTCATTCTTGCGGATTGAATGAAAATTGAGAGATTTTCCTTAACCCTTTCCTGACCAACGAATTCTTCAAATGTATTTGGCCTTAATGAACTCTCGTATTTGAGGTCTTCGTTGGTTGGCACAGGAGATGTGATTCTTTCTTCCATATTACATCCGCTTCAAAATTTCCTTGAGAAACATTTCAAGGCTTTCGGGTTTTTTCTCCATCTCTTTTGCGGTCTTTCTCACAATCTGTTGTGCATCATTTCTTTTATAACCCAGAACAGTCAATGCTTCAATTGCTTCAGGAATAAAGTCCATTGAAAGTTCTTCAGAAACAAATTCCATGTCTTCTATGTGATGCTTCAATTCCATAACAAGTCGTTCCGCTGTTTTCTTCCCAATGCCAGGAGTCCTTTTGAGAAAATCGATATCCTGAGAAATTACTGCGTTAATAACCTCGTCAGGAGTCAATCTTGAAAGTATTCTCAATGCCATTTTTGGACCGACTCCTGGAAGAAGAATCATCTTTTGAAAAATTTTCCATTCTTTCTCTGTCGCAAATCCATAAAGTTCTATATTTTCTTCTCTGATCATGAGAGTGGTAAAAAGTCGCACGACGGCGCCTTCATCTGGCAAAACACTGGAAGTTGATAGTGGCACCTTTATAATATAGCCAATACCTGAAACATCAACAACAATCTCCATTGGAGATTTATTAACAAGTTTGCCTTCAACCGAACATATCATAGCCTGCCCACCAGATTATGGAATCTGTTTATAGAAACAAAGCAAATAGCTGTTGCAAGCGCGTCAATTGCATGCTCACCCGGATTTTCTCGTAAATTGAGCAATTTTTGAACCATAAAACAAACCTGCTGTTTGATTGCCTGACCAGAACCAGTAATAGTTTTCTTGATTTCGCCCGGTGTAATAAATGCAACCTGTACTCCCTTTGAAATACCCGTGTAAGCAATAATTCCTGAAACAATTCCTATTGATAAAGCAATCTGAGTATTCTTCGCCACATATATCTTTTCTATTGCTATGAAATCAGGTCTGGTTTCCTCAATAATTGAAGAAAAGGTATTCCCAATATAAACAAGTTTATCATTAAAAGAAATACCTTTTGGAACTGAATGTTGCCCGTATTTCAAGGGATGAAGTATCCTTGTATCTTCAGAAATAATCCCGTATCCGAAACTATTAAGGCCGGGATCCACGCCCATCACAGTGATACTATTGTTTACTTTCAACGGGACATCGCCTCAATCAATTCGTCAGGAATGTCAAAGTTTGAATGAACATTCTGGACATCGTCATGTTCTTCAAGCTCATCAAGCAGTTTCAAAAGTTGTTCTGCTTCTTTTCCCTCTACCCTGACTGTATTTTTTGGAATCAGTGTGACAGAAGCGCTTTCCACAGGGATTTTGTGTTCTTCCAGAATTTTCTTCACTGATTCAAGTTTATCAGGTGCGCACACAATCTCAGATACATCGTTGTCAAGTTTCAAATCCTCTGCACCTGCATCAAGAACAAGCGAAAGGAGTCTTTCCTCATCGATTTCTTTATTTTTTACTGTCACAACGCCTTTTCTCTCAAACATCCACGATACACAACCACTTTCTCCAAGATTTCCACTATGACGGGAAAATATCGAACGAATTTCAGCGGCAGTCCTGCGTTTATTATCAGTTAATGTTTCCACCAGAATTGCAACTCCACCAGGGCCGTATCCTTCGTAGCTAACTGATTCCAGAATCACACCGCCTTCTTCACCGGTACCTTTCTTAATGGCTCTCTGAATGTTATCATTTGGCATATTGATACTTCTGGCACGTTCAATCGCCATGCGAAGATGCGGATTGCTATCAGGGTTTCCTCCCCCTAATTTAGCCGCCATCATGATTTCACGAATAATCTTGGTGAACATTTTTCCACGCCTTGCGTCCATTGCCATTTTCTTGTGCTTGATACTTGCCCATTTATTGTGTCCTGACATATCCCAACCCCCCTTTCAAGGTTCTTCTGTTTCTTCTTTTAATTTTTTCCAGAAATCCCGTGCATTTAACTGCTCAAGATATTTTCGAAATTCTTCTGCTTCCTTCTGATTAATAGGTCTATCAGAAGGCGAAGCCTTTAAAGATTCTTTTCCTGTGTAATATTTTATAACATCAGGCGACTCAATCAAATTCTCTGAAGCAAATATCGGTGCAGATGCCCTTAAAGCAAGAGCGATACCATCGCTCGGTCTGCAATCCACTTTAATCTGACCTTTATCTGTTTCAATAATCAGATTGGCATAATATGTGTTTTCTTTCAAAGAATGAATTTCAAGTTTTACAATCTTTCCGTTCATATGTTCTATCACTGATTTTAAAAGATCGTGGGTCAGTGGTCGCGAAAATTCTTCTTTCTCAAGTACCAGAAGAATTGCCTGAGCTTCAAATAAACCGATCACAATGGGCAGAATACCTCCTGTCTGCGTATCCTTAAGAATCACGATCGGCGTGCTTGTTGCGATATTAAGAACAATGTTTTCCACAACTACCCTGACCATATCATGCCTCTGACTTTGATTTTTTTGCCTCAATAATTTTTTCCGCTAAATGGGGTGGCACCTCTTCATAATGGGAAAAACTCATTACAAAAGTTCCTCTTCCACTTGTCAAGGATCTTAACTCTGTTGCATAATTGGACATTTCAGCAAGAGGAACCTGAGCTCTAATAACCTGACTGTTTCCATGTGTGGTCATTTCAAGAACTCTTCCTCTTTTGGCGTTGATTGTTCCCATCACATCGCCAACAAACTCCTGTGGAACAGAAACCTCTACATTCATAATGGGTTCAAGAAGAACTGGCTTTGCTTCAGCAACTGCTTTTTGAAGAGCAAGTATCCCGGCAAGTTGAAACGCAATATCAGACGAATCTACCACATGATAAGATCCGTCATAAACTGTCACCTTGATGTCAACAATCGGATACCCTGCAAGAACACCTTTGGACATTGCTTCTCTCACACCTTTTTCAACAGATGGTATATATTGCCTTGGAATCGCTCCACCAAAAATCTCGTCGACAAACTCAAAACCCGCACCCCTGGGCAAGGGTTCAACCCTTAAAAAGCAATGCCCATATTGGCCTCTGCCACCGGTTTGCTTTTTGTGTTTACCCTCTGCTGAAGCACTCGTTGTAATCGTCTCTTTATAAGCAATTTTTGGTGTGCCCCTTATTACCTCAACTCCAAACTTTTCCTTGAACTTGCCAATCACAACATCAAGGTGAACATCTCCCATTCCAGATATGATGGTTTCATTTGTCTCTGTATCTCTGAAAACCTTAATGGTTGGGTCTTCATCCATAATTTTTGAAATCGCAGCTCCCAATTTATCCTCTGTTCCTTTTACTTTTGGGGCAAGAGAAAACGATACTGCTGCTTCTGGAATTGAAGGTACCGGATAAACAACAGGAAAATTGGGGTCAGAAAAAGAATCAAAAGTTTTGAAGCCGGTTAATTTTGCAACTGCAACAATTTCTCCTGAAAACGCCTCTGCAACAAGTTCCTGTTTTTTACCTCTCAATTTGAACAGTTGTCCCACTCTTTCTTTTGAACCAGAGGTTGCATTGTAAAAACCCGTATTAGAAACCAGAGTCCCCGAACGAACTTTCAAATAAGAAATTCTTCCCATAAAAGGGTCATTGTAGGTTTTAAACACGATACCAGAAAGAGGTTCGCTTTCTCCTCGCTTTACTTCAATTTCTTCTCCTTTTTGATTCTTCGCCTTCAAAGGAGGAAGTTCAGAACTTGATGGCAGATAACTTACAATAAAATCAAGCATCTGTTCCACACCTATCTGATTAAGTCCAGACCCACAACATACAGGAATGATTGAAGATTCCATAATCCCTTTTTTAATTGTGGATGTGATTTCTTCTTTTGTCAGTTTTTCACCGCCAAGATACTTTTCCATCAAAGCGTCATCAATCTCAGCAACTGAATCAAGAAGGTTTTGAACAAGGGTTTGAAACTCCTGTTTTTCCTGGTTTGATGGATCGAGAAGATTAACGACAGATTGAATTTTATTCCCAGAAAATACAGGGGCAGTCACGCACACCGCCTTTTTACCAATCCAATCGTTTATCTGTTTCAACACTGATGGAAAGTCCGCCTGTTCGGCGTCAAGCTTGTTTATAAAGATCATGACCGGTAATTTCCTGTTCTTCAACATCTCCCACGCCTTTTCTGTACCAACCTCGATTCCGCTATCTGCAGCAATATTGATAATTCCCACATCAACGGATTCCACACAAGAAATCTGTTCGCCGACAAAGTCCATATAACCAGGGCAATCCACCATATGACAGATTGCTTTTCTCCACTGAAAATGCGCCACAGCAAGATTGGTACTCATCAACCTCCGCTTTTCCTCATCTTCGTAGTCCATTGTTGTATTACCCTGATTGATATCACCCATTCTATCTATGACGCCTGCCTTAAACAGTATGGCTTCGGCAAGGATTGTTTTGCCCGAACGACTGTGTCCGAATAATCCAAAATTATAAACTGATGCCACCAACCACCTCCATTAAAATTGAACAGGAAAATTTACTTTTTAAATATTGTATCACAAAAATCATTTTATTAAAAGATTTCATCGTACGGGAATAAGACACCCTTGACAGGAAAAAATAGAATGTTAAAATTGTAAAAAAGGATAAATATGTTAAAGCCGCGTAATGAATTTTACACAACAGGTCAGATTGCAAGAATTCTGAATTGCTCGCGGGTCACAGTATTCCACTGGATACGGTCAGGAAAAATCAGTGCTATTAAAACAATAGGTGGGCATTATCGTATCCCGAAGAACAAAATAGATAACATTTTGAAATCTGCTTCAACAGTACTGAAGAAGCATGGAAGAAAAATAAAAATTCTGATTGTTGACGACGAACCGCACATCGTAAAAACCCTTGTCTTATTTCTTCAAAAAATCAGCCCTTCATACGATGTTTATGGAACCACAGATAGTTTTGATGCAGGAAGATTGGTAGTCACTTTTAAACCTGATATCGCGATTATTGATATTGTGATGCCAGGGATGGACGGCTTCGAAATAGTGGACAAAATCAAGTCAGATCCTCTTACACAACACACAAAAATTATTGCCATTACTGGCTATGGTACAAAAGAAAATATTGAGAAGATAAAACACAAAGGCGCCAGTGTATGTGTGATGAAACCATTTGATTATTATGAAATCGCTGACCTGATAAAAAAACTCGTCAGCGAAACAAAATAATCAAACTGTTTCTGATAAAAACTCAATATGACCCAGGAAAAAAATGGAAGGAATAATTTAGAAAAAAAGATTGAATTTCTTCAAAACCAGCTTGAACAGGCGCACAGAGATATTGAAGTTCTGAAAACATTTCCGCATTCTGCCTTCTTCGAAGTAGCCCAGGAATGGCGAAACATTTTTGATTCGATTTCTGAAATCATATTCCTCAGTGATAGCCAGATGTCGGTTATTCGCTGTAATAGTGCGCTGACGAATTTCCTGAAAAAACCATTTGATCAGATTATCGGCAAAAAAATTGATGACCTGTTTCAGGATGAAGCCCTCGTTTTGCTCTTAAAAACCCTTTTTTTCAACATGAAAAAGAATCTTTCAAGGCAAAAAGATATAATAAAAACCAATGGAAAATGGTATGAAATTACTGTTGACCCTGTGCCAACAGTTCAAGCAAAAGACACAACAGGAATCTTCGTTCTCAGGGACATTACTTATCTGAAAGAAATTGAAGAATATCTTAAAGAAAGTCATGAGAGATTGAAAAAGACACTTGTTGGCACAGTGGGTGCGCTTTCCACCACTGTGGAAAAAAGAGACCCCCTCACTGCAGGACATGAAAGAAGAGTGGCAGCACTGGCTCATGCCATTGCGCTGAATCTGGGAATGCGACAAGAAGATGCTGAGGGTATTTTGCTTACAGGACTACTCCACGATGTGGGAAAGATTGTTGTACCGGCAGAAATTTTAAATAGACCAGGGAAACTGAATTCCTATGAATACAACATAGTAAAAATGCATCCATTATCAGGGTATGAAATACTGAAAAAAATTGAATTTCCATGGCCTGTAGCAGAAACAGTTCTTCAACACCACGAACGGCTGGATGGCTCTGGATATCCTCATGGCCTAAAAAAAGACAAAATTATTTTTGAAGCAAAAATCCTTGCTGTTGCTGACTCTATTGAAGCAATGCTTTCTCATAGACCTTATAGAAAACAAAAATCCCTTTCTGAAGCAATTGATGAATTAAAGCAGTTGAAAGGGAAACATTTTGATGAGCAGGTTGTTGAAGCCTGTATCGACTTATTCGTAAACAAAAGATTTGTACTTGAATAGTCCTTTTTATTAACCGCCTTTCATATTATAATAACCTCATGAATGGAAAAACTGTTTATATTGTCGAAGATGAAAAGGACGTATCCAACCTTGTTGCCCTGCATCTAAGGAAATCAGGTTTCATCGCAATTGAATTTCAGTCTTCTCATCAGTTTTTCAATTTTCTAAAAAATCAAATTCCAGACCTTGTAATTCTTGACTTAATGCTACCTGATGCAGACGGTTTTGAAATCTGTAAGTATCTGAAATCAAACCCTGATTATCAAACCATCCCTATTATTATTCTTACTGCCAGGTCCGATGAATCTGATAAAATCCTGGGCCTTGAATTAGGTGCAGATGATTATGTCACCAAGCCCTTTTCTCCAAAAGAACTTGTTGCAAGGGTAAGAAGTGTTTTACGACGCCATACTGTAAAAGAAGAAACATTGGCTGTTGGAGATATTCTTAAAGTCGACCTAAAAAAGTATGAAGTCAGGATAAAAAATAAAAAAATATGTCTGACAACCACAGAGTTTAACATTCTCAAAATACTATTAAGTAAAAAGGGTTGGGTTTTAACAAGAGAAACAATTCTTGAACTTCTGTGGCACGGAGAAAAAGCAGTAATTGACAGAACCATCGACGTGCATATAAAAAAACTAAGGGAAAAACTCGGTGAAGCAGGCAAATTTATAAAAAATGTCAGGGGCGTTGGTTACAAAATAGAAGAATGAAATGAGTCTATTTTTGAAGATATTTTTGAGGTCATTTTTGTTTATTTTCGGTATCGCATTAATTGTTTTGTTCTTATTTATCCATTTACTAAAAACACAATACATTGACAATATCAACAATAAGCTTGCCAATGTGGTCAATATCATTGAGACAGTAATTCAGAACCACGATATGGCAAAAGATCCTCACGATATCAACAATCTTATATCTCGCATTGATGAAAAAACTGGAATAAGAATCACAATCATCCGTCATGATGGAAATGTTTTTGCTGACTCCAGAAGAAGTCCTGAAGAAATGGAAAATCATTCAGATAGGCCTGAATTCAAACAGGCAATCGAAAGTGGTTATGGCAATGCCATCAGATGGAGCCCCACAATTGACACATATATGATATATTGCGCAAAAAACATCAATAAAAACAACATTGTTGTTAGAGCAAGTATTCCAGTGGATAAAGCAAAAATCACATTAATAAATCAGAAAGTTAGAATTTTAAACATAGTGTTGGTATCCTTATTTTCTGGAATTGTTTTTTCCTTTTTACTTGCGAAATTTGCGACAAACCCGGTTTATGAAATTCTTGCTCTTACCGAAGAAATAAAATCCAAAAAAAGCCCTGATAGAATTATTAACAATAGAAGCGATGAAATCGGTAAAATCATGCAAAATCTTACTGGCTTTGCCAATGAAATAGCAAGTTTTACAAAAAAGGAAAAAATGATTTCTGAAGAATTGGATAAATTTACAGAATTTGTTAATTTCCCTATCGGCATCATAGATTTAAATGGCGATATAGTTTTATCAAATTTTTTCTTTAATAAAATACTTGACATTTCAGAAACAAAAGGGTTCTGGTGGGAGAAAATTAAAAATTTTGACATTCTTGCGATAATAAGACAAACAGGCGAAACGAAAAAAATCATTGAAAGAGAAATAAAAATTAAAGACAAAACCTTTTTATGCAAATCCACGCCAATAAAAGAAAATGAACAGGTTTTGATCGTTCTCATCGATATCTCGATGATAAAAGATATTCAGGAAAGAAAAAAAGACTTTGTCACCGCTGTCTCTCATGAATTGAAAACCCCTGTCACCGCAATCAAGGGTTATATTGAAACAATTGAAGAAGACATAGAAAATTCAGAAAATAAAAAATTTCTTAACATAATCAAACATCATTCTGAAAGATTGGAAAAAATTGTTGAAGATCTCATTACACTGGCTCAACTTGAAAATGAAACACCTGTTGTTGAATTTAATAAGGTCAACATTGTCGATATTGCAAATCATGCTATATCACTGTTTACAAAAAAGGCAATAGAAAAAGGCATAACAATAGAAATGGCACATAACAATGTTCCTGAAATTTATGGAGATGAATTCCGGCTTGAACAGATGTTGATAAATCTTATTGACAACGCTATAAGATTTACAGAAAAAGGGAAAATCGCTATTTCTGTTACTTATCAAAAGGGCGCTGTGATTATAGAAGTTTCAGACACAGGTATTGGCATTCCACCCCAGCATATCCCTAAAATTTTTGAAAGGTTCTATGTCGTTGACAAAGCACGTAGTAGACAGACAGGTGGCACCGGACTTGGTCTTTCCATCGTAAAACACATAGTACTGTTGCACAATGGAACGATTGATGTAAAAAGCACGCCCGGCAAAGGAACCAGTTTTATTATTCAACTTCCTGCCTGAATATTCTTATTTTCAGTCATCAGATAAAAAATTAACACAATTTTAACAATTTCTTTATTTTTTGTTTAAAAATCCTGGGTACTATATATGGTGAAAAATTTTTCCAAACAAGGAGGAAAAGGATGAAGGGAAAAGAATTAAGAAAATGCAGAGGTTTTATCAACAGGATAAGAATATTGTTTTGCAGTTTGGTGATGTTCGCGTTGATACTTCTGCCTGTCAATAAGGCGCATGCAAGCAAAGAAGAGATGTATATACTGTTGAATTTGCTTGTTCAAAAAGGCATCATCACTGCTGAAGAAAGCAAGGAAATGCTTTCGGCAGTTGAAAACATCACAAAAAAACAAAAGGAGGACCCTGCAAAAAATTCAATCAAAACATCTGCTGCTGACAATATCAAAATCGGCGGTTATCTTCAGGGAAGGTACGACATGTATGATTATTCGGGCAGAAGAGATGAATTTTCAATCAAGAGAGCGAGAATCGGTCTTTCCGGTAAAGTGATTGACAAAGTGACTTTCAAAATTGAATTTGACACCACAAAAGGAAAGGACAATGATTTACTCACAGATGCATGGGTCAAACTGGCATATTTTCCACAATTCAACATTACACTTGGGCAATTCAAACTTCCATTCTCTGAAGAATACAATATTTCTTCTTCTGCTCTTGACACGATAGAAAGGTCTCTGCCAGTAAACAATATGGCAACAGAATATGACAAAGGAATTATGTTTGACGGAAATTTCATCAATGGAAAAATCTACTATGGCGTGTCTTTGACAAATGGCACCGGCGGAAACAGATCTGAAGACAACGACGATAAGGATGTAACAGGCAGAATTGTATTTGCTCCCTGGTCAGGCAGTGAAAATCCTGCTTCTGGATTGAAGTTTGGCTATGGTTATCAAACAGGAACTCAAAGGACAGGATTAAACAAAATAGATAGAACAAGGAATAACTTCATGTTAAAGTATGACTACAAAAATTTCAAAATGCTTGCTGAGTATATTGACCAGGGAGAAAAAGGCACGACTTCAAATGTAGAAAAAAATGGTTATTTTGTTCAATGCGCTTATAACATTCCGCTCGAAAATCACAAAAGCATAGAGCCGGTGGTGAAATACGAAGTGTACGACCCAAACACACAGATTTCAAAAAATACTCAGACAATTTTTACTGCTGGCTTCAATTTTTATCTCAACAAACTTACAAAAATCAGCACAAACTATAGATGGAGAAACGATGACCAGGGCGGAGACATTGGTTCCAACAAAAATGAGTGGTTCACGCAATTACAGATAAAGTTTTAACGATTATACAAAGGGAGGAATAGAAATGAAGAAAATCAAAAAATTAATAGCAGGGCTTGTCGGATTGATGTTGGTTTTCAGCGCATCAATCAAAGCAGCGGATAATGAACTCATTGGAGCAGGTGCAACATTTCCCTATCCGCTTTATTCAAAAATGTTTGACGCCTACAACAAGGAAAAGGGAATAAAGGTTAATTACTCAGCCATTGGTTCTGGAGGCGGAATCAGGCAGTTAAAAGAAAAAACAGTTGATTTTGGTGGATCAGATGCATTTCTTTCAGACCAACAATTAAAAGAAATGGATGCTGATGTAGTTCATATACCCATTTGTATGGGCGCTGTGGTTCTTGCATACAATCTTCCAGAAATCTCTGAATTGAACCTCACTCCAGAAATTATTTCTGAGATGTTTCTTGGAAAAATTAAAAAGTGGAATAATCCGAAGTTGCAAAAAGCAAATCCAAAAGTTAAACTACCTGACGCAAATTTGATTACCATTCACAGATCAGATGGAAGTGGAACAACCTTCATTTTTACTGACTATTTGAGTAAAATCAGCGATGAATGGAAAACAAAAGTTGGAACAGGTACATCAGTAAACTGGCCTTGTGGTCTTGGTGGCAAAGGAAATCCTGGGGTTGCAGGACTCATCAAACAGATTCCTTACTCCATTGGATATGTGGAACTGATTTATGCTCTCTCAAACAAAACTCCATTTGCCACAATTCAGAACAAGAGCGGAGTGCTTGTAAAACCTTCTATTTCAAGTACAAGTATAGCCGGAGATATTAAACTTCCTGATGACATGCGTGTATCCATCACAGATACTGATGCCAGAGATGGTTATCCAATCAGTGGCTTTACCTGGATTTTGGTCTACAAAGAACAAAACTACGGAAGCAGGTCATATGATAAAGCAAAAAACCTTGTAAATCTTTTGTGGTGGATGATACATCAAGGACAGAAGTATGCAACAGAACTGCATTATGCGCCGCTTCCCAAAAATGCAGTTATTAAAGCAGAAAATCTTATAAAATCCATCACTTACAACGGCAAGAGAATCCTGCAGTAGAAAAATATTTTGCAAAATCCAGTATGATAATTTATAATTAAACTTAATGAAAAACGAAGGGAAAAAACAAAATCACACTGAGGAAATATACCATCTGAACCCTGACCCTGGAATTTTCTCCAGGGTCAGGGCATTTTTCAGAACACACCACTCACCGGCTGACTTTGTATTCAGAACAATACTTTTATTCGCTGGCATAACACTTTTTTTACTGGTCTTATCTATCTTGTGCTCTTTGGTTATAAATTCAATGCCTTCAATAAAAGCATTTGGTTTGAAATTTTTCACAGGCACAGTGTGGGACCCTGTTTTTGAACAATTTGGTGCATTACCTTTTGTCGCTGGAACCCTTTTAACTGCATTTATAGCAATTTTCATAACCATTCCATTTTCTATCGCAATCTCTATATATTTGGGAGAGTTTTCAAAAAGTGGCACTTATTCTAGTTTCTTAAAAAACAGCATAGATTTGCTTGCGGGTGTACCATCTGTTGTCTATGGATTTTTTGGAATATTTATAATTGTACCTGCTGTCAGGTATATTCAGGTTAAATTCAACATTGCCCCGTATGGAGTTGGGATACTCACTGCTTCAATTGTTTTATCAATAATGATTATACCTTTTGCTGCTTCACTCGGAAGAGAAATCATTGAGATGATACCCTCTGAAATCAAAGAAGCAGCATATGCCCTTGGCAGTACAAGATATGAAGTAACCAGACATGTGATCTTTCCTTACGCAAAAAACGGTTTAATAGCCGGGATATTGCTGGCACTGGGAAGAGCCATAGGTGAAACAATGGCTGTCACAATGGTAATAGGAAATTCAAATAATATGCCAAAAAACATCTTTGCTCCGGCAAATACAATGGCATCAATCATAGCAAACGAATTTACTGAGGCAGTGGGCACTCTCCATCTTTCAGCTCTTATTGAAATTGGAGTTGTGCTGTTTATCGTCACAACCATTATCAGCATTACGGGAAAAATCATTATCAAAAAATTTGCGGTTCATATATAATGATGGAAAAAATAAATAAAAGAATTTTCAAGGATCGATTGTTTACGATAGTAGTTATTATTTTTGCATTTACTGCCTGTTTACCTTTGTTAGGCATCCTCGCATTTGTAATAAAAAATGGACTTTCAGCTATCAATTTTGAATTCTTTATTCATCTGCCAAAACCTGTTGGGGAACACGGTGGAGGTATTTCAAATACAATTATTGGAACATTCATCGTTGTGCTCATTGCCTTTATTATCGCAACACCGATATCGTTGCTGGTGGGTCTTTATCTTTCAGAAAACAAAAAAGGCGCTTTTTCAGAACTGCTGCGGGTGAGTATTGATGTGCTTGCCAGCATTCCCTCAATAGTGATTGGTATCATTGCTTATCTGTGGATTGTAAAACCAATGAAATCCTTTTCGGCTTTATCCGGTGGTTTTGCCCTTGCAATGATTATGTTACCGATTGTGATAAAATCAACAGAAGAAACATTAAATATGATCCCGTTAACCCTGAGGGAAGCGTCCTTTGCACTTGGTATACCATACTACCGAACCATACTGAAGGTGATTGTACCAGCGGGATTCAGCGGAATCATCACAGGAATTCTTGTAGCCATAGCAAGGATAGCAGGCGAAACCGCGCCACTGCTGTTCACTGCATTTGGCAATCCGTTTATGAATTTCAATATTGCAAAACCAGTGAACACTTTACCCTTGTTGATTTTTAATTACGCAACAAGTCCTTATCAGCAATGGCACACAATTGCCTGGGGAGCAGCACTTGTATTGTTAATAATTGTTTTTACTTTTAATCTTCTTGCAAGGACAATTTCAAAAAAATGGAAAACGAAATTTTAGTTGTTCAAAATTTCTATGCAGGTTTTGGAAGGTGTAATATTCTAAACAATATCAATTTTGCTGTTTATCAAAATAAAGTCACCGCAATTATGGGACCATCTGGTTGCGGCAAGACAACAATGATCAGGTGTATCAACAGAATGCATGAGTTTTCTCCTGATGCAACGTATTCAGGCAAAATTTTGTTGCATGACAATGATATCTATTCAATGAATCCGATTCTTGTGAGAAGAAAAATTGGAATGGTATTTCAGAGACCAAATCCTTTTCCCACGATGAGCATATACGACAATGTCATTTCTGGGTTCATTCTCAATGGAATAAAATTGCAGAAACAAGAAAAAGACGAAATTGTGATAAATTCTCTAAAAAAAGTTGGACTCTGGGAAGAGGTCAAAGATTCACTTTACAGGCGTGGAACTTTTCTTTCTGGTGGACAGCAACAACGATTGTGTATTGCAAGGGCGCTGGCAATGAATCCTGACATCATATTACTTGATGAACCCACATCGTCCCTTGATCCAAAATCCACACTTATGATTGAAAAACTTCTGGAAGAGTTGAAACAAACAACCACAATTATTATCGTGACCCATAATACATCTCAGGCAGCAAGAATTTCTGATTATGTTGCGTTTTTATACCTTGGGGAACTGATTGAGTATGGTCCAACAAAAAAGATTTTCACTGCGCCTGAACATCAAAAAACAGAAGAATATCTAACAGGAAAATTCAGTTAAGGAGACCCGTATGATTGAAAACAGAATCAATGAAGCCAAACAGAAACTCATTGAATTTTCGTTACTGGTTGAGAATATGATCGCAGAAAGCATTGAAGGGCTGTTGAAAAAAAATGTATCTCTTCTTAAAAAGGTGATTGAAGGTGATGAGACAATCGCAAACAGATTTGAAATTGAAATTGAGGAGAAGTGTATCGAAATTATCGCCCAGTTTTCTCCAAAAGCGTCTCATCTAAGAATAACATTAATGATTTTAAAAATCAATAATGACCTTGAAAGAATAGGAGACCATGCAGTAAACATCTCCCAAGGTGCTATGTTTTTGATTGAAAAACCTGATGTGAAGCCCTTGATCGACATCCCGAGAATGTCTGAAGAAGCAACACGAATGTTGAAAGATAGTTTAAAATCTTTCATCAGTCAGGACGCACAACTTGCAAAAGGTGTGTGTAGAAGAGATGAAATCGTTGATAGATTGAGAGATCAGATTACAAGAGAACTTATCACATATATGATTTCAGACCCTACCACAATAGAAAGGGCTTTACAACTTTTACGCATCTCCCATAACCTTGAAAGAATTGCGGATCTGTCAACAAACATCAGTGAAGATGTTGTTTTTATGGTCGAGGGAAAAATTATAAAGCATCACGCCGCAGAATAAAAAATCCCGGCAACACCTACTCTCCCGCCCGCTCTCGCGGACAGTACCATCGGCGCCAGAGGGCTTAACGACCGTGTTCGGGATGGGAACGGGTGTTTCCCCTCGGCCATGGTTGCCGGGAATAATATCATAACATTTTTTTTTATGTTGTCAAATTCTTTATCCAGTCTGGTCTGAATATACCTTTTTCAGTAATGAATCCTGTGATTAAACCAGCAGGTGTGATGTCAAACGCAGGGTTGTAAACATCAATGTTTGCAGGCGCAATTCTTTTTCCACCAATATACTCAATTTCTTTTTTGTCCCTCTGCTCTATTGGAATGACACTGCCATCGGACAAAGAAAAATCAAACGTTGAGATGGGTGCAGCAACATAGAATGGAATATTATGAAATCTTGCAAGAACCGCGACAGAATAAGTGCCAATTTTATTGGCAGTATCACCATTTCTTGCAATTCTATCAGCGCCTGTAATCACCATGTCAATGTTCTTCTGCTGCATAATGAAACCGGCCATACTGTCACATATCAGAGTACATTTTATACCTGCTTTTTTTAACTCCCACATGGTGAGTCGTGCACCCTGTAATACAGGTCTTGTTTCATCAACAAATACTTCCACTATTTTATTTCTTTTTGCTGCGAGATAAAGTGGAGCAAGCGCGGTACCGATGCCTGAAGTGGCAAGAGCTCCTGCATTGCAATGAGTCAATATCCTCATTCCGTTTTTGATAAGTTTTTCTCCAAATTCTGCTATTCTGACACTGCTTTGAAGGTCCTCATAAAACATCGTCATACATTCTTTTTCCATCATCATTATGATTTCTTCAATGGAAAGATGCATATTTTGTTTTACAACTCCAATCAATCTGTCAATACCGTAAAACAGGTTGTAGGCGGTCGGTCTACAGCTTTTTAAATATGTCGCGTTATTGTGAATTAAATGAAAAAACCGATCTTTGTTTTTTGTCTTTATTTGCTTTGCCGCAAGGAGCAAACCAAACGAAGCAGCAAGTCCTATAGCAGGAGCGCCCCTAATTTTTAAACTTTTAATTGCGGAATAAACCTGTTTCACTGTGGAAAGTTTAATATATTTTTCCTTTGAAGGAAGAAGTGACTGGTCCAAAATTTCAAGGAAACTGTTTTTCCAGGAAAGTGTCTGTATAATCTGTTCCATGTTAATTCAAAGAAATATTCTGTTCAGGAAAAATCTGTTTCAGTTTATCAAATAGTTCAGGAACAAGTGCGACTCTAAACTTGTTTAATTTCAATTTTACATAACCGCCGTTGTTATCGTTTATAATGAGATACACATTTGAGTTACCCATGTGAGATTCAAAGACCTCTTTTAATTGAGACAAAACACTTTTTGGAGTATCCAGACAAAGTTTTACCATTAAACTCTTCGCACACTTTTCGGCAACTGTATTGATTGTGGCAACATCTTTCGCTATAATAGCAGTTCTTTCGGACCTATGTTCGACCTTGCCCTTCACGAAAACAATATTACTCACTTTTAAAATGCTTGAAATACTTTCGTATATTTGCGGGTAAAAAACGACTTCGATTTTGCCGTATAGGTCCTCAAGTTCCCCTATTGCCATCTTTTCCCCTTTTCTGCTTGTTTTTCTCTTAAGATTTTGTATCAATCCACCAAACCAGTATTCTTTTCCTTCAGTCAGTTCACTCAACTGATTGCTCCACGCATTGACAAAATGCGACAGTGTTTCACGACAATTTTCAAGGGGATGTCCTGTTCTGTAAACCCCAAGCATTTCTCTTTCAAACGCAAGAAGTTTAGATTCTGGCCACTCAGGAAGTTCAGAAATTGCATCATGTATTGATGGCGGTATAAATTTTTCTGTTTTTGTGAAAATTGAAAGCTGTCCCTCTGCGTTAAGCTTTTGCAATCTACTGCCCTGTTCTATTGCTTCATCCATTAGGGCGTACAAATGAGACCTTGGTTCTTCAAAAGAATCAAAAGCACCAGCCTTGATAAGGCTCTCTATCACTTTTCTGTTAATTAACCTGAGATCCACCCTCTGACAGAAATCAAACAGTGATTCAAATTTACCCTGCTGTCTTGCTTCAAGAATCGATTGAATTGCGCCCTGTCCAACATTTTTTATCGCTGACAAACCAAAAAGTATATCGTTTCCAACTATTGAGAATTTTTCTTGACTTTCCTGTATATCTGGCGGAAGAACCCATATATTCATTCTTTCCGCTTCTTCAATATACATCCTGATTTTATCTTCATTGCCAATCTCACTGTTCAGCAGTGCTGTCATATATTCAAGAGGATAATTTGCTTTCAAATATGCTGTTTGATATGCAATCATTGCATAACAGGTACTATGGGATTTATTAAAACCATATCCAGCAAACTTTGCCATATTATTAAAAATCTTCTCTGCCACATCCTGACGAATCCCTTTTTGTTTTGCACCCTTGAGAAATTTCTCTCTCTGTTTTTCAAGCAACTCAGGGTCTTTCTTACCCATCGCCTTACGCAGGATATCTGCCTCAGCCATTGTGAAATTACCAATCACACTGGCAAGTTTCATTACCTGTTCCTGATAAAGAATCACGCCATAAGTGGATTTTAGTACTGACTCCATCAAAGGATGGTCATATCTGATTTTTGATGGGTCTTTTTTGTATTGAATATATTGTTCAACCATTCCACTTTGCATTGGTCCGGGTCTGTAAAGTGCAAGTATTGCAATAAGGTCTTCAAATACTCTCGGTTTAATCCTTCTCAACAGTTCCTGCATACCCTGGCTTTCCATCTGAAACAATCCTATGGACTCTCCCCTGCACAGCATATCATAGGTCTTTTTATCGTTTTCAGAAAATTCTGTAATTTCCACCTTTTTGTGAATTTTTACCAGATTAATGGCTTCTTCTATCAGTGAAAGATTTTTTAAACCAAGAATGTCAATCTTGAGAAGTCCCATTTTTTCAATGCCTATCATATCGAATTGACTTGATACCTCACCCCTGGTTCCTCGAAATAGAGGCACATACTTATATATCGGAATATCAGTGATCACAATACCTGCGGCATGGGTTGAAGCATGCCTTGCCAGACCTTCAAGAGCAATAGAAATGTCAAATAGTTTTTTCACTCTGTCATCTGCTTTGATCATTCGCTTGATTTCCTCATTGTTCGCCAGTTCTTCTTTCAAAACTGCTCCGGGTTCTGAAGAAATTAGCTTTGCTATCCTGTCAACTTCTGTATAGCCCATTTTTAACGCCCTGCCAACATCCCTTACCACTGCCCTTGCGCCCATAGTTCCAAATGTTGCTATCTGGGCAACATTTTTTTCACCATATTTCTGTCTGATATACTCTATCACCTGGTCTCGTTTCGTATCGTCAAAATCAAGGTCAATGTCAGGCATTGAAATCCTCTCCGGATTAAGAAACCTTTCAAATAGAAGATCGTATTTCAAAGGATTAATCTCAGTAATTCCAAGAAGATATGCAACAAGACTGCCAGGACCTGAACCCCTTCCCGGTCCAACGGCTATTTTTCTTTTTTTTGCCTCATTAACAATATCCTGGATAATCAAAAAGTAGCCCGAAAAATTCATTTTTTTTATGACATCCAATTCATACCTGACCCTTTTTGTAATTTCATGTTCCTGGTCGATTGACATACCAAATTTTTTCTGAAGACCGTCGTAAACAAGTTTTTCAAGATATTCTGCGTCTGATAAACCATCTGGAACAGGAAAACGAGGAATATGGTGTGTTGAAAAATTAAAAATTACATTACACTTCTCAAAAATTTCAATGGTGTTTTTTGTCGCTTCTGGAATTTCTTTAAAGAGCAACTGCATTTCTTCAGGACTCTTAAAATAAAATTCAGAGCTTGAGAATCTCAATCGATTCTCGTCCTCTATATTAGTTCCTGTTTGAATACACAGTAAAATCTCATGGGCAAAAACATCATCTTTTCTGAGATAATGGCAGTCATTGGTGGCAACAATCTTTATGCCATTTTTTCTTGCAACCTCTATCACCTTTTTATTTACTTCTGTCTGTTCACGAATTCCATTTTCCATCAACTCAAGGTAGAAGCGTTCTTTCCCAAAAACATCCAGATACCAGTGTAGCGTAGACAATACACTTTCTTCGTTTCCAGAAAGAATTAATTGATTAATTTCGCTCTGAAGGCAACCGCTTAAAATTATCAACCCATCTGAAAATTTTGAAAGCAACTCCCTGTCAATTCTCGGTTTGTGGTAATATCCCTCAATGTAAGAAAGTGTTGATAATTCTATCAGGTTCTCATAACCCTTGTTGTTGGCTGCCAGAACAGTCAGATGATAGGCATATTCTTTCTTATCTGTGATTTTCTTTTCAAATCTGCTGCCAGGACTCATATACATCTCGCATCCAATGATTGGCTTTATACCATGATTAAGTGCACTCTCATAAAACGAAATCACGCCAAATAGCGCACCGTGATCAGTGATCGCAACACCTGGCATTTCATACTGGTGGGCGATTTTTGTCACCTCGTCAATGCGACACATACCATCGAGTAAACTATATTCGCTATGCAGATGAAGATGAACAAAATCCTTCATTTTCCGATCATCGCCTGTTTCTTTGCAACCTGATAAATTTTCCCTTCTGTTTTAATTGAAGGAGCAATCGCAATTTCAACCAGCTGTAGTTCTTTTATATTTTTTGCGCCAAGACTTGCCATTGAAAGTCGCAGGGCGCCGACAAGATTCTGTGAACCGTCATCTGTATTTGATGGTCCAAATAATATTTGTCTTACAGATCCAGTGGTACCAAGTCGGATTCTTGTTCCTCGTGGCAAATTTTCGTCAGATGTTGCCATACCCCAGTGATATCCTTTCCCTGGCGCTTCATTTGCCCTTACGAATGCAGAACCAACCATCACAGCATCTGCTCCACACGCAAATGCCTTGCATATGTCACCACTGGTAATCATACCCCCATCAGTGATAATTGGGATATATTTTCCTGTTCGTTTGTAAAAGAAGTCCCTTGCTGCGGCACAATCAACAGTCGCAGCAACCTGCGGTACTCCTATCCCGAGTACTTCTCTTGTTGTACAGGCAGCACCCGGTCCAATACCAATAAGCAGTCCGGAAATACCGGTCTCCATCAATTCCAAAGCAACCTGATATGTGACGCAATTGCCCACGATAACTGGAATTTTCATAGAAGAACAGAATTCAAAAAAATCAAGGGGTTTATAAGTACTTGAAATATGTTTCGCAGTTGTCACTGTTGCTTGAACAACAAAAATATCAGCTCCTGCTTTCTGAGCAATAGCACCAAATCTTTCAGCATGTTGCGGTATTGAACTGACCGCACATAACACTCCACCATCCTTGATTTCTTTAATTCTTTTTTCAATGAGATTTTCCTTCACTGGTTCATGGTAAATTTTCTGAATCAAGGCAGTGGCTTTTTCCTGCGGACAGGCAATAATTTCCTCTATGACTGAATAGGGGTCATCATAACGAGTGTAGATACCCATAAGATTCAAAACAGCCAGTCCTCCAGATTTTCCAAATGCAACTGCAAATTTAGGGTCAACCACCCCATCCATCGCAGCAGCAAGGATTGGAACCTCAAGCCGTTTCCCAGCAATAATCACAGAAATATCAACCTCAGCAGGATTGATGGTCATATTTCCGGGTACAAGGGAAATATCATCAAATCCATAACACACACGCGCCTTACGACCTCTTCCAATCCACATTCCCATAAAATGCCTCCTTTCACCTTGATGTTTCTCTTGCCTGTTTTAAGCTCATTAATAGTTCAATATTCGAACGGGTTGACTTTAACCTTGAAATTAACAATTCCATTGCTTCCACAGGATTCAATGGTGCAAGAATTTTTCGCAACAGCCATATTAATTGAAGTTCTTCAGGATTCACAAGAAGTTCTTCCCTTCTTGTCCCTGAACGATTGATATCTATGGCAGGAAATGTCCTTCTGTCCGCAAGTTTTCTATCAAGATTAATTTCCATATTTCCTGTTCCCTTAAACTCTTCAAAAATCACATCATCCATCTTACTTCCTGTATCAATAAGTGCTGTTCCGAGAATTGTTAAACTACCTCCTTCTTCAACGTTTCTTGCTGAACCAAAAAATCTCTTTGGCTTGTCAAGTGCGTTTGATTCAAGCCCGCCAGTCATAATCTTGCCACTATGAGGAACCAGCACATTGTGCGCTCTGGCAAGTCGTGTGATACTATCAAGTAGAATCACAACGTCCTTTTTGTGTTCCACAAGCCTTTTGGCCCTTTCAAGCGCAATCTCTGCAACCTGAACATGTCTGTCAGGCGGTTCATCAAAGGTTGCGCTGACGACCTCTCCCTTCACGGATCTCTTCATTTCAGTAACCTCTTCAGGTCTTTCACCAACAAGAAGCACTATCAGATGAACCTCTGGATTGTTTGTTGCAATGGCATTGGCAATTTTTTGAAGAATTACGGTTTTACCTGCTCTTGGCGGAGACACAATGAGTCCCCTCTGACCCTTTCCTATGGGGCAGATAAGGTCAATCACGCGGGTCGTGATCTCTTCCGGGTTTGTTTCAAGAATAAACCGTTTGTTAGGATGAATTGGCGTTAATTCTTCAAAAGGAATGCGGTCTTGAATTTTTTCTGGTTCTTCGGCATTGACCATTTCAACCTTCAAAAGTGCAAAATATTTTTCATTTTCTTTTGGAGGCCTGATCTGGCCGGATACAGTGTCTCCTGTTTTCAACCCGAATTTTTTTATCTGTGAAGGTGAAACATAGATATCATCAGGTCCTGGAAGATAGTTGTGGTTAGAAGAACGAAGAAAACCAAATCCATCAGGCAGAATTTCAAGAACTCCTTCTCCAAACAACAAGCCATTTTTCTCTGCCTGGGCTTGCATGATTCTATAAATCAGGTCTTCCTTTGTTAAACCACTAACGCCATTGATCCCCATATCCCTTGCAAGTTTTTGCAACCTCGAAATTGCTGTTTTCTTCAAAACTGCGATGTTTAATTCTTTGATTTCTTCTGACATATTGAGTGCCTCCTCATTATTTCTTGTAATATCGTTTTTACATGTTTACGGGTTTCAGAAAGAGAACCTGAGTTATCAATAACATAATCAGACAAACGCATTTTTTTCTCTAAAGGCATTTGCGACTTCAAGCGCATTTCTATTTCCTGCGGAGAATACCTTTTTTTTAACCGTTCTTTTATTAACTCATAAGGGGAAAAAACAGTGATAATTACGTCGAATTTTTTTTCACTTCGGGTTTCAAAGAGAAGAGGTATTTCAACTACCACTGCCATTTTACACCTTTTCCTGTAAGTGTCAAGTTTTTTTTCCATTATTTCAAACACATGCGGATGTATAATTTCATTAAGACGCTCACGCTTCAAAGACGAAGAAAAGACCAAACCCGCAAGTTTCTTCTTATCAATACTTCCATCTTTAAGGAAGTACTCGCGACCAAAATTTTCAGCAATTTTTTCTTTTATCTTTTCTGTTTTTAAAAGACGATTCACAATGGCGTCGCACGAAATAACCGGGATACCCATTTTTTTTAAAATTTGGGAAACCGTTGATTTTCCAGACCCAAAAACCCCGGTCAAACCGATACGAACCATTACTTCAAATTCCAGGAATTTAGATATTTCTTCTGGTACGATGTTAAGGCATCGATTTTGATACCCATGCTATTTAATTTTAACAATGCAATCCTGCTGTCAATCTCATCAGGCACTGTGCGATACTTTGCTGGAAGTCCTGGATTTTCTACAAAATACTTTAAACTCAAAAATTGTCCTGCAAAACTCATATCCATGACAGATGAAGGATGCCCTTCGGCACAACCCAGGTTCACCAGCCTGCCTTCAGCGAGAAGATAAATTCTCTTTCCTGTTTTCAGGATGAACTCCTTTACCAATGGTTTCACTTCAGAAATTTTTTTTGATATTTTCTGAAGTATTTCAATATCAATCTCCACATTGAAATGTCCCGCGTTGGCAAGAATCACTCCATCCTTCATTCTGTCAAAAACATTTTCGGAGATTACCTTTGCATTTCCTGTTGCGGTGATAAATATATCGCCACAACAAGCTGCCTCTTTCACCGGCATCACCCGGAAACCATCCATCACTGCTTCAAGAGCTCTCAAAGGAGAAACTTCTGTCACAATGACATTTGCGCCGAGTCCTTTGAGATTTTTCGCAATCCCCCTACCGCACCAGCCATATCCACAAACAACAACAGTTTTTCCTGCGATCAAGATATTGGTCGCCCTCAAAATCCCATCAATGGTTGACTGCCCTGTTCCGTATCTATTATCAAACATGTATTTTGTTAATGCTTCATTTACTCCAATAACAGGAAAGAGAAGTTTTCCTTCCTTCTCGATATTTTTAATCCTGTTAATGCCGGTCGTGGTTTCTTCTGTTGCGCCAATAACATTTTTTGCCAGGGACGGATTGTTGTGAAGAAATGCTATAAGATCTGCTCCATCGTCGATAACAAGATGAACATTTTTCGTTGCAACTTCCTTGATGTGTCGGGCATAAGTCCTGGTATCTTCTCCCTTTATTCCAAAAACAGAAATCCCGTAATCCTTTACAAGGCACGCTGCCACATCATCCTGTGTGCTTAAAGGGTTGGATGCTGTAAGATAGACCTCTGCACCACATTTCTTCAGGGTAATCACAAGATTTGCTGTCTCAGTGGTAATGTGAAGGCACGCTCCAATGACAAGATTCTTAAATAATGCTGGAGATTCTTCCTCACGCAATAATCTGACTACCGGCATCTCACGAAGCGCCCATTCAATTCTTTTCCTGCCGCGTGTGGCAAGTTTAATATCCCTGATATCATAATATATTCTTTTTTTCAGACCGACCTCCTTTTATAACGCGCTTGCAAAAAGATCAGTAATATCTGTTTTCTCCCAGGTAAATTCTTCCTCTTCTCTTCCAAAGTGTCCATAACAGGCCGTTTTTCTAAAAATCGGCCTGAGAAGATTCAGTTTCTTTATCATACCAGAAGGAGACAGATCAAGATTTTTTCTTATTATTTCTATAATCTTGTCTGCTGGCACCTTCTCGGTATCAAACATATTTAACATAATGGAAACTGGTTGTTTCTGTCCTATCACATATGAAAGTTGAATCTCGCATTTTTCAGCCACTCCTGATGCCACGATATTTTTTGCAAGATACCTTGCAAAATACGAGGCAGTCCTGTCAACCTTTGTGGGGTCTTTACCTGAAAAACATCCCCCTCCATGCTTTCCAAACCCACCATAGGTGTCAACGATAATTTTTCTTCCAGTCACTCCTGTGTCAGCCTGCGGTCCACCAATGACAAATCGACCAGTGGGATTCACAAACAATTTATAATTGGTTGCCAGCAGTTCTCTCGGAATCACCTGTTCAACCACTGCCTGTCTCAAATCATCTCTAATTTTATCCTGCGATACACCCTCGTCGTGCTGTGAAGAAATAACCACCGCTGTCACCTCCACGGGTTTATCGTCAACATATCTCACTGTCACCTGAGATTTGCCATCTGGTCTTAGATAGTTCAAAACCTTATTCTTTCTTACCTCTGCAAGTTTCTTCACAAGGCCATGCGCCAGCATAATTGGAAGAGGCATCAGCTGTGGAGTTTCTTTTGTAGCAAATCCAAACATCATTCCCTGATCTCCAGCGCCGCCAATATCAACACCCTGAGCAATATCAGGGGACTGTTCCTGAATTGCAGTAATAATGGCGCTTGCATCATAATTAAATCCATATGCCATATCTACATATCCTATCTCCTTCAAAAGTTCTCTCACAAGAGACGGAATCTCCACATATCCCTCTGTGGTGATTTCCCCAGCAATAAACAGCAGTCCCCTTGTAACGAGGGTTTCACACGCTACCCGACCATTACAATCCTGTCTCAACACACCGTCCAGAATTGCATCTGACACCTGGTCGCATATTTTGTCAGGATGTCCTTCTGTGACAGATTCAGATGTAAAATAAAATTCCCTCATTGACCCTCCTATCAATATTTATTGATTCGAAGACGAAAGTTTTGTTTTTAAATAAGATATCTCCTTAATTTCAGTTGGGTCCACGCCGTTCAATAACGCCAAATAAAAACTAATCCAGTCTCCGAGAAGCAAAAGGGCAAACATTCTCTGCACTGGTTCTGGCTCATCACTTTCAAGTTTCTGGACCAGGATCGATTTTTTGTTAAGTATGTCAGCGGTCAAATCCATTCTCACTTTTATCCTCTCGTGATCACTTCTGTCGCACAGAAAAAACACAATACTGTTTTTTACGTAATGAGAGGGAAAATTCCACGCCATAATCTCGTTATGATTCATTTCGGGAACAACATTCACTGAAGCCATGTGCTTACTGTTTTCAGCCAGTTGCGTCTTCCACCTGAGTGCAACTGGAGAAAGAAAATCACCAGAGTATATCACAACATTTTTATTATGTATTTTTCTTGCAAATTCCTTTGCAATATTGTTCTCCTGATTATCAACACCGTATTTTTTCGTGCATATGTCCGCAATCTCTGCAATTTTTTCCACTTCAATTTTTTTGATATATCCCAGCATAAAAAGAAGATTCGCTGGAGGGAAAAATAAATATCCCAAACTGCAACGAGGAGGTTGTCCGGCCGGTATTTTTACATGAGGTATTTTTTTATTCCTTGCAAATTTTTCAAGTTTTCCACCGCTTGAGAGTGTCCAGACCGTCGCTCCACGATTCACAGCTTCTATGCAGGCGTCACACGTTTCTTCTGTATCTCCGGAATAACTAATCCCCAACACCAGAGATTTGTTTGAAACAAACTTCGGTAATCCATAATTTCTATGGACAATAAATGGCATGAAACAATTCTGTTCAACAATCTGTTTTAACATGTCTCCTGCTATAGCAGATCCTCCCATAGCAGCCCAGACGATACAATCATATTCCTTTTGAGGCACACAAGATACTTCAATGCTATCTGCCTTTTTGCATTGAAGAGCAAATTTTCCAAGAAGTTCCAGCATTCCACTTTTATCAATTTTCTGTATAATGTTTCTGTTGTTCATAATCATAACAGGTCCTTTTCTATATTGTTTTTCAAAAACTCAAATATCTCTTTGTGCGTGGTAAAATTGAAAATCCTTTCGGATAATTCTTTTGCTCTATCATAAGAAATCCTGCGTATTAACTGTTTGATCTGTGGAATCGCAGCAGGCGCCATACTGAGATTTCTGATTCCAATACCTGTGAAGAATACCACAGTTTCTGGCAGAGACGCTGTTTCACCGCATACACTTACTTCAATATTCGCCTTTCTGGCTGCCTCAACAGTCATAATGATAAGCTTTAACACGCCTGGATTACAGGGCTGATATAAATAAGAAATTTTCTCATTAATCCTGTCCACAGCAATCGTGTATTGAATGAGGTCATTTGTACCGAGACTGAAGAAATCTGCTTCCTTTGCAAAAGATTCTGCCTGGAGTGCTGCCGATGGAATTTCAATCATAATTCCAACCGGCAGGATTTTAAACTGTTTCCTTTCTTTTTTTAACTCACGTATCGATTCTGCGATAATCTGACGGGTTTTCTTGATTTCTTCAAAAGTGGAAACCATAGGAATCATAATTTTGAAATTTCCATGATATCCTGCCCTTAAAATCGCCTTTAACTGGGTCTTGAAAATGTCTTTACGACTGAGACAAAATCTGATGGCGCGCCAGCCAAGAAAAGGATTAAGATCCATTGAGGACTGAAAAGAAGACATAAATTTGTCACCACCGATATCAAGCGTTCGAATCACAACCTGTCTGCCCGCCATGATTGAAGCAACCCTTCTATACGACTCATATTGTTCATCTTCGGAGGGCAAATCGTTTCTGTTAAGAAAAAGAAATTCTGTACGAAAAAGACCTATACCTTCAGCGCCATATTTCAAAGCTGTTGTTGCTTCTTCTGGGAGGGAAATGTTAGCCATCAGATTAATTTTCACTCCATCTTTGGTCTGTGCTTCAAGTTTCCTGGTAAGGTAAAAGGTTCTACGTTGCTTGATCAATTGAGCCCTTTTTTTCCTGTACTCCTTGAGAACCGTTGATGAAGGATTAATAATCAAATAACCCTCTGTTCCATCAAGAATTGCATCCTGCCCTTCAACGATATCCTGCAAAATATTTCCAAGTCCAACAACAGATGGAATTTCAAGCGCCTTTGCCATTATTGCCGTATGAGATGTTTCACTACCCATTTCTGTTGCAAACCCAAGCACATATTTCTTTTCAAACGAAACTGTCTGTGATGGCGAAAGGTCGTGCGCAACAATAATCACTGGCTTATCAAAAACTCTTTCTTTTTTCTCGTCTCTCAGATAAGAAAAAACTCTTTCAGCAACATCAAGAAGATCCCTTCTTCTATCCTTTGCAAGATCCTCATCTGTCTTACCAAAAAGCGCCTGAAGATTCTCTATAGTTTTATGAAAGGCATGAATTGCCTCAATCTGATCTGTTCTGATGTTACGGATCGTTTGTTCTCTTAAAAATTTGTCCTGCAGAAACATTGAATGGATCGCAAAAATTTCAGCATATTTTTTCCCGAGAACAGAAGACACTTTTTTCTGTGTTTCAAAAATATCTTTTTCTGCGTTCTTCAGGGCATTCTCAAACTTTTCAATTTCAGAGTCAACCTGTTTTTCTGTGATTTTTTTTTCAGGCGGAAGCAAAAAGACATTCTTGATCAATTTCAGTTGTCCTATTGCAATCCCACCAGAAACAGGAATCCCTTCAAAACGTTTCATCTTTTCATCCAGTGCTATTCAATCGATCCTCATCGTCCTTTATGATCTGATACGCTTCCTGAGGAGTTTTACTCATCTTCAAATAGTTCCTGAACACTTTATCCTTCAAAAGTCTGGCGATCTTGGCAAGTGCCTTAAGATGGATTCCTGTCGCCCCTGCGGGGGCCAGAACAAGAAATATGATATACACTGGTTCGCCATCAAGGGAATCAAAATCAATACCCTTCTCTGAGATACCAAGAGCGCAAACAAGTTTATTGATCTGGTCCGTCTTTGCGTGAGGCACCGCAATTCCCTGTCCAATACCAGTTGAACCAAGTTTTTCTCGTTCCATGAGAGTTTCAAGAACCTGCTTTCTATCCTTCAAAATCCCGTTATGTTCCAGAACCTGCAACAATTCGTCAAGTGCATCCTGCTTCTGGGCCGCTTTCATTCCGATTAATATTTCTTTTTCACTGATAAATTCACTGATTTTCATGTTAATTCCTCCTCTGTTTCACTATGAACTGTTGAACCGGAAAATTCAATTTCCTTTGATTTTCTGTTTTTCTTATTATGTTTTCTGTCATGCAATTTACTCAGGTGGTTTTTCATTTTGTTTACGATATCATCCAGTCCAGTATTTAAATTATTCGAACTGGTTTTCATAAATACTACGTTTCTGCGATAACGTACCTTTGCCTCAATAATAAACTCAAATTTTTCCTTTTTAATAAGCAAATGCACTTCTGTCTCGCCAGGGAAAAATCTTTCAAGCCGTGAAAATTTTTTTTCTGCCACTTGCTCAAAACCAGAATCCAGTTGTACATGCACTGGCTGCAAATGAAAAATCATATCAACCTCCTGTATTATGGTTTTTCAGTCATCGCATTACTGTTAGCAGGTATCTCACTGAGAGAAACAAGCACGAGATTCGGGAAATAATAACTGAGAATTTCTAAGTAATTTTTACCCGCGTCTGCCATTCGCCTTGCGCCCCACTGGCACATTCCAACACCATGCCCATACCCTTTACCACTAAAAATGAATTGATTACCTTTTTTTGACACAGTAAACATTGTACTTGGCAAAGTCCTTACAGATTTGAATGTCGTATTATTGTTTATCGTTAACATCCTGAACTTTTCTGCACTCATTACCTTTTTCCCGAACTTTCCTGAAAATTCAATTCGTTTCACACGGCCGCTGCTGTCAAATCCAACAGTATCCACCGCATTAACATCTGTTCCCACGATAGAACTGATTTCGTCTCTGGTAAATGTCTTGCTCCACCAATAAAATGGAGTCCCCTCACAATATGGATCTTCAACCCCTTTAAGCAAAAAGTACTGCCCGTCCCAGATGTCCTCAGCTGAGGTTGTATGCCCCCCACAACACGCATGGAAAAAAGTCGGAACGATATTATACCCTTTATCATCTTTATTTCCAACAAGCACCTGATTACAGGTTTCTTCAACAGCTCTAACGATGGCTTCGTTTTCACTCGTCACGCCGCCATACACTTGGTGATAAATTGTATCGCTGACATCATAGGGAAGATTTTTTTTCATCGCAAGGTCTTTATAGTAATATACCAGAGTTCGCGAACAAACTGCCTGTGCTTTTAATGCCTCAAATGGCCAGGATTTTTCCATCTCTTTTCCGAGAACACCAAATAAATATTCTTCAACATCCATTGTATTGATAATAAGATACTTTTTGTTCCATTTGACCAGAGACAATTGTCCCCTATATTTTCCTTTGAAGGATTCCAGAAGTGGTTTCTGATTACCTTCCCAGACACAAATCCTGACAGTTTCAGCCCAGCTTGATACCAGATTTAACAAAACAAAAACACTAATTATTGCCAGAACTTTCTTTTTTGAAACGAACCTGAACATTTCCCTCAAACCTGAGTTTGTTTTCTTTGAATGTGTATATGATGCGGTCGGCACTGTAAAAATTTGCTCCTTGATTCACCTGTGGTGAACCCTCCATAATCACAGTATCATCCTTTTCAATATAAGTCAGTTTTTCACATTTGGCTGAAAAATTGATTTGAGAGTTTTCTGGATTTTTCTGGGTTATCATAATATCGTTCTGTATCACAATTTTTGTGATAGCCTGCGTTGAGGGGTCAAGAAACAATTCACCTGTTCCCTTAGAACCCGTCTTGATATCAAGAATGAAATTCTTGTTCTTGATTTCGATTGCTGGTTGTGAAACTGATGTATGAGAATCCTGTTTTTTTTCTGCCGCGAGTCCCATCAGTGTGATTTTGAAAGAACTGTCAAAAAATTCCAATGTAAAATTTTTCAATATTTGCCCTGACTCCTGAGTTTCAAGGGATGGTTTCTTGCGAGCACATCCTGACATCGTTAACAGAAAAATCGCTAAAATTGTAATGACTTTTCCAGCACTTTTTGCCATTTTTTTTGTCCTTTCAATATTATTTCCACGCATTCTCTGAAAGCCCCTTCACCGGCTTTTCTTGCTGTTACATACATTACAACACTTTTTATCTCTTCATCTGCATCACGCGGAGCAACTGAAAACCCCACGCTTTTCAATACCTCAATATCAAGTATATCATCACCAATATAACAGATTTCTTCCATTGTCACACATTCTTTCCTGCAAATTTTTTTTATCACTGCCATTTTATCATTAACATTTTCATAGATTGAATCTACCTGCACATCAGAAAACCTGGTTTTTACAATGCCTGTTTTCTTTCCAGAAATAATGACACTTTTAATACCCGCTAATTTCAACAGTTTAAACGCAAATCCATCCCGGACTGAAAAAAATTTTCCTCTTTTACCTGCATCCCCATAAAATATTCTGCTATCCGTGAGCACTCCGTCAACATCTGTAGCAACAATTTTAATTCTTGAAAAGTCCATATTACAATTCCTGACTGAATTGCCTCTTTCCCAGAAGATCATGAAGATGCACAATCCCCTTTGCTCTACCCTTTTTATCCCTGATGACAAGACAGGTAATCTCTTTTTCTTCCATAATGGCAAGCGCCTGAACCGCAAGTTTTTCTTCCTCTATACCCAGCGGGTTGTGCGTCATACACTCTGATGCTTTGAAATCGAAAACATTCTTTTTCTTTGCCAGCAGTCTTCTGATGTCCCCATCAGTAATGATTCCAACAACTCTTTCTTTTTTATCAATCACAAGTGTAAACCCGAGATTTTTTCTGTTAATCTCAGTTATCGCATCCTCCATTGTACTATCTGAATCAACAACCGGAATCCTCTCTCCTGTTTGCATTACATCTTTTACTTTCAACATCAATCTTCGACCAAGATTGCCTCCAGGGTGATAAAAGGCATAATCCTGTTTTTGAAATCCTTTAACTGATAGCAAGGTTATTGCGATAGCATCCCCGAGGACAAGTGCAGCAGTTGTGCTGGAACTTGGAATAAGAGAAAAAGGGTCAGCTTCCTGGATGGCTCCAGTATTCAACACAATATTACTCTGCAAACCAAGAGAACTTCTGGAGTCAGAGGTAATACTGATAATCGGAGTGCCAATTTTTTTTAATGAAGGAACGATTTTCAAAATTTCATCTGTTTCACCGCTATTTGAAATAGCAATAACCACATCTGACCTGCATACCATGCCAAGGTCTCCGTGAATTGCCTCTCCTGGATGTAAAAATGTTGACGGTGTACCAGTACTTGCAAACGTTGCAGAGATTTTTCTACCAATGATTCCACTTTTCCCGATACCTGTCACAATCACCTTTCCTTTGCATGAAGCAAGCATTTTGATAGCCTTCACAAATTCTGCACCAAGATGTTTCTTTGCTCTAAGAAGATTGGCAATCTCAATGTCTATTACTCTTTTTGCTGCCATCAAAATTTTTCTTTCACTGAAATTTGTCTTCATCCCTATCTCTAATTTTAATCACAGTATTCCAGATTTTACTTAACTGGTCCAGAAGAAATCTCATTGAAGAAAGAGCCACCATGTTAGGGCCATCTGATAAAGCATTTCTCGGTTCAGGATGCACCTCAAGAAAAATGGCATCACAACCAACACTAATAGCAGCTCTACAAAGGTATGGAACAAACTCTTTCTGTCCACCGGACGACTTTCCCAGTGCTCCTGGCTGTTGAACACTGTGCGTTCCGTCAAAAACCACAGGCCATCCATATTTTCTCATTATAGGCAACGAACGAAAGTCCACCACAAGATTATTGTAACCAAAACTGGTTCCTCTCTCAGTAATAAGAATTTTTTTGCAACCGGATGATGTTAGCTTTTCTATGATGTTATCTGCTTCCCATGGAGACATAAATTGACCTTTTTTTACATTGACTGCTTTTTTTGATTTTGCTGCACTGACAAGAAGATCTGTCTGTCTGCATAAGAAAGCCGGAATCTGAATCACATCAACAACCTCTGAAACCGATTTTACCTGTGTCACGCAATGAACATCTGTAAGAACAGGAACACCAATTTTATTTTTGACAGATTCAAGAATCCGCAGTCCTTTGTCCAAACCAGGACCTCTGTACGAATGAATTGAAGACCGATTTGCTTTATCAAAAGAGCCTTTGAAAATATAAGACATTTTGTATTTTTGTGTCAAGGAATGCATGGTTTCTGCAACTTCTAACGCAAGATCCTGGCTTTCCAGTACACACGGGCCCGCAATGACACATAGTTTGGAACCCCCAATTATGCAATCTCTGATACGCACAATATTCATAACTGGCTGGTATCAACCCGGTGGCCATCCCATAATCCGACCACCAAGAACATGAATATGAAAATGGTCAATGCTCTGACCTGCATACCTGTTTGTGTTTATCACAATTCTGAAACCTGTTTCTGCAATTTTCATTTGTCTCGCAAGTTCTGTTGCAACATAAAGCATTTCTGCCAGAATTGTGGAATTCTGACGGTCAACATCAAGCAAATTTGAAAAATGCCTGCGGGGAATTATCAGTAAATGTACAGGGGCTTGAGGATTGATATCGTGAAATGCAATAATATCCTGATTTTCATAAACTACTTTTGCAAATTCCTTCCCTTCAGATATTTTACAGAATACACAATCGTGGTTCACGCCTTTGCTCCTTCCTGAACTTTCTGGTAAACCTGGATAATGTCTCCCTGTTGAAAGTCATTAAAACCACTAATTCCTATACCACACTCAGTATTGGGGCCCACCTCTTTCACAGAATTTTTGAATCGTTTCAAACTGGAAAGATATCCTTCAAAAACAAATTTTCCATTTCTGACAATTTTCACCTTTGCATCCCTGATTACCTTACCGTCAACAACAAGACAGCCAGCAACCGATTGATTCTTACCAATTTTGAAAACCTGTTTCACAAGTGCCTGGCCAACCATTGCTTCAATTTCTTGTGGCTTCATCATGCCTTCAAGTGTATTTTTGACATCCTCTATCAGGTCATATACAAGCCGGTAGGTTTTAATTTCTATTCCATGTTGTTTGGAAAGATTTTCAGCTTTTGAATCAATACCAATGTTGTACCCGAATATAATCGCCTTTGAACATGCTGCAAGAAGAATATCCGACTCGCTCACCGAACCCAGTCCGCAATGTATTAAATTAACAGATGGACCCTGTTTCTCTACAGATGCCTGACTGAATTTTTCAAGAGAAGATTTGATTGCTTCCTGAGAACCAATTGAATCTGTTTTAAGAACTATTTTCAATTCCTTCAAAGTTCCCTGAAGAATTTGTTTCTGAAGGTCTTCAAGGGTAAGAACTTTTTGCGACCTTTCATGAGCAAGTTTATTTGCCTGTTTTTTTTCTTCAGCAATTCTTCGAGCATCTGCCTCAGAATTCACAACTCTGAAAACGTCGCCAGGAACCGCAACAGAATCGGCACCGAGAACTTCCACAGGAGTTGATGGGCCTACTTTTTCAAGTTTTTTACCGTTTTCGTCAAACATAGCTCTTACCTTACCCCATGATTCACCACAAACAAAAAAGTCCCCTGTACGAACTGATCCATTTTGAACAAGTACATCAATGACAGGCCCTTTTTGTTTGTGAAGATATGCTTCAAGAACAACCCCCTCACCGGGCCTTTCAGGATTTGCCTTTAACTCCATCATTTCTCCCATAAGAAGGATAATTTCAAGCAATTCCTTGATATTGGCTCCAGTCACACCTGAAACATTAAGAAAAACTGTCTGCCCTCCCCATTCTTCAGGCACAAGCCCATACTCGCTCAATTGTTTCTTCACCACGTCTGGATTCGCATTTGGTTTGTCAATTTTATTGATGGCAACAATCACAGGGACTCCAGCTGCCTTGCAATGGTTTATGGCTTCCACTGTCTGTAATTTCACTCCTTCGTCAGCAGCCACGACAAGAACCACAATATCTGTAATTTGCGCTCCCCGGGCTCTCATCGCTGTAAAAATTTCGTGTCCTGGGGTATCTATAAAAACAATAGAACCCTCGTTCAGGTTTACCTTGTAGGCACCAATCTTCTGGGTAATCTGCCCGAATTCTCTTGCAGCCACATTTGATTTTCTAATATAATCAAGTATTGTCGTCTTTCCGTGGTCAACATGTCCCATCACTGTCACCACAGGAGCTCGTGGAACAAGGTCTTTATCAGTTTCTATAGCTGTACCCAGAATGTAACTCTCCCTTGTTCTTTTGAACATCACATGAACACCAATGGCATCGCAAAGTTTCTTTATGCTCTCTGGTCCTAATCTATCGTTGATGGAAGCACTGATACCAACATCTGAAAGATTTTTGATAATCTCTGATGCCGAAATACCTAATTTGGAGGCGATTTCTCCAACAGTTTCTGTGCCGGTGGAAATAATAGGTTTTCCGGTAAGTTTCCTTTTCTTCATGTACTCTTTGATGGCTGCGATTTCCTGGTCTTTCAAGCCGCTCACATAGGTCTTGCCACTAATCCCGGCATTTTCACAAATTTCAATCAATTCTTTTGCCGTGATTTTCAGCTGCTTTGCAAATTGATAAACCCTCATCAGTTCTCCGATGTATTTAATGTGCCATTTGGTTGGGTATCCTGCATATGCCTGATAGCTCTTTCAATCAGTTCCTTTGCTTCATCTTCTGAAATGTTCAATTTTTCAGACAGTTTTTTATTATCTGCCTGACTCAGGGACTTAATTGTTTCATATCCTGCTTTACTCAATCTTTCAGCAAGTTCCTCACTGATACCCAGCAACAAAGTCGCAGGCCCTTCACCTTCGGACCTGTTAACAATAATATTCCATCCTGTCAATTTGCACGCAAGCCTGACATTTTGCCCCTTCTTTCCGATGGCAACAAATAACTGGTCTCTATTCACCCAGACCAGCGCTTCATTTTTTGTTTTATCAAAAACAACCCGTTCACACACAGCAGGAAGAAGGGCACTCGCAGTGAACTTTTTAGGATCAGAATACCATCTAACAACTTCAATTTTTTCTCCACCAAGTTCCTTTGTAATATTCTTTATTCTATTTGCCTTATCACCTATACATGTTCCGACAGGATCGATTCTCGGGTCTGAAGAATCTACAGCAACCTTGGTCAGGTCCCCTGGAAATCTCGCAATTGCCTTTATTTCAACCAGGCCATCCCTGATTTCAGGTATCTCGTCCATCAGCAATCTTCTGACAAAGTCAGTTGCGGTTCTTGACATAATAATCGGATACACGCCCTTGTTTGGTTTTCGAACTTCCAGAATCAACCCTCTCACAGGATCTCCTACGTGGAATCTATCATGAGGAAGTAAATGTTTCTGGGGAAGCAACCCTTCTGTCCTTCCAATGGCAACAACGATGTTACCTGTCTCAAATCTTTCAACGCGCCCTGTAACAATGGTATTTTCAAGTTTCTTAAACTCATTGTATATTGCTGCCTTTTCTGCTTCACGAATCTTCTGAATCAAAATCTGCTTGGCTGTCTGGGCTGCGATTCTTTCCCATGGAAAAGAAGGAGGAGGAACCTGCTTGCCCTGTTCATCAATAAAATTAATATCACCGGTCTCAGGATCTATCTTTACCCTGATATTTTCCTCAAGCGATGCCTTTTTTCTGTAAACAGAGGATAATCCCTGTTCAAGGGACGAAATAAGAAATTCCTTGGATATGCCCTTGTTCTTTTCCCAGTAATCAAGCAATGCTACAAGTTCCTTCTTCATATTTCCATCACCTTCCATAAATCATGTTTGTGCAAAAATATAAAGATTTTGCAGAAGTAAAAGGATGTTTTTCATGATATTACATTATAAGTGGAATAAAACGGAGTGTCAAATCGCAGTTGTGTGAAAACATTAACATACGGATAATACAAAAACCATCATGCATGAAAAAATCTATTCAGAAATCATACCCTCAAGAGAATAAAAAGAACTTTTCGTTATCCTGACATTAACAATATCACCTAACTTTGCCCTGCCATAAACCTTTACAGTCCAATCAATGTCAGGCGCATCCCTCCTTGTTCGCCCCAATAAATATTTTTCTTCCTTTTTTTCTAATAAAACTTCATCTGATTTGCCTTGAAAATATAACGCAAT
>JBMFLH010000003.1:4361-60481 GCA_049971295.1 Candidatus Ratteibacteria bacterium | reverse complement strand
GCCTATTGCAAGAAGAGTGAAATTTGTTTTAATGGACTGATATTTGTGTTTTGCGGCTTTAGATCAAGGATTGGCCATGAACAAACCGGGTATCCTCCATTCCGACCAAGAAACGGCATTTACCAGCACTGATTTCACTGTCCGGCTGGAATCGTCCGGGATACGCATCAGCATGGATGGGCGGGGACGAGTATTTGATAGTATCTTTGTGGAACAGTTGTGGCGCACAGTGAAATATGAGGAGACAGAAAATGAAAAAGGTTTTGTATGTGATTGGTGTAATGCTGACAACTGTATTGTTTGCAGTTGCTGAGGTTCATGCTCAGGAAATGATTGTTGGATGGGGATATCAGACGTATCCTTATATTCCAGAAGGAACAGAGTTTAAAAGCATATCAGCGGGTGGTTACCACAGTTTATTAGTAACAAAAGAAGGAAGGGGTATGCGAACGGATACAATGAATATGGTCAGTGCAGGGTACCTTTAGAGATACAGGGGAATGTTATATCAGTGTCAGCAGGAGGTTTTCATAGTCTGGCGTTAATAAAGGACAGGAAGGTATACGCATGGGGCAGGAATGATTTTGGTCAGGCCAATGTTATTCAGGAAATACAGGGAAAAGTGAACCCCATTTCAGCAGGTTCGCGGCAGAATATCGCAGTAATTCAGATTTCTGAGCCAAAAAAAGATGATAAATAAGCCAATTTTTAAGGGTGCTGTGATCGGACTTGGTTTCATTGGTGCTGGTGATGAAGTTTCAGGAAGGGCAATCGGGCAGGATGTGAGAAACCTTGATGGAACACATGCACAGGCAATGGCAAGCAATTCGCATATCAAACTTGTTGCTGGCGCAAGCAGGGATGAAGGCAGAAGAGCCAGATTCAAACAGAAGTTTCCAGACACAAAGGTTTATTCTGACTGGCGTGAAATGATTGAAGTTGAAAAGCCAGATATCGTGAGTATTGCAACACATACGCCATCTCATGCGGAAATCACAATTGGCTGTGCTCAATCCGGTGTCAGGGCGATTTTTTGCGAAAAGCCCATAGCCACAAAACTTTCTGACGCTGATAGAATGATTGAAACCTGTGATAAATATGGCACGATACTTGCGATCAATCACACCAGGAGATGGAATAAATTCTGGAGTAAGTGTGGTGAGATAGTTCAATCGGATACTATCGGGAAAGTTCAGAACGCTTTCGTTCACTGGCCCACAGGTAGGTTGGGGAACATAGGAACGCATATGTTTGATATATTGAGAATGATAACAGGGCAGGAACCTCTTGCAGTCAGTGGAAGTTTGGACCCAGTTTTATACCCTGATTGCAGGGGACCTCAGTATAAGGACTTTGGTGGCTGGGGAATTATTTTATTTTCATCCGGGATGAGGGCATTTATTGATGCACCACAGGCAGGATTGTTTCCACTTGTTGTCAGAGTAACAGGAGACAGAGGAGAAATTGTTATTCAGAACAGATGTGCAAAGATAAATTTTTGGCAGGATGGTTCAAAGGAAATTGTTCCTGAAACTGGGGATAAGACGTCCCTTGATTATGCGATGGAAGATATTGTCAGTTGTCTTGTTGAAGCAGGAAGTCCTGCCTGTACAGGGAAAGATGGTCTCATTGCTCTTGAAGTGATAATAGGGTTTCATGTTTCACACGGTTCTGGTGGGAAATGGATTTACCTTCCAATTCAGGGCAATGATAGAAATTTTGAAGTAATGATGGGCTAATCACAAATCAGAAATTTGACATGTCATCGATTTTATTATAGCATATAGTATAAAAGCAAGGAAGCTCACCGGACAAAGAAGTCCAAAAACCAGCAAGAACAGCATTTTCCAATTTAAATAAGGCAAAGGTGCCACTCAGCCATCAGTTGTTTATTTTTTAACCTTTTACCAGGAGGACCAAATGAATTTGCAAAGGCCGAATGCCAATGAGGCAACAGGAACAAAAAATCGTTCAAGAGATGTTGCCCCGAATTCTGGAATCTGTACCGTATGCAGGGAAGACTGTACTGGTTTATGTGAAATTTTCAAGGCTTCTTTCAGGGGAAGAGAAGCCCTTTACCCCGGACCATTTGGAGAAATTACATCTGGCTGTGACAAACAATACCCGGTTGATTATTCACATCTGAATATTATGGGTTATGCTCTGGGGGCAAAAGCAATCAACGAAGCAAATCCTGATAAGGCAATTTTCCCTGAAGTTGATACAACAGCAGTTTACGGGCATCTTTATCCTGTAAGGATGCGGATGCCAATTTTTACTGGAGCCCTCGGTTCCACAGACATTGCAAGAAAGCACTGGGAAAGTTTTGCTGTTGGGGCAGCAATATCAGGAATTTCCCTTGTTGTTGGAGAAAATGTCTGTGGCATAGATCAGCAACTTGAAGTGGATAAACATGGTAAGGTCATCAGGTCTCCTGAAATGGAAAGAAGAATCAAAATTTACAAACAGTGGCAGGAAGAATATGGTGATATTATTGTTCAATTGAATGTTGAGGATACCCGCCTTGGTGTTGCAGAATATGTGGTTGAAAAACTGGGTGTTGAATCCATAGAACTCAAATGGGGTCAGGGGGCAAAATCAATTGGTGGTGAAATCAAAATTAAAGACATAGAAAGGGCGCTTGGCTTGCAAAGACGTGGTTATATTATTGTCCCAAATCCTTCAAATCCATCAGTTCAGGAAGCATATAAAAAGGGAGGAATCAAGGAATTTGAGAGGCACTCAAGACTGGGATTCATTGATGAGGAAGAATTTGTTCGTTCTGTTGAATATCTCAGAAGAAGTGTCGGAGTAAAAAGGGTGAGTTTAAAAACTGGTGCCTATGGACCAAGAGAGCTGGCGATGGCATTAAAATGGTCTTCAAGCGCAAGGGTTGACCTTGTGACTATTGATGGATCAGGTGGTGGTACAGGAATGAGTCCATGGCGAATGATGCAGGAGTGGGGTATACCCACATTTTACCTCCAGAGCCTTGCCTATCAATTTGCCCAGAAACTTGTCAGGAAAAATATGTGGATACCAGATCTTGCTATGGCTGGCGGCTTTTCAACAGAGGACCACATTTTCAAGGTACTTGCGATGGGGGCACCCTATTTTAAGGCTGTTTGCATGGGACGGGCTCTTATGATACCTGGTTTTGTTGGTGACAATATTCAAAAGGCACTCACAGGTTCTGGTCATGGGAAATGGGAGAAATTACCTCCTGCAGTCTCTAAATACGGAACAAAACCAGAAGAAATTTTTACAACGTACACAATGCTTGAAAATAAATATGGTAAAAAAATGAAGGAAATGCCATTGGGCGCCATCGCCATTTATACATTTGTGGATAAATTGAAAACCGGGTTAAGTCAGCTGATGGCTGGTGCAAGAAGCTTCAGGCTTGATTCATTGCACCGTGAGGATGTTGTGGCTCTTACAGAGGAAGCAAGCAAAATATCAGGTATTACCTATGTGATGGATGCTCAGAGAAAAGAAGCAGAACGAATTCTTGATGAATGAAAAGTCCGTGTTGCTTTTATCACGTTTCTGGTAAAATCTTGATTGAAATCAAAAAATAGAGATAATATATGTATTTAAGATTTACCTGACCGGAGGGAAAATATGAAAGTTGTGATTTCTTCACTCAATGCAATTGAAATTCTTGATTCAAGGGGCAATCCCACAGTAAGGGTTTTTTGTTGTTTGAGCAACGGAATAAAAGTTTCAAGTTCAGTGCCATCAGGCGCTTCAACGGGTGAGAATGAAGCAGTTGAATTAAGGGATGGAGACAAAAAAAGATATGGTGGAAAGGGAGTACTGAAGGCAATTGAAAACGTCAACAATATCATTGCTCCGAAAGTTATTGGAATTGAACCACAAAGACAGTCAGAAATAGACCAGATGATGATTGAACTGGATGGAACTCCAAATAAAGGAAATCTTGGCGCAAACGCAATTCTTGCTGTTTCGATGGCGGTGGCAAAGGCGCAGGCAGAGCTTTCCGGGCTTCCTCTATACCAATATCTTGGTGGAACAGGAGCCACGCGGCTTCCTGTTCCAATGATGAATATTCTTAATGGTGGAAAACATGCTGATAATAGTGTGGACTTCCAGGAGTTTATGGTGATGCCAATTGGTGCGCCAAATTTCAGAGAAGCTTTGAGGTATGGCGCAGAAACGTTTCACGCACTCAAGAAAATTCTCTCAGAAAAAGGTTATTCAACAGGAGTTGGAGACGAGGGAGGTTTTGCCCCCAACCTATCAAGTAATGATGAGGCATGCGAGGTGATTGTCAGGGCAATAGAAAAAGCAGGATACAAGCCAGGAATTGATATTGCAATTGCGCTTGATCCTGCTGCAAGTTCTTTTTATGAAGATGGCGTGTACAATCTGTCAAAATCAAAGCAGGGTAAAAAAACTTCTGAAGAGATGATAGAGTTGTATGAAAACTGGATAAAAAAGTATCCAATAGTGTCCATCGAAGACGGTCTTGCTGAAAATGACTGGTATGGTTTTAAGAAAATGACTGAAAAGCTTGGCAACAAAATTCAGATTGTCGGTGACGACCTTTATGTCACCAACACAAAATTCATAGCAAAGGGAATCAAAGAAAAAGCCAGCAACGCTGTGTTAATAAAACTTAATCAGATCGGGACGGTGACAGAAACCATTCAGGCAATCAATCTATGCAGAAAGGCGGGCTGGGGCTATGTGATTTCTCACAGAAGTGGTGAAACAGAAGATACGTTTATGGCAGACTTTTCTGTTGCAATGGCTGGTGGACAGATTAAAACAGGTTCTGCCTGCAGAAGCGAGAGAATTGCGAAATATAATAGATTGCTGGAAATCGAATGGGATCTTGGCAAATCTGCTGTATTTGGTAATCCCCTTCAGAGGGAGTGAGACAGTGTAAAAATGATTTTCAAGCTCGGTTCCAATCATAAAAGAGCTATTTCAACAACTCTGACAATGCTTGATGAACTTCTGGTTGCCATTGAAAAATGGGTAAATGGGAGCCAGTATCAGTCAGTGCTATACGAAGAAAAAAACGATTTAAGCGCTTCGCAAAGAAAATCGCTAAAAAAACAAATCCTTGCTTTGAGGGGATATCTTGACACAGTAAAGAAAGACCTTGGTTTTACGAAAACGACTCAATCTGCATTGAATGATATATGGAGCAGGGTCGCTGCATTCAGAGAAAATGTTATGGAGCTGGGCGCAAAACACCTGAAAAGATATGGTGCTTTATCTTCAGAAACAGCAGAATACATGGACAATATATCTGAAAAACTTCTTTTACAACTTGATGGCATCCTTGAAACGATAAAAACAGGAAAGCGCTGAAATTAATAATTACAATATCCCTTTGTGCAGCCAGAAAAGTGTTCGCCAATTTGAAGATAATCAATCTGACTGAAATCTTTTCCGAGGTAAAGCACCTGAGATGATTTACTTCCATATCGAAAGATCGTAATTCCTTTACATTTCATTTTATATGCTGAAATGAAAATATTTTTTACCGTCTGGATTGTGGCATTTTCAGGTAGATTGATTGTTTTTGAAACAGCATTATCAGTATGACGCTGGAATGCTGCCTGCATGAAAAGGTGCAGACCGGGTTCAATCTCAAGCGCTGTTTTGAATACATTTTTGATATGCGCCGGTATTCCTTTTATATTTTTAAGAGAACCTGTTTTTATAATTTCTGCTGTAATGTCTGGTCTCAATAATTTGAATTTTTCTGCCTTTCGTTCCCAGACAGGATTGATTTCAAAAATACTTGAACCAGCCAGTTTTCTTCCGTATGCAATTGCAAAAAATGGCTCAATACCGCTGGAGCAGCCAGCAATAATACTGATGGTGCCTGTGGGTGCAATCGTGGTTCTTGTACAGTTTCTCAGTGTGTCAAATTGATCTCTGAAAATACTTTTTTTGAGGTTTGGAAAACTTCCCTTGATTTTTCCAAGATAAATTGAATATTCTAATGCAGTGGTGTTGATAAAATCCATAAGTTTTTCTGCGAGTTTTAAACTTTCCTTGCTCGCATAAGGAATTTCAAGTTCAGCAAGTAAATCAGCCCATCCCATAATGCCAAGTCCAATTTTTCTATTGGCAAGCGTCATCTGTTCTATTTCCTTGATAGGATAGTGGTTTACATCAATCACATCGTCCAGAAATCTTGTGGCAAGTTGTACAATTTGTTTAAGTTTTTCCCAATTTATGGTGCCACGATCGAAAATTTTCGTCAGGTTGATTGAACCAAGATTGCAGGATTCATAATTAAGCAGTGGCTGTTCACCGCAGGGATTTGTGGCTTCAATGGTTCCAACTTCTGGTGTTGGGTTTTTTCTGTTAATCTCATCAATAAAAATCAGACCAGGGTCTCCTGTTTCCCATGCACACTCACATACAATATCAAAAAGTTCTCTTGCGGGTATAGTTTTTATGGCAGTGTTTGTTCTTGGATTTATTAACTCAAATTTTTTGTTTTTTAAAACGCTTTCCATAAATGTGTCTGTGACAGCAACAGAAAGATTAAAGTTTGTTAGGATGTTTTTCCGTTTTGATGTGATAAATTCAATGATATCAGGATGGTCAATTCTTAGTATCCCCATGTTTGCTCCCCTCCGTCTTCCACCCTGTTTTACAACTTCTGTTGCCTTATCAAAAATTTCAATGAAGGAGACAGGCCCTGAGGCAACTCCCATTGTTGAGCGGACAATGTCTCCCTTTGGTCTGATATTTGAAAAGGAAAAGCCAGTACCACCACCACTTTGATGGATAATTGCCATGTTTTTTAGTGCGCCAAAAATGCCGATAATTGAATCAGGTACAGGTAGAACAAAGCATGCTGAAAGTTGTCCGAGAGATGTTCCTGCATTCATCAATGTGGGTGAGTTTGGAAGAAACTCAAGGTTTGTAAGCAATTTGTAAAATTTTTCCTGATAAACTGCCTTTTCAGAATCCTTTTCAGCAGATGCAATATGCCGTGCCACTCTTTCAAACATCTGTTCAGGTGTTTCAATAATTCTTCCAGTTTCGTCCTTCAAAAGGTATCTTTGTTTGAGAATGCTGATGGCATTAATAGAAAGTTTTAATCTATCTTCAACGCCAATGATTTTTTTACTTTCTCTAATTTCCCTTCGTTTGTCTCTATAAAGAATATATGCTTTTGCGACATCAGGAAGATTGTTTCTCATTAACGTTTCTTCAACGATATCCTGAATGTGTTCAACAGACACACAGGTACGCTTTTCTTTCTCAAGGGTTTTAACGACCTGTTTGCACAGATTTTCTGCAAGCAAAAAATCATCCTTTTTTCTGGCTTTAAGTGCTTTATAAATAGCAAGGGTAATCTTTTCTTCGGCAAACTTCTCGATCTGTCCATTTCTTTTTTTTACGGATGTGATTTTCATATTGCAATACCTCCTGTTTCATTTTACTATGACAGGAGAAAAAATAAAATACTATTCCACAGGGGCTGTTTTTGCTAAATTTCTGGGCCTGTCAACAGGAAGGTTTTTTCAAGCGCGAGGAAATATGAAAGAAGTTGAAATGCAACAACTGAACAAATGGGTGAAAGTTTTTTGAGCCATGAATCAATATTGCACTATCATAGATTTGTTTAATGTCCTGATTATTTTCTGTTGTGAAAAATGTTTTCCCTCACCGGGTTTTGATTTCCTCAATATTGTTCAATGTTTTTGTTTGTCATTTATCGCAGAGATTGGCGATTCTGCCAACAGTTTTAACCACTTATAGTGAACTATTGTTTATAAATGCGATGCCACAGGACTCATATCCTCAGTGTTCAAGTTTTTTAAGTGATTCAATCACGTTTGATACTACTTTCTGTTTTCCTATGTAACCAGTGATTCCACACATAGTTTAGTTTTCACTCATTATCATTATGAGTCCTTTTCAGACAGGATTTTTTCCCTGGATTTACAAAAAAATTACTGAAACATTTCTTACAAATGAGGGAATCGTCTTCAGGGTAAAAGCCAAACACCTCATCAACAGATACCTTTTTTCCACATATTGAACACTTGAGGTTTCTTTTCATGCCGCCTCCTTAAAGAATCTTTACATTGATTCCAAGATTTTGTAATCTGGAAACTTCTTTTTCAAAGAATTTATAATCTATCTGAGGTTTTGTTGTAAGAAGGAGGTATTTCCTTCCTTTTTTGATATCAATGCGAATCATCCTTGCGGTTCTCGTCAGATATGTTTCTGTTTTTCCTATTTTTGAGCCGTCCGCCACGATAATGACTTCATTTGTTCTTTTGATTAAACTATCAACCTGATGTTGGGTGGATATGTTATCGGCACTCATTCCTTTGCTGCTGATGGCAGGAGAGCCAATGATGATTTTTGGTATTTCTGGCACTGGTAATGTCAGGTTAATAATGGACATATTCTTGCTTGAAAACTCTCCAGAGACAATTCCCACAAAATTAAATGTGAAAAACTTTTCAAACTTTGCCAGCAGGATATTGATCAGACCAATATTGTTTGTCCAGATTTTTAATGAGTAATTTGTACAACATCTTGCAATTTCTTCTCCAACATACGAAACAGTTGTTCCCGCACCAAGAAAAATTGTTTCATTTGGAGCAATAATATGTTGTGTGACGTATTGTGCAAGTTTTACCTTGTCATTTTTGTTGATATGCCTTTTATACTCAAACGATGAAAGGATAATTTTTTCTCCCATTTTTATTCCTTGCAATTTTTATCACATTTTTCCTAACAAATTATTCAACATATTTCCAAATTTTTGTCAAGGTGGTGTCTTTTTTTGATGAATTTGAGAGATTGATAGGGTTGTGTTATATTAAATGAAAAATTACGGAGGTTATATGAAATCGCAGATTAAAATTGCACCTGGAGAGTATTCAATAGGAGTTGTCGGGCTTGGTTATGTTGGGCTTCCGCTTGCTTTGAGATATGCAAAAAAACAATTTCATGTTATTGGTTTTGATTCAGACAAAAACAAGGCTGATACACTGAACAGAGGTAAATCCTATATTTCCCATATCTCTGACGATGAAATAAGACAGCATCAGCATTATTTTATAGCAACAGCAGATACCACCAGACTATCTGAGCCAGATGCTATTATTATCTGTGTGCCAACACCTCTTGATGCTCACAGGGAACCAGACTTAACTTACATTAGAAATACAGTCATTGAAATTTCGAAACACCTGAGGAAGAACCAGTTGATTTCTCTTGAATCAACCACATATCCTGGTACAACAAGAGAAATACTTGTTCCTGAGCTTGAAAAAACAGGGATGAGAGTTGGAAAAGATTTTTTTGTTGTTTTTTCGCCTGAAAGAGAAGACCCTGGAAACAAGCAATTTCCTGCTGAAAAAGTTCCAAAAATTGTTGGTGGCATGACAGAAAAATGCTTAAAACTTGGTAAAATTTTGTATGAGCAGGTTTTTGAAAAGGTTGTGCCTGTTTCAAGCGTGGAGATTGCTGAATCAGCAAAACTTCTTGAAAACATCTATCGCAGTGTGAACATCGCTCTTGTAAATGAGATGAAAATACTTTTTGATAGAATGGGAATAAATATCTGGGAAGTAATTGAAGCGGCAAAAACAAAGCCATTTGGTTTTCATGCTTTTTATCCTGGTCCTGGCCTTGGTGGTCATTGTATCCCCATAGATCCATTTTATTTAACATGGAAGGCGAGGGAATATGATTTTCGGACAAGATTTATTGAACTTGCCGGGGAGATTAATACCCAGATGCCTTATTATGTTGTTGAAAAACTCACTGAAGCCCTTAATAAACAGGGAAAAACCCTTCATAAAAGCAAAATTCTCATTATAGGCATTGCCTATAAAAAAGATGTTGATGATGCAAGAGAATCTCCTGGTATCAAGATTATGAAGATTCTCGAAGAGAAAAATGTGAAAAAGGTTGATTACTATGACCCCTACATTCCAAATATTTTAAGTTGCCGCCAGATTTGCCATCCGATTTTTTCTGTAAAATTTAACAAAAAGACAATTTCAAATTATGATGCAGCTATTATCGTCACTGATCACTCAAACATTGATTATAAACTTCTTCAATCTGCATGCGGTCTCATTGTTGACACAAGAAATGTGTACAGGAAGGATTATAAAAATGTTGTGAGGGCATAAAAAAGAAGGCACAGTGAAAAGGATATCGTTGTTTGTGTTAATCACAGTATTTGTTTTTGGAATATCGGCTTTTGCAGGAACAGATTTTCAGATAGCAAAAAACAGACAGGTATTGACTGATATTGTGATTCCAGAAACTCCGACGATCAGAGTAAAGCAAGCAGCAGAAGACCTTGCTGACTATCTTGGAAAGATTTCAAACTGTAAGTTCAGGGTTATCAGTGGCGATGGGGAAAAAGGCATATCAGTAGGGAGGTTTGAGGATTTTCCTTCTCTTAGTTTTAAGGAAAAGCCAGACCCAAAGGATATGACAAAAAGGGAATTATATATTTTAAGATCTCATAAGGATGGTATCTATGTTATTGGAGCCACAGATACAGCAGTTGAAGATGCAGTATGGGATTTACTTTATTTGCTTGGGTACAGGCAGTTTTTCCCACCTGCAAAATGGGAATATATTCCAAAACAGGAAACCCTTTCCATTAACATTGATAAGATCGAACAACCTGCTTATTACGCAAGAAGAATATGGTATGGCTATGGCTCCTGGCCTGAAAATGTCAAAGCATATAATATCTGGTGCAAGAAAAACAGAGCAGTTTCCAGCATTACATTGAATACAGGCCATGCCTATGACCACGTTATTTCAAAAAACAAAGCAGAATTCGAGAAGCATCCTGAATATCTTGGTCTTGTGAACGGAGAAAGAAAGTCGTCAAAATTCTGCATTTCAAACCCTGGCTTAAGAAAACTTGTTGTTGATTATGCAATAAAAGCATTTGAGGAAAACCCTGAACTTGATTCAATCTCAATGGAACCAAGTGATGGCGGCGGCTGGTGTGAGTGTGAAAATTGCGCAAAGATGGGAAGTATTTCAGACAGGGCACTCACTTTAGCCAATGAAGTTGCGGATGCAATATCAAAGAAATTTGGAAATAAATATGTGGGAATGTATGCCTATAACATGCATTCTCCACCACCGAATATTAAGGTTCATCCGAATGTGATTATCAGTGTTGCCACAGCATTTATCAGGGGAGGATATACGGTTGACCAGTTAATAGAAGGATGGGCAAAAAAAGGAGCCACCATTGGTATCAGAGAATACTATGGAGTAAATGTATGGGATAGAGATTTACCGGGTTCTCCCAAGGCATCAGGGGTAACATCTCTTGCAAAAAGCATAGCAGATTTCCACTCAAAAGGCGCAAGATTTTTTTCTGCTGAATCAAGTGATAACTGGGGACCTAATGGATTGGGCTATTATGTCGCATCAAGGGTGCTGTGGGATGTTAATGAGGTAAAAAGAGTGGATGAATTGAAGAAGGACTTTTTCGAAAAAATGTTTGGATCAGCAAAGGATAAGATAGAAGAATTTTATCAGTTAATTGACAGGGATAATAAACCACTTCTGACAGAAGATTTAATAGGAAGGATGTACAGGATTCTTGCAGATGCAAAGAAAAAAACGCAGGACCCACTCATTCAATCAAGAATCAATGACCTGGTTCTTTACACTCGATATGTGGAACTGTTCAAGATTTATTCTGAATCAAAAGGAGAAAAACGTCAGCAGGCATTTGAAGATGTGATCAGACATGCTTACAGAATTAAGGATACTATGATGGTGCATTGTCTCGCATTATACAGGGACCTGCCAGGCAGGGATAAAAGTGTGAAGGTTCCAGAAGAGGCAAAATGGAATGTGCCTGAAGGTAAAAACACCTGGAAAGACAGCACTCCCTTTTCAGAAGCCGAAATACAGAAAATTCTTGATGAAGGAATAGCATCAAACAATCTTGTTGATTTTAAGCCGGTTTCATATACCATGAAACTTGTTCCAGTAACAAAACTAAACCTGACAGACCAGATTCCAGCCGATACACCGGTTTTTGGAACAAGAGGAAAAAATACTTATTACATCTGGGTTGAAAAGGCGCCTGCTGACATAAAACTTAGAATCACAGGAGGATTGATTTATTCGGATAGGGGAAATGTAAAGGTATTTCTGTATCCCGCTGAACAGGAATTTTCAAGTTATATTGACCAGGCATCTGTGGTTCCAGATAAAACCGAACATATCGTTATTCTCAAAACAAAATATCAGGGACTTCACTGGATAGAGATTGAGGATAGAATGGCTGGCACAAAGATTGAGTTTCTTGACAGAACGCCCTTAACAATCTTTACCTCGCTGGATAAACAACCTCATTTTATGGGAAGATGGAATTTTGTTTTTTATGTGCCGAAAGGAACAAAAATTATCGGTGGCTATGTGACAGGCGAAGGAAATGTTATCAATGGTTCAGGGAAAAAGGTTCATTCCTTTACTGGAGCGAATACGTATTTTAATATTCCTGTGGAACCAGGAGAAGATGGAAAAATATGGAAAATCCAGCAGGGTAGTGGTGTTTGCGTTCTCATGACAGTCCCATCGTGTTTTGCAAGAAATGCCCGGGAATTAATGCTACCTGTTGAAGTTGTTGAAAAAGATTCAAAATAAAAAAGGATTGACAATGGATGAAATTGATATTTCTAAAGCGATCATAGAAGATTTTACAAAAAATTTTGTTGATAGTTTGTCCCTTGATGTTGCGATAGTTGGAGCAGGCCCATCGGGATTGATGTGTGGATATAAGCTTGCTCAATCTGGCTATAAGGTTGCTGTGTTCGAAAGGCATTTACGGGCAGGTGGAGGAATGCCTGGTGGTGGAATGATGTTTAACAGCATCGTAATTCAGAAGGAGGTTTTGAGAATTTTTGATGGACTTGGTATCACTGTAAGAAGATTTAATGACGATCTTTATGTGGCAAGTTCCATTGAAACTGTATCTGCTCTATGCTATCGTGCGATGAAGTCAGGTGTTAAAATATTCAATTTGATGAGTGTTGAGGATGTGGTGATACGAGAAAATGTGATTTGTGGCATTGTGATTAACTGGAGTTCTGTAATGTGGGCAAAACTTCATGTTGACCCTCTTTCAATAAAATCAAACTTTGTTGTTGATGCCACAGGTCATGATGCAGAGATATGCAGAATTGTTGAAAGAAAAATTGGCCAGAATCTTAAAACTTCCACTGGTGCTGTGTCAGGGGAAAAGTCAATGTGGGCTGAAAAAGGGGAGAATCAAATTATTGAAAACACAAAAGAGGTTTATCCAGGGCTTTTTGTCTGTGGAATGGCTGCGAATGCTGTTTTTGGTTCTCCAAGGATGGGCGCAGTATTTGGTGGTATGTTTCTTTCAGGAGAAAAGGCAGCGAAATTGATTGATAAAAAACTAAAACAAGGAGGAATGAGTGATTAGACGAAGTATCATATCGCTTTTCACAGGGCTTTTTTTGATTGCAAACTTTGCATTCTCATATGGCAGGGAATTTTCTTTCAGGATAAAAGTTGAACCGCCTCAAACTTCGCAGGCAGAGAAATTTCAGGTTGGGATTGGCAAAATTAACTTTTTTGTTGGTAAAAATACCTGGAGCGAATGGACAAAGGTAGATTCAGAGAATATTGATGCAATCAAAAAGGGATATCCAAATCTTTATATGGGAAGATATCCTCTTGTTGTCCGTATAGGCATTAATCCGCCAGTTTCTGACACAAAAATATCCTTGGAATATGAAGTTGACGGAAAGCAATATTCTTCACAGGCGCTTCACTATGATTCAGGGGCAATGACTGTAAGTATTCTTCAATGGGAAGAAAATGGTATTGTGAAAATGGGTACAATGGCTCAATATAACCAGAAGTACTGGGACCATATTAATAAAGCAGCAGAATCTATTGGAGAAGTAAAAAGACCAGAAAAACTTCTTATCGTTGACAGGTTTATTGGTGGGAGTACTGATTTTTATGAGTGGAAACAGGGTCTTGATAATTTGTCAAGATTGGGAGTTAATGCACTTTTGATGCCTCCTGACAAAAAACTGAGGGAACTTCTTCTCCAAACCGAGATTAAGAAAATTTCCTGGGCTGTGTATTGCCCGCCTGGATATGCTTTTGATTTTGATGAAAAACAAACATCAGATACAGCCATCAAACAATGGGCTGAACAAATAGCAAAGCCGTATATCGACGCTGGCTATGATGTGAAAGATATGGTACAATTTGCTGTTTCTGATGAACCTGGATGGTATTTTCCTTCAGTTTTCAAGTATGTCAATGAGAATCCAAGGAATCTTGAAAGATTTCATGCGTATCTGAAAGCACAGGGACTCAAACCACAGGATTTTGGGTTCAAAAGTTGGAATGACTGGGATAAAGTAAAACCACTTGGAAGGAGTGTTGCCAACAAGGACCTGCCTTCAAGAAAACTTTATTACTGGTCGTGCAGATTTTTCTCTTATGTATCTAATGAATTTTTTGCGAAGGTGACAAGAGCTCTTGAAGAAGCATTTTATCCAGGGCTTCCCATTACTGTAAACTGGAACTTTTTTGCTGGGAGATACTATTTTCCAGGTCCTTTTGGCAACAATCCTGACAAAAAAAGTCCTGATTCTGCAATGGGTTCTCATGACTGGCTTGAATTTGGAAGGGCAAGGGGTTCCACATGCATGTGGACAGAGGACTGGTTTGGAGACAACCTTGCATATCAGTGGTCATTTTACTGTAGTAAATTAAAAAGCGCCGCGAGGAAAAGTAATGTGATATTTGGTGGCTATGTGATTGGAAGGACTGCTGGTGATGGAGTGACTCAGAAGATGCTTACGATTTTTGGTCACGGTGGAAAAATTATCAAATTTTATGTTTTTGGGCCTGAGTATAATTTCCCGGGCAACTGCTGGTCTGAGAATCCAAATGTGATTAAGGGTGTTATGAGAGCATCAACGATTACAGCAAAGGCAGAAGAGTTTTTGTATCCTGGTAAACCGTTTATTTCAAAGGTTGCCATTCTTACTCCCCAGAGCAGTCTTGTCTGGGACCAGAAGGAAATGGAAATCGCCTCAGGTATTGTTGATGCGACAAATGTGAATCAAAATCATGCTACAACATCTTATATGGCCGAAGTATATAATCTTTATCTTGCACTGATGCACGCAAATATTCAAGTAGATTTTGTTGATGAAACTGACCTTATGGATACAAAGCTAATGGCAAATTACAGGGTCTTGTTTATCACTGCGCCAAATTTGCCAGCAGAATGTATCTCAGCATTACAAAAATGGGTAAACTCTGGCGGAATTCTTGTTACAACACATGCTGCAATTACTGCAGATAGATACGATGAACCCACAAATGCTTTTTACTCGTGGCTGGGTATGAAAATCGATGAGCAGCCCCATCCGAGAATTATTCTTTCGTGGGCCAAGTGGAAGGATTCAGCAGTGGATACAGTTGAAATTGAACAGAATTCATTCAAGGCAGCATGGGCAAAAGGGAAAATTATTTTAACAAGAAAAAATTCAGAAATTCTTGCCAAATTTTCTGATTCAACACCTGCCATTGTTTATACGCCATCTGGTAAGGGTGGGGTGATTCATTATGCCTTTTATCCAGGTTGTTCTTATTTTCTTTCCCAGATGGAATCAGGGAAAGCCGGTTATAACAAATTGCCATGCGGATTTTCGGCAGATATAAGAAGTTGTATTTTAATGCCTATAAAAAAGGCACAAATAGAGCCGGTTGTTTCAGTGAGCGAACCAATGATTGAAGCAGTGCCTCTTGTTTCTGAAAAAGGAATGGCAGTAACAGTGTTGAACTGGTCAGGGTCTGATAAGGAAAAGGTAAGATTTGATATTCAGTGTGCTGAAAAAATCAGAGAAGTTGAAAGTGTACTTTCAGGAAAAATCCCATTCACCCAGAATAAAGGACTTGTGTCCTGCGAAATTTCCATTAAAGATGTTGATGTGCTTCTTTTGAAAAAATAACAGGGGCAAACAATGAAATTGGAGACAGGATTATTTGACCGCATGGTATTACAGGTAAATAGTAAAAAGGTTGCTGACATTGAATTTTCAGGCCAGTGCAATACTGAGGGAAATGTTATTGTGACTGTGAAGGATGGTAAAGGACACATTATTAAGGGATACAACAATGTTGTTGCTGGATGTGCAAAAAACAGAGCCTTCAAGGGGTTTCTTTCAGGATTACAGGCAGGCGGAGCATATACAATAGAAATTGTAATTCAGGACAAAGGTGGAAAAATTACTGAAAAGACCAGAGTAAAAGATGTTCTTGTTGGATATGTCTGGGTGGCAGCAGGTCAATCAAATATGCAGGGATGCGGGTTTTTGAAAGATGCCGCAAAACCGCATCCAATGGTCAGGGCATTTTATATGAATGATAGATGGGACATTGCAAAAGACCCCATTCACAATCTATGGGAATGCGTGGATGATGTTCATGTGGAACTGGGAGTTGTCAGGAGTAAGAATGTGAAACCCATAGTTGGAACAGGACCTGCTGTATCTTTCGCTCAGGAGATGTTTCGGCTGACAGGTATTCCGCAGGGAATTATTGCCTGTGCCCATGGCGGAACAAGTATGAGTCAGTGGGATCCTTCCCTGAAAGGTCTTGGTGGAAAATCCTTGTATGGGGCAACACTAAGAAGAGTGAGAAAAAATGGCGGGAAAATATCAGGTATTATCTGGTATCAGGGAGAATCTGACTCCACGCAGGAGGCATGTCCTCTATACTCAGAGAGAATGAAAAAACTTGTTTCATCCTTCAGAAAGGATTTGAAAAATCCCTCTCTTCCATTTGTTGCCGTGCAACTTGGAAGATTTATCAACACAGGATTTCGTCGTGAATACTGGAATTCAATTCAAAATCAGCAGTACGGTCTTTTGAAAAAAATAAGAAATTTTTCTATTGTTCCTGCGGTTGACCTTTCTCTTGACGACACAATTCACATCAGCGGCAAGGACCAGAATGTTCTTGGCAAACGGCTTGCCTATGCAATGAGTGTGCTATTGGGAATCAATAAAAAAGGAAAGCCACCGATAGAACTTGATGAAAAAAGTATTCAGATGAAGCCAGTGCCTCCAAATAATTGTGTTGACATCGCGTTGAAATTCAAAAATGTTGCAAAATCTTTTACTCTTCCAGATGGAACAAGACCTTCTGGTTTCAGTATCGGAGATCCTGAACCCGGTTCTTTTATTTTCGATACAAAACTTTCTGGCAATACAGTAATTTTACGGACGAATCTATCTCTTTCAGGTTTAGAGGGAAAATCTGTTTACCATGGATATGGTCTTGATCCGTATTGTAATATCAGGGATGCCCATGGTAGATTAATTCCTGTATTTGGACCTGTGCGACTTGGAGAATATCGGGCGTTAACAGAAATGTTTACAGAATGGGATATTGCATATCCGGTTGAAATTCCTGAAACAGTGGACGCAAAATTGAATGGACTGAAAATTGAGCATTCTAAAGATATTAACTGGACTTCAATAAAGTTTCCATCAAGATTTTGCGACCTGCATGAAAGACTTGCTGAATATAAAGGCAAGGACTTTATTATATGGTTTTCAAAAAAGATAAAACTTGCAGAATCAATGAAACTCGCTGTCTGCATTGGTTATGATGGACCTGTAAAACTCTGGATGGATGACAAAGAAATTTTTCATGACCCTGAAGGGACAAATCCTGCATGGGAGGATAGAGCCATTGTTAAGTTTGACGCTGACGCAGGTGAACACAAAGTTGTTGTGGCGCTTGGTTCAAATCAATGCAGGGCATGGGGAATTTATTTCAGAATAGAAAGATTGGATGTTCCGAAAAAGGCGGTGAAAGAGGGTAAGCCATTTCAAATGCCTGAAATTTTATAATAGGAGGCCTTATGCACCAGCACTATGTGATGTTTAAAATTAAAAATGAGTACAAAAAGGATTTGTCAGAAATTACAAAGAAATTGAAGTCATTGCAGGACAGTATTAGGTTAATCAGGATGTCAGAGGTTTTTGTCAATCAAATTCAGGGTCCGCACAGTTTTGATGTTTTATTTCATGTAGTATTTGATGATACTGAGAGTTTCAAGTCATACATGGAGCATCCTGCTCATAAACCTGTGCAACAGTTTATTGAAGCCAGAGTTGAACCTGATGGAATTGCAGATATAGATTTTGTTGTGTGAATAAATTGCTGTGAATAATATTAAAGTTCCTGGTTATTTTCCTGACCGAGAATATTGCTTTGTCGTCCTCGGTAATGGTGTGGATTTGTTGTATGTGGATTGGTCTGGTGCAATGAGTTTTAAGGACCAGATTGGGGGGAATTTTTCATACTGGTACAAACTCGATAGAAAACCATCTCAAAAGTCCGATCCTTTCCCACTACTAAGGGTTAAGTACTGTCTGATTTCTCATGCAGGACCAGTTGAGATAGACGATTCAAAACAATTTTTTGACCCGCAGCGTGGAGTTTTAACCTCTGTGATTTCAGCCCAGCCATTTTCATTTACAATTTTGTCATTTCTTACAGGCGCTCACCTTTTTGTTCTTGAATTTACTTTTCATCAATTTTTTGAAGACTGCTCTATCTGCTTTGCCCTTGACGATAACCGCGTTACCTATACAAGAAAACTGATAGACACTCTTTCAGAACCTGTCAGATATGCTGTGGAAGATGGTTTGATCAAGGCATTTTACAGAAATAGGTCAGAAATGTGTTTTCAGGGCATCGGGTTGATGGATGTGATTGCCCCGCCTGGAGCAAAAGTAAAATTTTTTGATAAAAATACTGATAGTAACACGCCTGTTTTTCCGTATCTTTCAAGCAATGTTTTTGTTGAGGTAAAAAACTTAAAACCACAGGATAAACTTTATTGTATTGTCTGTGTCATGGACAACATGGATAGCGAAAATTACCAGAATGATGTTTTTAAACCAATAAAAGAATTCAGGCAAAAAACTTTTGAAAAAATTTACAGTAGTTTTACTTCGGAATGGAAACAATTCTGTGGTGCGTCAAGCGTTCACATATCAAAGGACATTGATTACATGTTTCAATTGAGTAAGTATCTTCTTAAGGCAGTTCAATTTCCAACAGGCGCAATCATTCCTTCAGCGCTTTTTCCCAATAATCACGGCTGTCTTGTTTACTGGGATGCTTTTTTTGATCAGATGGGGCTGCTGCGCACCAATCATATTGAGCAGGCAAGAAAAATTGCAGAATTTTGGTTTTATGGACTTGAAAAAGCAAGAGAAAATGCCAGTAAGCTTGGAGGCAAGGGCGCATACTATGGCTGGTCAGTTGATTTTCATGGCTGGGATAGTTCTGCCTTAAAGGTTAATCAAATTCATTTCAATGGCGACATTGCTCTTTCGTGCTGGAAGTATTATGAGTATTCGCTGGACAGTGATTACCTGAGGAAAATTTTCCTTGTAATGAAGGAAACCATAGATTTTCTTATATCATCGTGGGTTGAAAAATGTTCTGATGGAATAAGGGTTAAATATTGCGAGTCCCTGGATGAATCAAGTTATGATAGAATTTCTGATACCTGGACAACAAGTTTAATCATCAAGGGAATAGAAAACATTATTAAGGCAGCAGAGATTCTCGGACAATCCATTGAAATTTCTGAGTATGAAACTGTCAGAAAGGGATTGTTGCAGGCGCTAAAAAGAAATGTAAGGAACGGGATTTTATATTCACATGGGGAGGACGGAGATTTAAATATTGGTTCGATACTTGCCCTGACAATTCTTGATGAAATTGAATCTGTTGATAAAATCAAGACATTCAAAAAATATGTTTCTGATGTAAAAGAAAAATCAGGTCTTGGATGGGGGCATTCTTCAAGGATGAGGTGTAGAATTTTTTCATGGGCTGAACTGATGGCTGCGATTTTCCTTGCCAGAGAAAGAAAAACACTTGCTTTTAAATTTGTGGAAAACGCAATAAAAGCAACAAATTCTTTTGGTGGTTTTGCAGAATACATATGGCTCCATGGACTGATTTCAAGAAACTGGTATGTTTCTGCTCACGGGACATTTTTGTGGGCAATCAGTGAAATGCTTGCGACTGAAGATGAAAACAATATCTATCTTTTCCCTTCTTTCAGCGACGATATGATCACAAACAACATCAGATTTGAGAATATTCGTTTGAAACATCAACTTCGTGTATCAGCGAGTGTGAAAAAAGACAAAGTGATACTTTCATTATATAATGATGGGAAAAGCAAGGTGAGAAAAAATCTTTGTTTCAAAAACAAAAAAATTCCAGTGGAAATCGCACCAGATAAAAAAACATTTTTGAAAATTGATATTCGTTAAAAGGGAGGATGAAACGCCGAGTTGCAAGGTGAAAGCATATGTACTGAAAAATATTGCAAGACCGATATTAAACTGGCAGAAAGAAATGGGAATTGCCAGTGCTCAGGGAACAGAAACTACTGCGACAAGCTATGCAGAGACAATGGGAAGAAACAAAGATTACTACCACAATTTGATATCCTTTACCACTGTTGAGTATCATCCTGAGACAGGGCTTGTCTATTGTGGAATTACAGCAGCAGACAACGATATACTCTGGACATTTGACCCTGAAACAAAAAAGTTCAATTCTTTACATTTTGAGAAATATGGAGAAAAATATGATATCAAAATTCACAGGTCTTTGATTATTGATGATGACGGAACGATTTATGGCGCAACAGCAGGCCTTGTGGAGCCGTTTGAATATCTTGATGCTCCTGGCGGAAAAATATTTTCTCTCAATCCAAAAACAAATGAAATTAAAATTCTCTGTATTCCATGTTCCCACGATTACATTCAAACCATTGCCATGGATAAAAAGAGAAAAATTATCTATGGATTTACCTGGCCGTGTTTGAAATTTTTCAGATACGATATCAAAACAAACAAAGCCATAAATTTTGACTGGGTTGGCAGTTATCCCCATATTCCCTGTGTCGATGATGATGGAAATCTATGGGGACAATGGTCAAATGCAGGTTCGTCAAATGCAAATCTTTTGAGGTACAATCCTGAAACGAACAAAATTGATTTTTTTAGAAAGGCACTTCCAAAACTTTATACTGCTGATAACAGCGGTATTGATGGAATGATTAATGGCGAGGATGGCTACATTTATATTGGAACAGTTTCTGGCGCTTTAATGAGATTAGACCCGAAAAATGTTGAGATTAAATATCTTGGCAAACCATATCCTGGTACACGACTTGCAGGACTGTGTATTGGAAAGGATGGATTGATTTATGGCGGTGGTGGTGAAAATTATAATACATACATCTTTGCCTATGACAGGGAAAAGGAAAAATTTATTACCTTTGGCAGGGTTTATGATCCTGAAATCAAGGATGCCTGCGTGATTGTTCATCATATTACAATTACTGAGGACAGGACCATCTATGCAGCTGAAACAGATAATCTTGAACGAAGTGGATTCTTGTGGGAGTGCAAGGTAAATCCGTAAAAAGGAGCAGTGATGTTTATCGATATCCACGCTCACGCATATAGAAAAGAGTGTCCACCTGCTGATGGTAGAACAAAATTTGCAACACCTGATGAAGTCATAAAACGATATGATGAACTTGGTATTGAAAAGGGTGCGTACCTTCCTTTGATTGGTCCTGAGGAATACCTTCCGCAGTCAAATGAAGATGTGATTGAAATATGTGAAAAGTCAAAAAATCGGTTTTTCCCATTTTGCAATCTTGACCCAAGGGGACTTGGAAACAATCCTGACGCAGATTTTTCAATCTGGATGGAACATTATAAAAAAAGAGGATGTAAGGGAATTGGTGAATTTATGCCAAATCTTCCTTTTGAAGACCCTAAATGCCAGAATTTTTTCAAGCATGCTGAAAAAGCAGGATTGCCGATCATTTTTGACCTTTCCGCAAGATTGGGTATCGGATATGGAATTTATGATGATATGGGACTGCCGCAACTTGAAAGAACTCTTCAACGGTTTCCCAATCTGATTTTTTTGGGCCATGGAGTGGCATTCTGGTCAGAAATAGGTGTTTTTGAAACTCCTTTGGACAGGGCGACATATCCGTCTTATCCAGTAAGAGAAGAAGGAGTTGTTCCAAAACTGATGAGAAGGTATCCGAATTTGTGGGGCGACCTTTCTGCAAACAGCGGTTATAATGCCCTTGCAAGAGACCCTGAATACGCTGTAAAATTTTTGAATGAATTTCAGGATAAATTATGTTTTGGCACTGATATTTGCAAGGCAGACCAAAAACTTCCACTTGCTGATTTTTTGATAACATTAAGGGACACAGGTAAATTAAGCCAGCAGGCATTTGAAAAAATTGCCAGGAAAAACGCAATGAGATTGCTTGGACTTGATGATTAAAAACAGGATGCTGATAAGAATTGCACTTGATGTTGCAATCGTTATCTTTGCTATCACAATCATCATTGGTTACAGAGCGCTTAGACCATCAAGGATGCCAGTTGTTATTACTCCATCTGACCTTGGCTTACCTTATGAAAGGGTTGAATTTTTCACTGATGATGGTAAAAAACTATCTGGCTGGCTGATTTATTCAAAAAGGGCGCAGGGAGTGATTATCTGCCTTCATGGTTATCCAGCGAATAAATCTGATATTCTTCCTTTTGTTGAATTTTTGTATCCTTCTTTTTCCCTTTTCCTTTTTGATTTCAGAGCTCATGGAGAAAGTGAGGGAAAAATTACCCATTTTGGATTGAAAGAACATCTTGATGTGAAGGCAGCAATACAGTATTTGAGAAACAATGAAAAAACAAAAAACGCAAAAATCGGTATCTGGGGCTATAGCCTTGGTGGGGTAGTTGCGATTATTTCTGCTGATGGAAATCCTGATATCAGAGCAATCGTGACAGATTCTGCCTTTGCAAATTTCCCTGAGATGGTCACGCACTATTACAAAAATTTTGGACCCATGAAATATGTTTTTGCGTCGCTTTCAAAGTTTCTCGGAAGGTATGTCTTGCGTTCTGATTTCTCAATCAATAGTCCTGAAACGAGAATCAGCAATGTCAGATGTCCTGTTTTAATCATTCATTCAGAGGAGGATGAGTTTGTTCCATTTGAGCATGCAAAAAGGTTGTTTGATAAGGCACCACAACCAAAAGAAATGTTTGTGACACACGGATCTCACACAGGACTTGCATGTACTTCTGAATATCAGAAAAAGGTCATTGATTTTTTCATCAGGTATCTTTACAGAGGGGAAAAATGAAGTTTTTGAAAATGTCGTGTTTAGTATTGTTGAGTTTATTGTTTTGTAATCAGTGCATCCCGGCAGAGTTTGTTGTTTTTTCAGAAAGGTAGGGCATGTTCAATTGTGGTAAAGCAGGCATCGCAGGAAAAAATAGGCAAATATGCTGAAGAACTTGGAAAATGGTTGAAAGAGATGACAGGAGTGGAATTCAGGCTGTATCCTGTGGAAGAAGTAAAAATGTGACTGGCGCAATGATGATAGGAACATCAGAAGATTTTCCTGGTCAATCTCAGGCGGAAAGCTGCAGATTCAGGGCCTGAAGGATTTATGATAAAAAGTGAAAAAGATAGATTGTGGATAATAGGAAATAGTGATCTTGCACTTCAACATGCAATATACAGTTTTCTTGAAACATTAGGATGCAGGTGGTATTTTCCTGACCCTGTGTGGTATGTCATACCTCAGAAGAACGAAATCAAAGTTTCCATTGATATAAAGGAAAAACCATCATTTGCATGGAGAAACATCTGGTATGGGTATGGTCCAAGAACACCTAAACTCAAGCAGGACTATGAAAACTGGATTAAATATAACAAGCAGGGTGGAGCATTAAGGGTATATGCAGGCCATTCCTATGCAAGTTATATCTCACCAAAAGAGTTTGAAAAAAATCCTGAACTGTTTGCACTGGTTGGAGGTGAAAGGAAACCCACTCAATTATGCATCAGTAAGCCAGAGGTACAGAAACTGGTGATTGAAGGAGTGCTGAATGTATTCAAAAAATATCCTGACAGAATGATGGCATCTGTTGAGCCAAATGATGGAGGTGGATTCTGTGAATGTGAAAATTGCAGAAACTCGGAAGTATCAGCGACCAGGTATTTTATTTAGCAAATCTCGTTGCAAAGGAAGTCCAGAAACAATTTCCAGGTAAATTTGTTGGACTTCTTGCTTACCATTTGCATAGCAATCCTCCTTCGTTTAAACTTGAGCCAAATGTTCATGTTGAAGTAACCACTGGTTTTCGCGGTGGCACAAAACTTACATTGGACCAACAGGTTGAAGCGTTCAAAAAACTTGCAGCAAGCGTTGGGGTTTACGATTACTTCAGTGTGTATCTATGGGACTGGGACTTGCCAGGCGCAGCAAAGGCAGCAAGATACTATACACTTGGAGAATTTATAAAAAAGATGAAAAATCTGGGACTATCCAGTTATGCAGCAGAAAGTAGCTGTAACTGGGGTCCAAATGGCCCTGGCTACTGGCTCGCTGCAAAGTTGATGTGGAACGCAGATCAGGACATCAATGTACTTCTTGATGACTTTTTTGAAAATTGTTTTAAGAAGGCAAAAGTTTCAGTGAGGAGAATTTACGAAAGATGGGCAAAAGGAGAACGATTTACTACCAGGACATTAAAACTGGCGCTGATGGATTTGAACCAGGCATATTCTTTAGAAACAGACGCTTCTGTTCAGGCGAGATTAGACAGAATTGCAATGTATCTTTGCTGGCTCGGAATGAAAATGGATTATGAAAGAACAGTTCGGCAAAATCTCGGAGACCAGCAGGTGAAAGAAACAGCAAAACAGTTGATAATATTCTCACGTCGCATTATGGACACAGGACTTATACACGTTTATCCAATGTTGTTTACGCATAAAACCTTTGAAGAGCGTCTATTTCCAGCACTGATGAAAATAAAGGATATTGATAAAAATGAGGTTGAATCATGGAAAAAGGAAAGGCAGGATATTCCTCAGGCAGAAGAAATAAGAAAGTTGTTTTCTGAATATGTAAAAAGGTTTGAAAATTTGCAGGCAGTTGAAATCACAGAGAAAAGTTATTCAGGAAATCTTTTATGTCTTGCAGAGAAAAAGCCATCTCTGGTGGAGAAATACAAAGATGTCAGCATCAGTCCGCTCTATCTTGAATCAGGGATTTATTATTTCAGGGCGAAAAAGGGTGAAGAATTAAATTTGACATACAGGCCATTTCCGAATCATACCATTGATTGTAAGTGGTCATTGCAGGATATCAAAGGAAATATGATTACAGAGGAAAGAATCAGGCATCATCAATAAAATTTGTAATTCCAGAAGAGGGAATTTACATATTTGACCCTGGTGCCACATACTGGAAGTCAGCCATGATCACATTTGATCATAGACCCCTGTCAGTGTGGGCAGCAAGAGCAGATTATCCTGGTCAACCCAGAAAAGAGCCATTCAGACAATGGAGTCCAAACGGAGAACCTCTGTACCTTTTCGTCCCATCTGGAACAAAATACTTTGTTGTGGGATTTCCATTTCTTGGAAGAGTATATTCAAAAGTTGATATTAAAGATGGAAACGGGAAAGTCATTTTTTCTGATGAGAAGGTTATGAGCGGAGACCAGATTTCAATTATTGTGCCAGATGGTTCTGATAACCAGATATGGACCATTGCTATGACAAGTTTAAGGAGTACTGTTGAACTTTATGACATCCCGCCATTTCTTGCAAGGCATCCAGCAGAACTTCTTGTGCCTGAAGACGCAATAAAGTAGATCTTCACTCAGAATTTTGGCTTGAAATCGACAGACCCCAGGTGTTTAACAATATTTTAAACGTATTCTTACCACGCTACAGGGTACACCCTCTCTTGTGATGTGGATGACACTGGCATCTGTGGAAGTAGGCCCAGGAACTGCTGTGATATGATGCAGAATATTTTCTTTTTCAGTCGCCTCATTGTTTCTGCAAGCACAAAAACACCCAGTTTGTCATCAAGTCCACGAGCAGTAATAAAATTGTTGCGAAGTTGCTGGAATTCTGCCGCAATCGTGATAGGGTCTCCTATGCTCACAACAGAAAGATCGTCTTTTTTATCTTTTGCTCCAAGGTCAATCCATAAATCCTGAAATCTTGCGGGCTTTTCCTGATTATCTTTTACTCGCAGACTGATCGGTTTTCTTGCTATTACGCCTGGGACATTTCCTTTTGAACCGTGTATAAATACCCGCATACCTTCAAGACGATAGGAAGAAACACCGCCGATAGGTACAAAGTAAATGAAGCCATCTTCTGTAATATAATGACCATCAAACCAATTTCATCACAATGTGCAGCAAGCATGATTTTTGGTCTTCCTTCAGGATTCTTTATGGCGATGACATTACTGTGGACATCCATATCAATCTTATCCACGCAATTACAAAGATAATCAATAAGAAATCTCTGGATTTTCTGTTCAAACCCTGATGGGCTTGGAATTTCCAATAAAGACATTAAAAAATCAAGTGCTTCCTTTTGCATATCTTTCTTGTTAAGATGGTTAAGTTAACCTGCAAGAATTCTATTTCCTTGAAATTATAGAGAGGTATCCTGGGTTTGTCGAGCATTTTCAAAATACATTTAAAAATTGTTGGGCAACCTTATCATATTTGATGTTTCATATAGCAACAGGCATCCACAAATTAAATTATGTCACGCTGTATTTGTTGATGGTTATGCAAAAGCCCTCACAAAAGCTGAATATCCTGCTGCGACCAATCCTCAATGAACTGATTGATTCTTGACAGAAAGAATTTAATAGGTTTTTTGCTGGTGTTTTACCAATCAGAAAAAATAGCATACCTGAAAGTCATTGAATCAGGGTCATACTTTGTGTACCATCCGACATGTCCATCAGCAAAAAGTACATTCAAACCACCAGCATGATGTGGTTTCCAGTGTTCATTATCTGCAGTCCAGCCAAGACAATTTTGAGTGTAATCATCCTTGTCGCAATCTGGTTCAGTAAATTTATAATTGGAATCGCCTGCAAGCACAAATGCTGATGGAAAGCGAATTTTTTTTCTGCTGGTTGCAGCACGATTTCCACCAGCATCAATAAAGGCAGCTCGTGCACTTAAAAAATAATGATATTCTGAAACATTTCTTGGAAACGATGGGCACTGATACATTTTTTTATTCTTCACATAAGGAAATAATTGTTCCATCCATCCAGGAGGATTTTCTCCCCAATTAATTGTGCCACCACAGATGGGATAAAACTCATTATTGTCATCAGCATACATTTCAAGGGCAAGGCTTAATTGTTTTAGATTATTAGTGCATATCGCCCTTCTTGCGTTTTCTCTTGCCCTTGAAAGTGCAGGAAGTATTATAGCAGCAAGAATCGCAATAATGGCAATTACGACCAGAAGTTCAATCAAAGTGAAGCCAGTTTTATGTTTCATTTTTCCTTTGTAAAGGACATCATATTTAAGACAGCAAAATTTTCATTTGGTTTAGTGAAAAGGTCAGAGTATTAAATAATTTCCTTTTCTGTCCAGCAGTGCAGGCACAGATGATTTTCTGGCAGTCCTATTGCTTTCACGAAGTCCTCAACTGAGTTGTACTTCAGTGTATCAGCGCCAATTCTTTTTGCAATCTTACTGATTGAATACTTTTTTGCCGCCAGTTCCTTATACGAACGGGTTGAGATATCGTAAAGACATGGCGCCATCAAAGGAGGGCATCCCACTCTCACATGGACCTCTTTTGCTCCAGATGCCTTTAGTTCCAGTACCTTGTTTCTAATTTGAGTTCCCCTGACGATTGAATCATCGCACAGTATGATTTTTTTCCCTCTGACACTTTCTTCAACAACAGAAAGTTTGATTCGGGCTTCCTTGTCTCTTTCTTCCTGGGTTAATGGTAAATAACTTCTGCTTGCAAATCTATCTATAAGAAACACTTCGTCATAAGGAATTTTTGATTCTTTATGATAACCAAGGGCATATCCAATTCCAGAAAAAGGAATTGCAGCAACAATATCAGCATCAACATTATCATTTTTTGCTAAACTTGCTCCGAGATTTTTCCTCGCCCTTACCACAGGCACTCCTTCAATAATGGAATCCATTGAAGCGATATATCCCCATTCAAATGCGCAGTAAGCAATCTGGCTACTTTTCACCTGACCAATAGTTTCTATGCCATTTTTCCCAATAAAAACAATTTCACCTGGTTTGACATCCCTAATAATTTTTGCACCAGACATACTAAAAGGTCTTGATTCAGAAGACACAACATATTCGTTTTCTGACTTTCCAAGAATGAGTGGCTTAAAACCATATCTGTCCCTTATAGCATAAATACCATCTTTTGTCAGTATAAGAATTGTGTAGGAACCTTTTGTCTGCTGTGCGAGTTTTTCAAAACCATCAACAAAGTCCTTACCCTGGGCTATCATTTTTGCAATCAGTTCCACCTGAGTATGGCTTGAAAAAGAATGTCCCTTTTTCTTCATCTGTTCAAAAAGTTGCTCTGCATTCAGAATGTTTCCGCTGAACGCAATAACAAAAACCCCCAATTTTGATTCAAGCATGATTGGCTGTCTTTCCTTCAAACTCACATGGCCAATGCCGATACTGCCTGACAGGGATTTCAACTCTTCAGGAGTAAAAGAATGTCTGACAAACCCCCTGTGGGTGATGAGTTTCAATTCTTTGTTGAATGTGGCAATGCCGCAGTATCTCTGACCCCTGTGCTGAAGTTTGAATATTCCATAAAAGAGGTGACCGACGCAATCAGTATTTGAGTAAATTCCATAAAGTCCGCAATTCTCCTGTATTTCCATGTCAAAGTCTCCTTTACAGTGGTTCATTTTGGATGCTATTATATCACATCAGAAGACAAAATTTTTCAATTCTTTCACTTTTTTCTGACTACCACCAGCAATGATATCTTATGCAGATGGTAAAATTTCAATTAAAAAGCGAGCTGATGTTGACTTTGTCGAGATTTTTAGAAACTGAATTGATACTTTACTGCCAGCAATTTCCTGGATATTTCCGAAATTTCCTATTGAAACTGAAAATTTTTCTGGGTTTAACATGTTGATGGCGAGTTTTCCATGTGCGCCACTTCGTAAAGGGCAATAATGTTTTCAAGTTTTGTGCTGTTATCAAGTTCAGTGGTTGAACCGATGAAATAACCAGACCCTGCTTCTTTTATTGCTTTCCTGCAATATTGTTTCACCTGCTCTGGATCTCCAGATGCAAGAAACTGGCTCATGTCAATACCACCAGCAAGAAAAATTTTATTTCCATATTTTTCTCTGATTTCTTTGATACTCATTCCTGCGACTGTTTCTATTGGGTTTAGCCCATCAATACCTGTTTCAATCAAATCATCCATCACATCCATGAGATACCCATCAGAATGAAAAAGACATTTGAATCCATGCTCATGCCATGCATCATTGATTCCTTTTAATCGTGGGAAAAATCTTTTCTCAAAAATTCAGGGCTATGCAAGAGTTTTTGTTTGCAGGCAAATGTCTCCATAAGTGAGTACGCATGAAGAAAGGGATATATCAGCGATTGCATGACAGATGACAATATTTCTTCTTGTGTACTGTTCAAGGAATTCAGAAACAATACCAGGGTCATCCGCGTAAACATATGAAAAAATTTCAAATCCCAGTCGAACTCTGATGTCATCAAGTCCAACTCCCTGCTGGGCAAAAAGATTAACAGTATCACCAATCAATGCCTGAGTTTTCAAGAAACTATCGTGATATTTTTCCCTGTAATCTGCTGGATTTTGTTCAATCGCTTCTCTGTCTTTTTCTATGTTTGTAATCCACTTTTTCAAAAATTCAATGGCTCCTTTTTCGTCTGAGAATGGTTTTTTTTTAATCCAACATGTTTTTTCTGATGGACTTGCATGATGCACAAAACCATATTAATCTTCAATGTCTTCTTCCACGACCGGCCCAAAGCCCACGCTTCGTGTCATATCAAGAAGTTTGTTTACTGCCTTTGCTGCGATTTTCTTCGGTCTTCGGGTACTTTGAAAGGGCAGGAAGTTTTTCCCCGCTAAAATATTCAAAAGCAGCATCACAACGCAATAAGTCATAAATGGGAATTCTATCTGTATCCTGAAAATTCATCGTCCTTTCGCATCTTTCTCTTTTCGTCATTTTAGCCATTTGCAAATGCTTCAAAAATATAGCATCAAAACATCCACTGTTTTCAAAGGTAATTTCATAATAGCGCCATCCTGCGCCTTTTCAAATTTCAATATACCCTGTTCAATAGATTCAACCTTTGAGATTGCTTTTGCTGATTTGACCCTTACTGCAATTTCTTGTTTCGGTTCCCCTGACCAGTTCAAAAGGACAACTGCAATGCCTTTTTCACTTTCAAGATAGCATCCTTCAATCATTGCTTCTGATATTTCAACAAATTTTTCAGCACCAGCAATTTTTGCAATTGTGGTGATGATTTTTCTTTCTGGCTCTGACCATCTCTGCGGAAGTTTCCCGTAATCAGACCTATCAGGGCTACTGTGATAACTGATTCCTGGCCAGAATCCTAACGAAAAAATTTTTCCTTTGCCGTAAGAGTTTTCAACTATAGCAGGAGACCCGTTTTCAAATACAGCCAGCGGCTTTCCAGTAGTAGGTGTCAGAGAAACCGTTTGTAATTGTGCGTAAACTTCCTCAGTTTCAAATATCGGGTCTTTTACAAGAATTTTTGTCTTTTTTAATCTTTCAATTTCCCATTGATTGGGACATGCAATTCTTTCGACAGAAACTGGTTTTATTCCAGTCAGGCGTGTAATGGTGACAATGGGTTCATTGTACTGGTCATAACTGCATGCTCCTGGCAGAAGTACAAGATGGCCACCAGAATTTACCCATTCCACAATGTTTTTTTGCGCCCTATCAGAGAGATTTGGCGCTGTGACATAAAGGATGGCATAATTGTTTTTCTTCAAAATTCCATCTTCAAGGTCAAAATCATCGACAAAGTCAATTGGGTAATTTTGATGGGTGAGTGCTTCGTGGAGTCCATACAATTCCGCAATATACGCCTTAGTTTTTGAGTCAGAATCCCAGACCTGGCTTGCCTGAGGCAGAAGTATTGCGACTGTTCCATTTTTTGGTCTTCCTGGTGCAACAAGTTTTTCACTCTTCCCGAGAATTTTTATTCCTTCTGACAGTGATTGATATACCTGTTGGTTTTCTGACCAGCCGTCAGCAAAGGCAAGTCCTGGTCCAAAAATATAAGGATCTATGGCTTTTGCGCCATGGCCCACAAGAGCCATAATTTTGTATTTTCCACCTTCTGGAACTCTGCCACCAGTTGTATGGCCAACAATGTAGCCGCCGTATTCAATTCCACCTTCACGCGCAGCACACCTTAAAAGGTCTCCGTACATTGACCAGTTCTGCGCAGAACTATCTCCGAACCAGTCCTCGGTCCAGATACAGGAAACTGCTTTTTTTCTTCCAAGGTCAAACCAGTCAGGAAGTCCCATTCCGGCGTCAGGACCACTGTCCCAGTTGTTTGCGATTTTCTGTCCGGGTGAAGGTCTGAAAAATAATCCGGGCCAGTTGTTGAGATTTGTTGTGGTCAAGATTTTAGGATTATACGCCCTCTGGAATGCTTTTGTTGCTGCAGCAAAGGCATTGCTTAATGATTCTACGAAAAATCTTGTTGTCCAGAAAAATAGTTTTCTGTCAGCAAGAGTCACAGGCTCACTCAATTTCATTGGAAATACTTCATCCCAGGAATTTTTTCCAAATGTTTGAGGTGTAAATCCTTTAGATTTCAGATAATTTCTGAATACACTGAGTCGCTCAGCATCTTTTTTCACTTCATCAATTTGATGCGGGTAATACCATCCGGGTTCATCAGCCATGTGGAAAAGTACCATTTCTTCATCTTTCTGTCCCATATTTGAGAAACTTTTTTTCAAACCAACCAGCCAGTTATCAAGATACTGGTCAGTGACCATAGAGGTGTTGTAGTCAAAATAAGAAGGCGGATTGTACACTGCTCCACGAAATCTGTTGAAACCATATTTTGCTGATTTCTGTCTGATTTCTTCTGGCGGGATATTTCCCCAGTTCCATATTTGAATGGTGTTGTGTCCGAGTATTGACAGAATATTTAGTCCGTCTTCAAGAGTTTGTTCTGTTCCGTCAAGGCTGATTAAGCCATTTGCGACAATAATTTCCTTTGGTTTTTCTTCATCTTTCAATGCATACTTTTTTGCGTATGCAAGGTATTGTTTGAATTTGTCAATACTGGACTGAATCAATTCAGCAAGTTTTTCTGGCTGATCAAGGCCATACCCTGGTGCAAAAATACTGATGGTATTTCCGCGCGTTTCAATGGTAAAACTCTTGAGTTTTTGAATGTTTGAGCCATCTGCTTTTCTGAATTCAAATTCAACAAGTGCCTTTTTTACTGGGGCTCCTGTCATTTCGCATGTAATTCTTGCAATGCCTGTTGTGTCTTTCAGTTGTGTGTCAAGATTCACCCAATCACTTGAAAACCCACTACTCATGAAGCCAAGATTAATTCTGCCTTTGTTTGTGGAAAGAGCCATATGCACTCCACCAACAACATTTCCCTTTTTGTCCAGAGGAACAACTTCAAGAATGGATGGATATGTTCCAAGAAGAATTGCGCTTCCATCAGGAATCGGGAAAATTTGAGATTTACCGTTTCCGGTTGTTTCCCAGACATCAGGTTCGCCTTGCAAAAATCCTTTTTCATCGAGATTCCACACAAATACCTGCGGTACTCCCCAGCCCACCTCATACAATTTCTGTCTGTCAAGAGATAAACAGATGTCCCATGGGCTGTTGGCTTTGTTTTTTGTGGGATAAAATTTTGGCTGTCCTTTTGGCTCTCCTTTTTCGTCAAGTTCAAAGACCATGATGCCTGCTTCATTTTTCCCTGGATTTTCAAGCATTCCAGATAGATACATCTTTGACCTTTTTGTATCAACCACCATTCCATAAATCAAACTTCTTTTTGTCTCAGAAACAAATCCATCAGGATATCGCTTTGGTGTTTCTGACAACAGTTTTCCATCTTTACTGATATCCCATATCGTAAGATTTTGATTTTTGTTGTATTGGCTGGCAACGTAGAGTTTGCCTTTATTTGTGTCTATGGCAGCGGCAATGTCGTAGGTAAGTCCTGGCACACGACAGAATACTGGACTCTGGGGCTCCTGTTTTTGCAGAGAGCCAATGACATAGAGAATTTTTGCCTGGTTGTTGAAAACAAGATATGTAATTGGCTTAACACCGGATTGAAGATTTTCTCCTTCAGAAGAAGGAATACCTGAACTATCAAGAGTTCTTATGGCAATTGTTCCATCTTTTCTTGCCGCATATAGGATGTTTGACGTTTCGTCAATTGTAATGGGCCCCTGTAATTCCTGGCATGGAATAGAAACAAGTTTGGTGTCTTTTGGTGAGTAAACGTAGATGCTATTATCTCCAGCAGAATACAACTTGTTGAATTTTTGTGAATAGATAAACTTGAAGTACTTTTGTTCAGGACCGATATTGATTGTCTTAAATGCTGTAGGTAGTTTTGCATCTGATTCAATGGATTTTAACGTTGTTCTTATTTCTACTCCCTTGATTCTATTTCCAAGAAATCCCCATCCAAGGTGTGATGTGGCAACTACAATAGATGGAAAACTTCCCATACACTGTACTTTTTCCCTTACAAATTTTTCAGATTCCCTGACAATATTAATTTTTCCGTCAGGAGTCACTTCAATTTCTTTCAGAATAAAGCCATCAGAAGCTGCTTTGCCTGTGATGGCATCAGTAAAACTTGAAGATGCTGCAACAATCACCCTATTTGGAGTATCAGAATTAGCAACTGCCTCCACAGGGAAATTTTCAACAGTCACGACATCCTGCTGGACATTACCTGAGCTGTCAAGGGGATAGTATGAGAGATTATTATTGGGACCTTTGAAAAATATTGCCTTTTCTGTGAGTACACAGAGCATGTATTCCTGAGGGCCACCTGATACTGTGTAGGAACGTGGATTTCCAATTGCGCCATTTGTATCAACATCACAAACCTGAAGAATGGATGGATATGTTCCAAGATATACTTTTGTTCCTTCAGCATTGAAGTTAATAGAGTACTTACCATTTCCTGGCACATTATAAGCCACAGGTTGGGATACAGGTTTTCCTTCTGCGTCGAGGTCTATGGCATAAACACCAGAACCACCCCATCCCACGAGATACAATCTATTAAATTTTGGGTGCATCGTGATTGCTGCAATGTGTTTGTTGGGATTTCCGCTTTCAAAAGCCACAGGTTTCCCTTTTGGTTCACCAGTTTCATCAAGTTCATACATCACCAGTGATTTTGTAAAGTTCTCAAAACCTTTTACTCCTGCCACACCAACCCCAAGAAAAAGTTTGCTGTGTTTTCTATCAAGATAAATTGCTGTAACTGAACTCCATCCCCCGGGTGGAAGTGGATATGGCATCGGGTCAGGATGGTCAGAATATTTTCTTGGTTTGCCTTTCACAGTGCCATCATCGTTCAAATCATAGACAAGAAGGCCTTTTCTTTCAGGGTCATAGGAATATGTTCCCGCGTAAAGTTTCTTTTTCACAGGGTCTGCAACCACACAGAATATTTGTACTCCATCTGCGTCCGAAGAATGCAGAATATTGAATTTCAGTCTTGCTGGCTGTTTTTCAGCAAAACAAAAAGCCACAAAAATCAAAATTGCCACACAGCACTTAATAATTTTGCCTGTCTTCATTTTCCTCCCTTATAGAGTTTTGAAATAATTGAGAAGTTTGTTAACATTTTTTCCTGTATTTGATTTTATTTTCCAGAGTTCCTCAGGCATATTGACAACAGGCGTCATTTCAGGAAGAGAAATCCTGCAGTTTCCATTTTTTTCAAATTCAATAAAAGACCATGTTTCATATAGAATGAAACCGCTGAACTTTTCATTCTCATAAACTTTCACAGACTCATCCACAAGAGCGTCATTGTTCCATACGTATCGATTAACAGTCAAAGGAATTTTGTGTTGATAGCATTTTTCAATCATTCTGGTAGCAACCGGGTCCTGACCAAAAATTCCTGAGAAAGGTTTTGCAAAAATCCGCAGTACCGCCTGGTCCATGATATGCTGGTCAATCCATTTTTCCCATTCAAAATCAATGTTTGCAGGAAATGCCAGTTTTCTTCTGCCTGGTCTCTCAGAGGCGTGTCTGAACCAGTCTACATTGAGATTGAGCCTGACCTTTTTCCCGTGTGAACGGATAAGAACACTTGCTTTTTTTAAGAATTCTGAATATGCCTTGGTTCTGACTTTTGATATTTCAGAAAGAATGTCATTGTGGTGATCTATTTTTTCAAGCACAACATCATTGAAGCCATAGTCCTGTGGTGTATCTGTATGGCAGGAATGGTTTTCAACCCTGAATTCTATTCCATCGACTCCGGCATCAATCATTTCCTGAATACATGATAACCAGAATTTCTTAACATCTGGTTCAGTTTCACACAGTCCGCCAGGAAGATATAAATTTTTTCCACGACTGAATGCAATAAAACCCTGGGCTTTGCTCTGACCTTTCAGATGGAATTTTTTTGCGCCTTCCATAATGACCTGGTTGTCCTGTGGATTGTTTGGCAGGTCAAGGTATGTCAATTCAGGGCCTCTTCCAGTATCAAAACAAAGCCCATAATTACGAAAGTTTTCCCATTCAGGAAACCAGATTGCAGTACCTGTGGCATAAACTCCCGGAATTTCTTTCCCTTTATCGTCAAATGCTGTGAAAATACAATCCCAGGAGTGTCCAAAGTCAGCGTCTGTTGATTGAAAATTCGTCGTGACAATGATGTATTTGTCTTTGAGTGCAAAGTTTGAAAGAATCAAACTTTTTACTGGCTGATTTTTCTGTGTGATAAGATTTCCATAAACATCATAAACGTCTTTTCTGGATGGTTCAACAATTTCTTGGAGGGTAAAATCCATTTCTTTCTTTTTGTATTTGTAATTGAGATTGCTTGTCCAGATTTCAAGATTTTCTTTTTTTATTCTTGTGGGAGAATCATCCTTTTTTGTTAGTTTTATTGTGGTAATTACTTCGTTTTCTATCCCATGCCACAAATCATCGGTTCTTCTTTTTATCCTGAGATGCGGATTTTTTACAACAAAGGGGTCAATCCATGAGAGATAACCTCCAATTCTGTATAATCTTCCCCATAATCTTGCCTGCATGGAACCTTCCGGGAAATCCCCTGAAACACCTGTTTCATATGGCTTGAAATATGAATAAATTTCCATTCCGTATTTATGCGCTGCTTCTGTTGCTGCTTTTAGAGGGTTTTCAAGAATTTCAATAGTTTTTGCGTAATAACCATACTGATTCATGTCATAAAGAATACTCGGGGCATTTTCAATTCCTGGCATGAAAAAGCCACCATGCCCATCTCCGTAATATCCCCAGATCACTCTTTTGATACCGCTGCGTGCAAGAAGCTTCATAAAATTATCAATATGAACCTTTGTTAATGGGCATGGCGCACTCAGGGCATCGTCAGGAAAATCAACGAGTGCTTCAAGAACAAAGTTCCTCATCAATACTCCTGCTCATTTTGGTGAATAAAGGAATAATCTTGATGTTAATCCTGCTGACTGTTGCGCAGCATTGAAGCCGGTATGAATCCTGATAGCAATAAGATTCGTTTTTCCAGGGATGATGGCATCTGTAACATCCATATTGATTTCATTTGGTCTTTCGTAGGCATCCCTGTAAGGTCTGTGACCGACCAGTTTTCCATTGACCCATACCCATGCTTCTGTTTCTACTGCTGGCGCATAAAGGAAAATTCTTTTTCCTTTAGCTGACGATGGTACATTGACATTGAGTCTGTACCAGATTACGCCCATATAGGGGTATCCCTGACTATCGCAGTATCCCTGACCATAGAATGGAATTGTGGTGGAAATACTTGCCCACTTAGAGTCATCGAATTCTGGTAGATACCACCCCATATATCTTCCATCATCCCGCACATCAAGAGAAAACTTTGCCTTTTCACCAAGCACAGCAATCATTTCTCCTGTTTTCCCTGTTGTCATGTCAGCAAGTTGCTGGTAGTATTTTGTTCTGGCTGCTGCACCCCAGTAGTAATAACCGACATCGTCTCCACCTCTTGCGGGATTCGGGTCAAAATAAAATCTACTCAATTTCGATGCCTGTGCTCTGACATCAAGCATTTTCTGTGCCTGCCTTGCTGCTTCTGCAAAATCACATTTCCATTCTGCCTTATGCATTTCCATAAATGCCTTGAGATTTTCAAGAACAATTCTGTCAGCGAAAACATGCTCTTTGTGGACTTTTTCTTTTGCAAGGGTTTCTGCCTGCTTGATGTATTTTTCTAATTTTTCAATTAATTGATCCGAATATACATATGGTAAAATTCTGTCTTCGTGTCCCAGCCATGGAGTTTTTTCCATGGTGACTTCAAGTTCTTCCCAGAATGCCTTTGCAGGTTCAGCAGCAGGTCCATACCAGTTAGTAAAGAATTCGTCCATCAATGCCCTTGCATCCAGATCAGCATCCCACATCATCCTTGCGTAAAGATATGTGGGGAAAATACCTGATTCAGTTCTGACGGTTCTTCCTTCATTTGAAAATCCAACAACTTTCCATTTCTTATACAGTGGCATATCATGCATGTGTTTGTGCGAAAGAGGAATTGGAGCACCGCAACCAGCAAGCATATAATACATGTAGTTGTACATATACACATTTTTATACATTGATGCCCACTGTCTTATCATTTCTGCCTGCCTCAACGTTTGCCATGATAGAGGATTGTCATACGCGTGAATTGTGTCGCACCATATTGCAGCAAACATAATCCAGATTTTTGGGTCAGGTGTAATACCTTGTGGTGGAATATTTCGATTTGCATAACCATTTGTTGTGATGATGTGATCAGGAAATTCCTTATACACTTCCTTTGCAACTGCCTGTACCCATTCCATCCATTCTTCTGTGGTGCTCATGTCTGATGGAAGTCCAACTCTTCCACCGGTATCAGGGAATCCTAAATTTCTTTTCAAAGTGTCAGGACTATAGTCCCTCGGATAACCGTCATCAGCACCAATTCCATAGGATGTGACATCAGGATTTTTTCTGAAAAATTCCTTAATTTTTTCAGCAGCATATTTCACTGATTTTTCACTCGTTAAATTTGGCATTCCAGGGTTTGGATTTCCCTTTTCATCCTTTCCAAAAACTTCTGCGTATTCTGGATTATTAATTTCTGATGCAGGCGGAAGAACACTTCTTACTGAACTATCCCTGGGAAGTGTGACAAAATCTAAAATTGGATTCATCATATTTCTTATCTTCCATCTGTATTCCTGGATTCTTAAGTCAGAAGCAAGAGGACCCCACCAGTTTCTCATCTTGAAATCTGGCTTTTCAAGGATATTTATATTTGATACAGTGATTGTGTCCTTTTTAGGAACAAATTCGCCATATTCACCAGGCATATACCAGCGTACTCCAAGTCTATGAAGAAAGTTTGCTACTGCATATTCAGTTCCATGGTAGTATGGTTCATCATTACCTGCAAGAACAAGGATATTTCCCTGACAGATGATCATGAATCCTTCTTCATCTCTTGTTGGCGTAAGACCTGAAGGGATTCTTTTATCAAACTGTTTTGTGTAATTGCTTCTTCCAACAAGAATCATGTTGCCTGTGATCTGCTGGTCATCAGAAACAATCGGAAGTTTTGCTCCTGTCATTTTTTCAATATACTCCTGCAAATCCTTTGCTGCTGCAGCAATCTTATTTGGAGCCGGTTGAGGGTACCAGAATGTTTGTTCAGTAGGTTCTGTTGGAACTCCCATCGCGCTTTTTGAAATCACAATCGTTGCCTTTGGTACACCCTTCTCAACAATTGTCATGTCAGCAAAACCCACGCATGCCGCTGCCATTATCAGTACTGAAAATAATATTTTCACTTTCATCATTTCCTCCTACTGTTGGTAAACAGGATGGACAAAACTCCATCCATAAAGTTTTGCTTTTTTCATCCAGAACCTGAATCTGATTGGTCCAAGAAGAGGAAACTTCATCACTGTTTTTGGCCCTGGTCCAAATGTCACAGGTATATCCACTCCATCCACAGAACCTGTAACGAGATGAATTTCGTCAAGATGAGCGTCATTGATTTTTCTTCCATAAATATCGTCAACTTCAATCTTAATATAACCATCCTTTTCAACCTTTGCGTTGATACAGAAACTACCACCCCCTTCCCATTCAATTGGACTGGTCAAAAGTTCACCTTCTATCTCTCCTGCCTGGTAAAATATCCATCTATCCCTTTTTAGTGTTATCAGATAAATTTCATTTGATTCAAGAAGTTGTTTTCTGTTTTTCACACTTTCATTGATGTCTGCCACAGCAACTTCATGATGTCCATAAGGAGTGTTACTTGTATAAAAATACATCTCATCACCCATATCAATTGGCGGACTTCCGAATGGTACAGGGAGTTTTCCCCTGAATCCCTCTGGCTTATTATCAGCAATGAATGGTTGTCTTAATGGTTCCCTTTTCCAGTTAATGCCATCACCACTGTGAATCAGTTCATTTGTAAAAATTCCCTTTACAGCATCATAAAACCATGTAAATGCAAGGTAGCAATTGTTCCTGATAAATGGAGAAATTCCCTGAAATTGTTTGTTTCGTCCTCGTGCGCCCCGCATACCTGGTTCGTCAAAAACTTCAAGTCCAGGTGCGTCAAGTTCATCTGTGTCAAGGACGACTTTTGGAACTGTCCAATGAATCAAATCTTCACTTTCACACCTTGCAATTTTTCTATTTGCGTGCCTGTCCATACCACAGTGTATCACTGGTCTAAGGTAGCATACATATTTTTTTATGTTTTCGTCATACAGCAGAATATTTTGAGTGTCAGGCGACCCAATGATAACAGGACTTTCAGGCCATATTGTCCAGTGTATGCCATCATCACTATCAGCAATGCAGATACCACCGATGACATCAATAGGAAAATCAACATACAAACCTGTAAATCTTTTTCTTGCGTAAGGGTGTGGTGTAATTTCAGCGTCAAGGATGCACATTCCAGCAGGTCCTCCCCATCCAGACACATATCTTCCATTGGCATCTTTCATTTTTGAGTGAACAACAATATTGGGATGGTCTTTATAAATTGGGTCTTTTGCAATTTTAAGGTCTGGCTTTTCCCATGCAATTCCATCATGAGAATAAGCAATTGCCATGGGTGTTTCACAACCGACCATATCTTTTTGAGGGTCTCTTGTAATAAAAACTGTATACCACATTCTCCAGAGTCCACTTTTATCCCTCAGTACAGAACCAATTCCTTCACCTGGTGAAACGACTGGTTTTTTGTGTCGGAAATCTGGCACTTCAATAGCTCTTCTGAGATGAAGGGTATCTTCAACAAGTCGTTCATCAATCAATGCAAAAGTTTTCTTTTCCATACTATTTCTCCACGATAAAAACCATTTTCAGAATTGATTCCAACGCGATAAAATTTGTTTTTAATCACTAACTGTTTCATATTGTAAAACTGTAAATTTGGCTGTGCTTCATTGCCAGTTTCAACATCAGTCGTTTTCCCTTTAATTGCGATAAATGTGCTTTCCCGCGCCATGAAAGAGTGTGGCAGATGCTATCTCCTGTAAAGACATCAAAGTCCTTTGCAGAAAATCCTTCAATAATTTTTCCTTTTGGGTCAAACCAGTATGGTTCAGCAAGTTCAGCGATTATGTAACCACCCTGGGTTGCCGCATTGATAGAAATGGTATCACTCTGAAGAATAAACGGTCGTGTGATGAGGTTTCCCATCTGTGAACCAGCGTCAAGAGAAACAAAACCATCCATTCTGAGTTTTGTACGATATACCCACGTCGGAGAAATTTCTGGTTGCGCATTGTGCGGACAATCTGAATGCGCATTCACATAAAGATAAATGCTATCATTATAGATCACTGGTTCCTGACCAGGAAAGACCATGTAACCACCCGGTTTTCCTTTTTCCTCTGTTTCAATAAATTTTGGTCTTGCTGGATGCCTTTCCCATTTTATGCCGTCTCTGCTCCAGCACAGTTCAATGTCTATTGTTTCATACATATCATCATCAAAAATCCAGAGCATTCCAAAATATGCGTTTGCATATCTGAAAACACTGATACCATAGAAGTCGTTGGTATCAAGTTCATCCGGCGTCAGAATGACCTGTGGTTCACTCCAGTGTTTTAAGTCCCTGCTTTCAGAATATGTGACTCTTCTTCTTTGATTTCCTTTTCCATTGTCCCAGCCCACAGCAGCAGTATGCCAGCCACGCATGTAGAGCATGTACACACCTTTTTCTTCATTATAGACGCAGGCATTATTACAATCGCTTTCACCATGGATGACTGGTTTTGTGTCAGTATATTTCCAGTGGATGCCATCAGGACTGGTGGCAATATAAATACCTCCTATCGTATCATTATACCAATCTCTGTTAACAAGGATGTATGGTTCTTTTTCGTATTTTTCTGGTTGATACAAAATGGTGCTATTGACAATATCGCTATATCCCTTAAAGCAGATGTTTGTTTCAGGATACATATCAAGATCTGGTCTGTGCCAGTTTATTCCATCATGACTTTCAGCATATGAGAGAAAAATGGTTGCGGTTCGCCCACATTTCCATATCTACTCTTTCCAAGGCCTTTTCTTATTTTTTCAGCACGATGGTCATGCGCCACATACCACATGCGCCAGAGGTGTCTGTCTTTATCAATAATAATTTTACCTGCAATGACTCCTGTTTCCCACGCTTTTTCTGGAAACAGAACAGGCTTTTCAGTATCTTTTTTGGGTCTGTGGACGGTTCTTTTCAAACGAAATGTATCTGCAACCGAGAAATTATCCATCACCAGGTGTTTCCCTGGCAATAAATCCTGAAACATACAGAGGCTCCTTTATTATGGTTATATCTGTTTCAGTATTCTATAATACTTCATTCTGTTGTCAAGTATCAGGCTAACTGGACCACGAGAAAGATTTTGAGATTTGACTTGATTTCAAAACAGATATATCTTGTTATTTGAAAAATAACACATATTGACAAAGGGGGAAGCATGGCAGAAGAAAAGGAAGTAGGCAAGATTACGCATTATTATGGAAAGATCGGTGTGGGAATTGTGGAATTGTCTGATGATTTGAAGGTCGGGGATACAATACATATCAAGGGTCATACTTCTGATTTCACTCAGACAGTTGATTCAATACAGATTGAACATAAGAATGTTTCTGAAGCAAAGGCAAAAGATGTCGTTGGTATGAAGGTGATTGACAAAGTACATCCTGGAGACATCGTTTATAAGGTGATTTCATAAACCCAATGATGATTTAAGAATTTCCCTGTACTGGTCCACCGTGAACTTTTCAAGTAGTTGTGTACTTTCTTCAAGTCCTCCTGGCCTATTTCGTTTCAACCATAATTTCTTGTGTCGATTGATAATTCCTTTTGCCTCCTCAATCATTGCTTTCAGTGTTTTTTCCTGATAGGATATGCCTTTGTATTTCTCTACAATCATACCTGCTTTTTTACAGGCATGTTTCAGAAGTCTGCTGGCATTTTGAAATTCGTCAAGGATAAGGTTTTTTTCCTCATTTTCAATCTTTGCCTTTTTAAGATACCCAAGAGCATTTTCTATTTGTTTTTCTGCCATTTCAATACCATGTGTTCTCATCCATAAACTTATATTTGGACTTCTATAAACTTCGTCCACTTCAACAAGGGATTCGCGAAGAGATATAAACAGGGCTGAAGCATTTGTTGTGTGAATACCTGTGGCTCTTCCGACATTTCCAATTTCGTAAGCGAAATAACCCGCATTAAAACTTCTGTCATCAAAAGCAAACAATCCAATTGTTTTTTCAACAGGCATATCAATGTTTGAAGAGAAACACCAGGACACACCTGCTCCATACCCAAAACCAATGTAGCTGACAGGAAGATACTGCCAGTGACCATTATCCCCCCAGTCAGTGTTCAGCATTCCAATTGCACCAAACCTGATGCCATTTTTTGCGGCATTCACAAGATTTCCCAAACAATTTTCTGTTCTTCCAGCAATTGAATTCCACGAAGATGTTCCAGGACACACATAAAATGGAATTCCAGTTCGCGCTATATTTCTGCATCTTTGTTCAAAAGGATGTTCTGCTTCGTATCCCCATTCAAGCACAATAACATCTTCTGGTAGTTCTGATATCAGTTCAGGATGACGCTGGATAATATCACCCCAGAATTGCATTGTTTTCCCATGTTTTTTTACCAGTTGATAAATTTTTAGTAAAAACTCAAGATATACCCTTCCTTCGCCTTTTTCCTTCACAGCCCCTGCGCTTCTCTTTCCAATAGACGTTTCATCACAACCCACATTGAACTGATTGCTCGAAAAATTTGGAAGCAGTTGCTGATAAAGGTCTTCAAGTAGATGAATTGATCCTTGGTCTACAGGACATAAATTGTAAGGATTTTCAGGATCTTCAGCAAGATGCCTGTACTGAGAGTGCTGAAGCCATCTATGGAAATGGCCAAAACTATTCTGGTTTGGGACCAGTTCAACAAATCGTTGCTTACAGTAGTCATCAAGGTTTCTTATTTCTTCTGCTGTTACTGGCGATTTTCCCTCCCAGACGATTTTATGGTTTTTATAGGCAAAAGTGTGTTCTGTATAAAGTTGAAGCTGATTGATTTTCCATCCTGAAAAAAGGTCAACAAGATTGTAAAGTGTTTTCATTTTTGGAACCTTGCTTCTGCTGATGTCAATCATGACGCCCCTATGTTTGAAATCCGGATAATCTTCAATTGTAAGCACCGGTAAGCGGCTTTTTTTCTGGATGAGAATTTGTTTCAATGTGCACAACGCGTAGTAGGCACCAGAAGCATCTGAACTTTCTGCTTTTATTGAGTCATGAGAAACTGTCAATCTGTATCCCTGCTGCGGTATATTCAATGAATGATCACAGATAAGTGTAAAAAATGGGCGCCTGCTATTCAATGTCCACTGGTTTTTTGTAAATCTTTGCGAGATTTTTTTGATGTATTCAGAGAAAAAATCGTGGTTCTTGTCGTCAAACCCTGATATAAAAAATCCTGCATGTGAAGGCACATTGCACAACTGATTTTCTACTTTTATTTTTCTTGGCACAGGCAAAAATAATAGTTTTTCCATTTTTCCCTCTGCTAATTGTGATTTTTGTTGAGAAAATGATATCACAGTTGTATTTTCAATCAAATTCAGAATATTTGACAATGCATCTTCTATACAATAAATTATCATCGTTCAATTTTTTCAGCAAAAAGGAGAGCAGAAATGGATCCCCATGGAATTAGAGAAGCGCTTGTAATTGAACAGGCCAATCAGGCAGGTTATTACTTTGACGAAATTATCAGTTCACTTCCTTTTCCGATGAGGGTGAGAAAAAGTTATTACATCAGGAAAAATTTGCCATTTACATATCCGCTGCCAAAAAGAATTGACGAAACATTTCAAGGCAGGACCGGACTACTTGCTTATGACTTGATTATTATTTCAGGTGTCGATGTCCACGAGTTCTCACCCGAAGAGCAACTGAATTTAATCTCTTATGTGGAACACGGTGGAGCATTGATTTTTACTGGCGGCAGTTACGCCTTTGAGAAAAGCGATGGGACATATTTTCTGCTGGGAAACATTCTTCCTGTTGAAATCAAGTTTCCTGACAAATCAGTCAGAATTTCAAATCCAGATGGAATTTTAGGAGGTTTCAGCCAGACTCAGAGTGTAAAACTTAATATGCAGCATCCTGTATGTACAGGATTGTCTCGTGAAATGGGAAAGATTACGTTTTTTCACCCACTGAAAGAAAAGAAAACAGCCCAGGTAGTGGCAAAAGCGGGGAATTATCCGGTGATCGTGACATGGGAATATGGAAATGGAACTGTGGCAGTGATTACAGCAAGACCTGATTACGACAATTTGAAAGGAATTGTTGACCAGACGAGTTTTTTTGAGCACAGTCAGTACGATGATTTAATGCGAAATCTCATCATGTGGCTAATAAAAAAAGAAAAGGACATTATTATCAGGGAATTTTCTCTCAAACAAAAAAGGTCAAACTGGGAAATGAAAGCAGAGCTTAAATCCACGAAAGAAAAAATTAAAAAAGGAGTAATGGAGGTTTATGGCAACAATTTATTGAGTCAGGCAACCGGTAGAACAGTTGATTTTTCAGAATTGCTCCTGCGAAAAAATTTTGAAATCAAAGGCAACAAAATAAAAATAAACTTTCAGATGCCTGTGATGTTCAATCTTCAGTCAGAACATTTTTTTAGGATTGTTCTTACTGTTCAGTATGGCAAGGATATTGACAGGGACTTCAAGAATATGAAGATTGATCCTTATGAACCTGTTATCCACAGACGGGATACTATCGTTGAAATAACACAGATACCCTGCATAAAAATTAATAATCTCAACGAAGAATATGTGTTTATGCCGGGGCAAAAAATGAAATTTGAGATTAATCCAGTACCTGCGCAACTTGAAAAACTCGTCCTTGAAATCAGGGACCCGCACGGTAAGGTTGTAATGAATAGGGAACAGATTAACCCTGGGGGGCATTACATTTTTGAATACACTGTTCCTAACTGGAGAACCGGAAAGTATATTTTTAGGGCAACAGGCATCACCAGTTCACAGAGTTATTACGCAGAATATCCTTTTGCAATTGTTCACATTGAACCTGTGGAAGATTTGATTTTTGTGGCACCAGTTTCAGTTAATGGATTGACAGAGGTACGAATCAGGCAAGATGTTCAAGACAGAGTGAGCAAAGGTTTCAATTGTTTGATTGCAGGCAAGATCATGGGAAATTTTCCTGACAGATTTTACAGAAATCTTCTGTATTACAGGTATCTTACGCAGTTTGAACATAAGGTTTATCTCTGGGGAGAGTACGAAGGTCTGACATGCTTTGTTGATCATGGTCCCTGGTACATGGAAGAAGGGAAAAATCCAAATGTGCCTTGCATCCTCACCAATGAGTTTACTGAAAAAACTTTCAAATTTGTAAGACCAATCATAGAAAGGGCAGAAAAAATCCCGGCGCTTTTGAGTATGGAAATACTTGATGAACCCCACGCGCTTCCTGCCAATGTATGCAGATGTCAGATATGTCGTGAAACCTTCAGAACAAAATACGGATACGAAATGCCAGGATGGTCTGAAACCGCAGATGTGCATGGCAAAAAACGATACGATTTTTTTGATTTTCTTGGTGATTATTACGAAAAGGCATTCAGGGATACGTATAACGCTGTGTTGAAATTTCGCAGTCGCGTCCAGGCAAATCATGTGTTCGCTCTTGTTGGCGCAGGGCAGTATTCAACCCATTTCAGTTATACTGATGATTTGAAATGGTTCCCGTACTGCGACACATTTGAATTTGACTGTTATAACTATATGTATGCGCATTTTGCTGGGGCCGAAAAGGCAAAATTTCATCAGTTCCATTTTGTCTTCGCAAGATACAGAAATCTTGCTTCATATTATAAGAAACAACTTGGATTTTTTGTTCAGCTTGATGACAGAGACTATCCCCATGATATTGAACCCATTAAAGCGCCATGCGAAATTCTATACACTGCAATCGGACATGGAGCAAAAACATTTCACCTGATGTACAAACCCACATTTTCCAATGTATTTGGGCTGAGACAGGAGCGATGGGAATTATTTGGAAAAGAACTTAAGAAAATAAGAAATGTGTCACCACTATTAAAAAAGGTAAATAAGTCAAAGGCAACTGTGGCAATGATATTTCCATACACCAACTGGGTGATAAATCCACAGCCAAAAAGATTGCCTTTAGGATATGTGGGAATTGGTTTCTATCACAAAGAAGAAAGACCTTATAATAAGTGGTATCCAACCGGTTATACTCCTTTTAATGCGTATGAATTCATTTATAGGTACTTCGGAGAATGCGATGTTGTTGAAGAACGACTTGTTGCAAAAGGAGAAATAAAGAATTACAAAATGCTGGCGCTCTTCGCGACTGATTTTATTCATGGCAATGCAGCTGAAAACATCGAGCAGTTTGTGAAGGATGGCGGGATTTTATTGATCGATAAAATTCCTTCGTTCAATCAAAATGGAGAAAGAATTGATTTTATGAAAGGGTGCGAATTTTCATCTGAAACAGTGTTTGATGGAGTGGAGATAAAAACAGCAAGTTATGGAAAAGGAAAGATTTATTTTCTGACCGCAGATCTTGATGAACTTTATACGAATATTCTGGTTTCAGAAGATAAAAGAAGAGAACAACTGTTGAAAGAAAAATTTCAGGAAATAGTGTTTGAGCGTGAAAAAATATTTCCTGATTGCCTGACTACCAATTGTATTGTTGAAGCCAGTTTAATGCGAAATGATGAGTTTATGTGCATCACACTGGTCAATCATTCTCAACGGAAGGAGATTACCACAGTAAAAGTTTATAAACCTGATTATCAGGTTAATTACGCTGTAGATCTGTTGACATTTGAAAAGTTGCCATTGAGGGAAAATGGCTCTTTCATAGAGTTTGATTGTGATCTTGAATCACTATCAGGAAGATTTATTGGCTTGTATCAAAATTTTCCTGACAGCGTAGTGTTTGAAGGTAAATCAAGTTATCGCACAGGCGAAAATTTTTACCTGAAGATCCTGCCTGTGTTAGACGGAAAACCAGTAAAAGGTGAATTCCTTGCCCGTTTGAAATGCACAAATCCTGAAGGATACATTGATTGTGATAAAATGATCAGCATCAATAGTTCTGGCTATATCATAGGACGCCGTATTCCTGAAAACGAAATCACTGGAACCTGGACGATTGAATTGGAACTTCTTCATTCTGGAGCGACAGAAAAACTTGTTTGGAATATTACACAGGAGGCCTTATGATTACTGTTGAGCAGGCATACATCAGAGGAAGAAAAGCAGGTGAGGCAGCAGCAAAAGATCCGCAATGGCGCTTGATGGCAGAAAGTGTGATGGACTGGGCAAAAAAAAGTTATCCTGCATCTGCAGAACTTGATTACAAATATGAGATTTTGAAACTTGAAAAAGAAAGGTTAAATGCTTCCCTGGATTTAACAAAATTCCCTGAATGTAAAGAATGGATGGACATTGTCAGGGCAGAGCACAGGGGATTTTTTGATGGGTGTAAAGATGAATGGATGACAGCTCATCATTTTAACTGGTACTGGTTTGTCAGCAGACGATTGAATACAAGATATGTGAAAAAAGCCGCACCAAAAGGAAAATGCACAGGAGTCTGGTTTGGTCATGGACAGGAAGGTCCTATGGCAGGACAGAATCTTGATGACCTTATCAGACCTTTTCAAAAATTTAATCCGCCAGAAAAAGGACCATCAGGAAAACCCTTTGAGAAAATTACGCTTGTTGGAAGCGCTTCTTCTGCTGTATTGTGTGATGAAGAACCAGAAAACATTTTTCCTGTTGATGTTTTTGAAATTATGCCTGAAGACATCAAAAAACTTCCTGATTTTGTTGGCTTTCTTTATAGATACAGGGAGTTTTTTGGACCAGGGAACATGGTATTTGCGGACCCTGAAATGAACTCGGTTGCAATAGAGAAATCAAATTGCAGGATGGGCGTAAGATGGCAGAAAAATGGTGCCTCTGCAGTGACTGCATGCGCCTATCTTACGCCAGAGATGAATGCATTCAAGAAAGAGAGAGACAGAATTTCTTTTGAATTGAGGGGTTTTGACCCTGTTGATAATCCTGATTATGTATTCTGGGCTGGCTGTGAAAAACGATACAGACGACTCCTGGAACTTGTGGAGAAAGAAGCATCAGGCATACCAACACTTCAAGGACTCGCAAACATTATGCTTGACCATGCAGTACCTTTTCCAGATCGTATCTGCCTTGCTGGAGAAAAAGGACATCGGCTTGACTGGGATGCCAACTGGACACTTGTCAGCAGCAGTTCTGTTTTGTTCGGTCCAACAAGAAGAACTTTATGGTGGAGGAAAGAAGGAAACAGGCCTATTTATGAAACAAAACCATTTCTTATTTTAGGGGAAGGTGTTGAAATCAAACCAGAATGGATAAAAGGGACACGGCTTGAAGATGGAGGTGGGATATGAAAAAGAGAAAGCTTGGCAGTTCTGATATGGAAATTACAATTATTGGACTTGGTACATGGGCAATTGGCGGCACTGGGTACAATTATTCCTGGGGTTCTCAGGATGACAAAGATTCCATAGAAACCATTAAAACTGCGATAGACCTTAAAATTAACTGGGTTGATACCGCGCCTGCCTATGGGCTGGGTCACTCTGAAAAAATTGTCGGTATTGCAACGAAAGATTTCAGAAATCGTGTATTCATCTTTACAAAACTTGGAAAAAGCTGGGATGAAAAGGGTGTTCTTGGAGATGGATTGTCAGGAAAAAGTGTAAGGCAGGAGACACTTCAAAGCATGAAGCGGCTTGGGGTTGATAGAATTGATTTGATGCAGATACACTGGCCAAGGCCTGACACAGAAGTTGAATCTGCCTGGACAGAGATGTGCAAACTTGTTGACGAAGGAAAAATCAGAGCCATTGGAGTTTCAAACTTTAATGTGGAACAACTTGAAAGGATCAAAAAAATAAGAATCCCTGCCTCACTTCAGCCACCATACTGCATTTTCAGAAGAGAGATTGAAAAGGAAATACTTCCCTGGTGCAAGGAAAACAATGTGGGAGTGATCTGTTATAGTCCTATGTACTATGGACTTCTTGCTGAGAAGTTTGACGAACAAAGAATTTCAAAGATGTCTGTTGACGACTGGAGGAGAAAGCTACCAGAATTGAGCACAAATCACAAGATTTACAGTGAATTTTACGACCAGTTCAAGAAAATTGCAGACCATTGTAATATGACAACGGGCCAGCTGGCTATTGCATGGGTTCTTGCGCACCCTGTTGTTACAGGCGCAATTGTTGGGGCAAGAAAACCATCTCAGATTAAGGAAATCATGAGCAATTGTACATTTGAAATTTCTACCAGTGTGAAAGAAAAAATCGATAATTTATCAGAACAATATTCAACCCTTATCAGAAGGTGAAACATGGAAAATGACATTTCTTTTGATGTTTTCAAGCAATCCCCCGTTGAATATAGGCCTGTGCCATTTTTGTTTTTGAATCACGAACTTGACGATGATGAACTGGTTTGGCAGATCAAGCAAATAAAGGAAAAAGGACTCCGTGGATTTTTCATGCATCCAAGACCAGGACTGCTGACTCCTTATATGTCAGTGAAGTTCAGGGAAAAAATAAAATTGATGGTGGAACAAGCAGCAACTCTTGGCATAGAAGCATGGCTTTACGATGAAGACCCGTATCCCAGTGGTGCTGCCGGTGGAAAGGTTTTTTATCAACATCCTGAATTTATGTCAAGAACATTGATTCCAGTGATAGCAACGACAGGCGGTAAAAAGGAATTTAACCTGGATATGCCCATTGGCCATGTCATTGCGGCATTTGCTATTCAACTTGATCGGCAGGATTCCCCTGACATTGAACAGGCCATTGATCTTACTGAACACATCGGCCCAATAAGGGACAAATGGGGGCACATCAGAAGATACAATACTTATTATGGCTCAATGAGAGCCGATACTTTTCCGCACTGGAGGTCTGATGCTACTGGAATCAAGAATCGTCTTTCGTGGAATGTTCCTGAAGGAAATTGGAAAATCATTGCATTTGTTGAAACATTTGAGAAAAGTTACTGGGGCCCATGGGGTGGCTATGTTGATCTTCTGAATAATGATGCGGTTGATGATTTCATTAACAAGACCCACCAGATTTATAAAAAAGATCTTGGCAAATATTTTGGCAATACAGTGCCTGGAATTTTTACAGATGAGCCAAAGTGGATAGGGTGGCTGCCATGGTCCAACAAATTTCCTGAATTTTTCAGAAGAGCAAAGGGATATGACATAGTTCCGTTCCTTTATCTCCTTTTTGAAGGCGAAACTAAAAAGGCAAAAAAAATCAGATTTGATTACTGGGATGTTCTTACAAAAATGTTGAAGCAGGCATTTTTTGATAACATTTCAAACTGGTGTGAAAAAAATCACATCTCATTTACAGGCCATGTGAGTCCTGAAGAAGAACCAGACCTTGGAGTTATTTATCTCGGTGATTTAATGCAACATGCAAAGGCGTTTCAGATGCCAGGTACAGACATTATCACTTCAAGATTGGGAACAAATGAATTCCCTATTGTTAACGTTGGTCCAAAACTCATCAGTTCTGTGGCAAGACAGATGGGTAGGGAGCGTATTCTTTCAGAGTGTTTTGCCCTTGAAGAGTGGGACTTCACTCTTGAAAAAATGAAAAAAATTGCTGACTATATGATGGCGCTGGGAGTAAATTTCATTAATCCGCATGGTTTTTATTATTCAATAGATGGCCATAGAAAAAAGGAAGCGAATCCGTCTCAATTTTATCAAACCACATACTGGCAGTATTATGAGCAGTTCAGCAAATACATTGGAAGAGTTTGTTATATGCTGACAAGGTTTGATTATCCGGTTGAGTTTGCCCTTTTATATCCAACAAGCTCTCTGTGGCAATTACTTCCTGCCTGCAGAGAAAAGGCAAAAGAGTTGAGTGATACCTTTGTCTTTATCAACAATGTTTTCGTGCATAGTAGCAGACAGTTTGATTTTGTTGATGATATTGATTTTATCCATGCAAAGATTGAAAACAGTGCTTTTCAAATAGGTAAAATGAAGTATCGCTGTCTAATTATTCCTCCTGTAATTGATGAACCAGAAGAACTGGTAAACAGGGCCAGGGAATTTTCAGAAAAAGGCGGGAAAATTCTTTTCCTTGGTAAAAAATTTCAAGGAATAAAGAATGCGATTGAGTGCAAAATTCCTTATAATGTTGCAAATCTTACTGAAGACGAAAGAAAGAAAATTGCAGAAGAGATAAAAAAACAGGCAGAAAAATTTGTTGAACCAATTGTAAAAATTGAAGGCGGCGAAGAAGTATTTGTGTCTGTGAGAAAAGGGAAACAATCCTCAATATACTTTTTCGCCAACATTGGAGAAGATAAGGCACGTATTTCTGTAAGACTTCAGGATGGGAAGGATAAGGAAATATGGGATCCAACAACAGCTTCAGTGTATTCCATTGCAGAAAATAATGGTTGCTGCAATTTTACCCTTGAGCCCGCTCAATCAATCTTTCTCATAAGCGGCAAAAAAACCAGCAATATGCCTTACACTGGTGATGTAGGAAAAGAACTGGTATGCAAACTTGATAAATGGGATTTTCAAATATGCGATGACAACGTGTTGTATTTAGGACTATGGAATGTGGAAATGAAATCAGTTGAAAAATTTTTTACTGGTGAAAACTATAAAGAAATCAACCATCCTGTTGTTCCACCAATGCCTGCTGGTAAAATCAGGGGTTTTTCAAAACCAGATGTGCGTTGGCTTGGAGAGGCAGATATTAAATGGCCATCCACACTGTGCTATAAAATCAACTTTTTCTGTTATGGAGAGCCAGAAAAAATGGAACTTGTCTGGGAACAATCAGCCATGAAAGGAAATTACAGGATATTTATTGACACATATGAATTACCCAAAGAAAAAATCAAAAAAATCAGAAAATATGATGCAATGAATCTATCAGCAGACATTACAGAGTACTTCAAAAAGAATAAGTCCTTTTATACTCCACATGTGAGAACGATTTCTGTCTTTGTTGATGTTGAAACAGAAGAGGATGGATTGATTGAACCACTCAGAATTTTTGGTGACTTTGTCGTTTTGAAAACAGGAGACTCTGGAATGGGTGCTGAAATCAAGGCAAACAGGTATCCCGAAAATATCTCGAGCATAAGCTGGACAGATATTGGATATCCTTTTTATTCTGGAAGTGCCATTTACAAAACCGTCTTCCACATCCCTGAAATTGAGCAGAAAGCACGTTATTTCATTTCCTTTGAGAAACTATTTGACATCGCTGAAATTGAAATCAATGGTAAGATATCTGGGCAGGTACTATGGAACCCAAAAGAACTTGAAATTACAGACGCTATCAAAAATGGAGAAAATCAAATTTCAATCAAAGTGACAAATTCAATTTACAATATGCTCGAAGGAAAGATAAAAGCATCCGGTATTCTTGAGCCTGTCAAAATTCTGAAAGGAAAATTACATGTCATGGGAAAGACCAAAGACCATTAAACTATATCTTCATCCACCAGAAGCACTCCGGCTTATCACCATATGGCCAGATTTTAAGATTGTTTCTGCGCACACAGATCCGAAAAAGGACTCCATGTTTTTTGATTCTTTTGGTATGAGGTTTCTTTTTGGAAGTTGCGCGAAGGCGCCAAACTGGAATGATGCAGAATTTATTGTGAGAAGTGATGGAATTCCAGTGCATTGTTTAAAAATCAAAATTGATGAAATGGAATATCTGGTGGAGGTATTCGCCAGCTGGAAAGAAATACCGGAAACATCTGTCAGATTAACGATTACCAATAATTCTGGAACAAGAAAAGAGTTAATTGTTGGTATAATGCCGCGCAATGGGGAAGATGGGCTTCTTTACGGCATTACAGGTGACTTTTACGCAAGTTACAATGGACTTCTTGAACACTGGGATATGGTTGAAAACAATTTTTATCTTCATGGTAATTCCATCACAAACAAAAAACAAACGATTTTTTTTAATCAAGAAAGAGCCAATGTAGAATGGATTGCAATAAATCCCCATAATATCTTTGCAAAAAACTATCTTCAATTCAATCAACATCTTGAGCCATTTGAAACAGTATCCTATTACTTTGTGATGTCTGAAAATTCTGAGAATATTGAACCATCTTCTTCTGAACATAGTTTTCAAAGAAGACAGGTTGTTTCACAATGGGAAGCAGAACTGAAAAAAGTGCAATTCATCCCTGATATCAAAAATCAGGACTGGTTAAGACCGATACTATGGTCAATGATATGCCAGTGTTTGCAGATGTTTGTAAAAGATGATGGCGTGGCAGCAAGACCGCGTCAGGGAGGAAGATGGGCAGGTGTCTGGCCAGTTGAAGCAATGGAGTTTCTTATTGCATTTGATATGCTGGGACTATTTGAATGGTCAGAAAAAGGATACAGTTTTTTCTTAAAACATCAGGAAAAAGATGGAGAAAATAAAGGAAGATTTAATTCGTATCTTTCTGCTCAATGGGAAAATATCACAGGCGGAGTTTTATACGGGCTTTCAAGACATCTTTTGATGCACAAAGACAGAAATTGTTTTAATGAATTCCGTCAGGCAATGATTGATGGTTTCAACTGGATCACCCAGACGCGAAAGAAAAGTGAAAATGGTCTTTTTCCTGCAGGAAGACCTCATGATTGGGGATTGACTGTTCAATCCTGGTGTTTTACTGACGCAATAAATGTGATGGGAATCAGTGAAATGGCAAAAGCATTTTCATTGTTTAATGATTCAGCTGCTGACGAAATTAAAAAACAGGCAGAGGATTATAGAATCTGTATGAAAAAAATCTTAGATGATATTGTCCAGCAACAGACAAACAGGGAAGAAATTTTTATCCCGAACTATCTTGGCATTCCGGAAAAATATCCGCCTGTTGGTCCATATTTTGCTGATGGACCAGCAATGTTAATTAGAGCAGGCATCATCGAGCCAGAAAGTGAAATTTTTGAAAAGGTTGAAAAATATTTCAGAAACAGGCACTGGATGAAAAATGGTCTCACAGGGCTGATGACAGATGGACTTATAGGTCATTATGCTTCTGACCCGTGGGCTGGACATACCTGGTATGTGTCTTTTTCTGATTTTTGCTGGTTTGAGGGATGGCTGAAAAGGGGGGAAAGAGACAAGGCATTTGAAACTATGTGGGCACAGGTAAGATACGGAATGAGTGAACACTATTACATGCTCGAAAGATTTGCTGACAATGACCCGACTTTTTGTCCATGGCAGCCAAATGCAAGCGCAAATGGAAGGTTTATTCAGATGTTGTTTGAATTTTTTGGAACAAAAGAAAGAGGGGAGAGAAAGGAGAAAACGGGCTAAATAGATTTAAAAGTATCTTTTTTATGGATTTTTTGTAGAAATTTTCATACTTTTTTTGTCACAAGGTGGAGCTGGAATGGATGTAGAGATGGCAGGAAACTTGTAATTTTATTTCTTATAATCCTTCTTTTTTCCCATGTTTCTGGCATATTTTCTGATATGAGCAAAATATCAATATCACTGTTCAACGGGTGCCAGCTGCCTCTTACGACTGAACCAAAAACAATCACCTCCACATCCCTTAGAATTTTTTTGCCTCTTTTTTAATTTTAGAAAAATAATATAAGTAATTTTCAAAGAATTGTTTCCTTTCGTCCTTTATTTCTTTTAAAATCTGGATGTGACTTTTGTTCATGCGAATTTCTCACCGATTGCTTTCTCTAAAAGGTGTAAAAATTTTTCACAATTTTTCACAATATTTTTAATGTGATTTTCACTGAATTGTTTTGGTAAATATCTTGATGTGAAATAGGCATCTTCAAGGTCGCTGAAGAAAATTTCATTTTCATTATAAAATTTTGTGATTTCCTCATTGTCATAAGAATTAGCCAGTTCCTTGATAAGGATGGAAAAGTAATGCGTCTTGGGCCAATCTCCCACTTTTTTCCCGATGAGATATGTGATCCACATCTGAATTGCCTGCTCAAAATCAAAAGCCGAGAGATTTAATCTTTTTTTGTCTAAATCCTCAAAACCTCTTTCCCAGAACTCTTTTGCTCTTTCCTTCATAAATTCAATTAAATTATATCACAGGCAGATTTTAATGCTTTGCCAACAGAGGACAATATATCTTCAGCGTGAGTACCA
>JBMFLH010000003.1:0-4261 GCA_049971295.1 Candidatus Ratteibacteria bacterium | reverse complement strand
CATATAGAGTATGGAAAAAAGATGATGAATAACGAAAGGAGTGCAGATGGAAGAAAAACTTGCAATTGAAGGTGGAGCAAAGGCAAAAACAAAAGAAACACAAGGAATTCCAAAATATGGAATTGAAGAATTGATGGAACTGGTGAAACTGTGGGGTTTGAAGCCAGGCACAGAACAACTTGTAAGAAGTACCATTGAAAAAGCATGGACAGGAAAATCTCCACACCTATTCAGATATTATCATCCGGATGGAGATTCCATGACAAGAAGATTTGAGCTTGAATGTTCAAAGTTTTTTGATGTGTCATACGTCCTTGCGACAAATTCGTGTACATCAGCGCTTATTGCAGCGCTTGTTGCAGCAGGTGTTGGACCAGGGACAGAGGTGATTGTTCCTGCCCATACATTTTTTGCTTCAGCGTCAGCGATTGTTGTGGCAAAGGCAATCCCTGTGATTGCAGAAATTGATGATTCCCACACAGTGGGCCCGCATGATGTGGAAAGAAAAATTACCCCCTATACAAAGGCAATCATTGTCGTTCACATGAAAGGACTTCCCTGTGATATGGACGCCATTATGGATATTGCCAAAAAACATAATCTCGTCGTTATTGAGGATGTTGCTCAGGCAGCAGGTGGTTGGTATAAGGGAAAAAGATTGGGCACAATTGGAGATATTGGATGCTTCAGTTTAGACCATTATAAGGTGATTGCAAGTGGCGAGGGTGGTATTATGACATTTAAGGATGAGTGGTTTTATACAAGGGCTCAGAGTTATCACGATACTGCTGCATGCTGGAGACCAAACAGATATGAAAGAGAAAGAAGAGAAGGAGAACTATTTGCAGGAGAAAATTACAGGATGTGCGAACTTCAGGCAGCAGTTGCATACGCGCAAATTCAAAAATTGGACAACATCGTTAACAAATTAAGGGAGAATTATAAGAAAATCATATCAAAACTTGATTTGCCTGAAGGAGTAAGAACTTTGAAAGACAATGACCCTGATGGTGGCTGCAGATATGTGCTTGGACTTTTGTGGAAGGATAAAGAAATGGCATTTGCTGCAAGGAAGGCGCTTGAAGCAGAAGGGATATGGGGAAGCACACATGATACTGATGTAAGGGACTGGCATGTTTATAAGTACTGGGAACACATTCTTGAAAAAAAGACAGCGACAGAAGAAGGTTGCCCATACACCTGCCCATATTACAAAGGAAAACTTCCTGATTATTCACCTAATATGTGTCCGAATACCCTTGATTATTTGAGCAGAAGTTTGTTCATTGGTATCAGCTATGTTTTTACTGAAGAAGAATGCAACCAGATTGCTTACGGTGTTAACAAAGTTGCAAGAATTCTTTCAGAAAGAAAAAGAAAAAATCAACCATTGCTTGATGTTTGATCGTTTACATTAAGAATGGAGTCAATATGAAAAAGAGTGTTTCAATCATCTGGAAGAATGGAAAACATGTTGGCACGGTTGAAGTAAAACATGGCGTTTTATCAGAGATACGGGTTGATGGTAAAACAATTGAAGGAAGAAATTTTTCTTTTGATGCTGATGGAAAGATTCGGCTCGATATTATTGTTGAATGGCAGAAAAAGCCAGGGCATCCTGGACCACTTGTCCATGTCTTTAGCACAAATAACCCTTTCAGTTTTTTTGTTTCAGATGTCAACGAAAATTTCCCTGTTTTTGTTCCGGAATACAGTGTAATTGTGACAAGTGACGAAGATAGAAGAACCTATGATGAGATTGAACATGATATTAAGAAGAAAAACGGATTGAGTAAATTAAAGCAGATGGAACTGGAAGAGGAGCAGGATTATGAAACCGCGGAAAGAAAGGTAAGAAAGCTTAAAGGCCCTGTTTGGCTTGGGATCAGCAGGGACATCAGAATTTTTGAAATTATTTTTCCTGACCCTGATAGAATCACTTTGAACATTGTACCAAAGTATCATGGATATGGGGTAAAACTGTCTGAATTTGAAAAACTTGATGAAAATGCAAAAAGGTGGTCAGGTAATGAAATCTTATACTCAATTCATTTTGGAAGAGGCAGTGGCTGTAGCCAGGAACTTGAAAGATATCTTGAAGATAGAAGGATTCCTATTTTATGTGGGAAACTGGAGGATCAGGATATTGTTTATGATTTTGTTATGTTTGTTAGTACAGAGATAGAGCCGCTTACTCTGCAAAATCTCAGAGGAACACACTTTCTTGTTGCTGATGGATTCGGCATAGGACACATGTTTACAAAAGAGCAACAAAATCTTTTTGACAATCTTGTTGGAAATGAAATAAACAGAGAACAAGAAAATGTTTTGTTTCTACAGATAACGGCAATAAATAGAGGAAATGCACCCGCGTACGCATTTTTTAAAACTCCTGCAACAAATCTTCCGCTCGACTTTTTGGAAAATGGGATGACATTTCTTTCTGATGATAGAGTTTGCAGTGTATCAATGCTTGATGGAAATCCATTGCATCAGGAAGAATTTTCTTTGCTTCTTTATCCAGGGCAAAAATCAACTGTTGATATCAGGATTTTTCATAAGCCAGTATCAATAGAAAGGGCGAAAAAATTGATGCAGAAGTCATTTGAGGAAAAAATAACTGAGTGCAGGAATTTCTGGAATGCAAAGATTCAGCAATGTGCAGAAATAAAACTTCCTGAAAAACGGATTGAAGATATGATTTATGCTGGAATTTTGCATCTTGATATGATTGCATATGGTATAGAACCAGATAAACCTGTCAGTGCCTGTATTGGAAGATATTGCCCGATTGGTTCTGAAAGTGCTCCAATCATCCAGTTTTTTGATACAATGTCATGGCACAAACTTGCTGAACGTTCTCTTTTATACTTTGTGGAAAAACAGCATGAAGATGGATTTATGCAGAATTTTAGCGGATATATGCTTGAGACAGGCGCAGCACTCTGGTGCATGGGAGAGCATTTCAGATATACCCGGGATAAAACATGGGTAAGAAAAATCAAGCCATGCCTTCTGAAAGCAGTTGACTATATTGGAAAATGGATTGAAAAAAACAGGAATGAAAAATTCAAAGGTATTTGCTACGGAATGATTGATGGAAAGGTGGCTGACCCAGAGGATCACTATCATATTTTTATGCTCAATGGATATGCGTATCTTGGCTTGAAAAGGGCAGCAGAGATGCTTTCAGCAATTAAAGAAACAAAGGCAAAAGAAACTAACGATATGGCAGAAGAACTGAAGAAAAATATCAGAGAATCATTTTTTTCTGCGATGGCTCGCTCGCCAGTTGTTCCACTGGGAGACGGTACATGGGTGCCAACAGCACCGCCATGGCCTCAACATGATGGATTGCTGGTTCATTATGCTGATAGGGGAAAATGGTTTACCCACGGCACATTTCTTGGAAGAGACAGCATGCTTGGACCTTTATATCTGATTTTTCAGGAGGTTCTTGACCCACATGAGCAGGCATCTGATTTCCTTGTAAAATATCATACTGAACATTTTTATAAAAGAAATGTTGCATTCAGCCAGCCATATTACAGCAGGCATCCTGAGATTCACCTGATGAGAGGAGAAATTCACAGTTTTCTTAAAGCATACTACAATTGTTTTCCAGCATTGATTGATAGAGAAACAGGTTCCTTCTGGGAACATTTTTTCTACGCAAGTCCTCACAAAACCCACGAGGAGGCATGGTTTTTGATGGAAACAAGGTGGATGCTCTGTATGGAAAAACAAAAGACATTGTGTCTTCTTCCAGGAATTCCGAGAAAGTGGATGAAGGATGGAAGCAACATTATTGTTAAAGGTCTTGCCACCTACTTTGGAAAATTATCCCTGCGGGTAAAATCTGATTTAAAAAATAAAAAAATCACTGCAGAAATTTTTTGTGAGGGAAAGCCAGAAAATGTGGAAATCAGGATTCCACATCCAGAAAAATTGTTGCCAGAAAAAGTGATAGGCGGAAAATACATCAAAGAAAAAGAGACAGTTGTTGTTGAAAAGTTCAGGGACAAAGCAGAAGTTATTTTATTCTTTTAAACATTAAATCCCGATTCTAAACGAAATCTTTTTACTTCGGGTTTTCCTCTTTTTTTCATTCCTTTTCACCCTACACCCTCTCCAATCGAGGGAGAGGGAATCAAAAGAACGCGGGAGAGGATTAAGATTTTTGGATTTAGAATTTTGGGGGTGGGCTTGACAAAATTTGCTGGGGGGTACAATTACATTGCAAATTATACAACGATTGATG
>JBMFLH010000002.1:0-79779 GCA_049971295.1 Candidatus Ratteibacteria bacterium | reverse complement strand
CTATGTTTACATGTGGCTTACTCCGTATAAATTTATCCTTCGCCATCGTGCCCCCCGCAGTTATAAAAAAATAATTAACTCTGACGTCAGGCTTTTCCCATCTTTAAGCTGCTGATGGGAATCGAACCCATGACCCCGTCCTTACCAAGGACGTGCTCTACCCCTGAGCCACAGCAGCCTGACGCTGTTGTTCTGACCATTCCAAAATACATATTATACATAACAATCCCAACAAAGTCAAATCTCAAAAAATGGTTAATACACAATAAAATTTGCTGTTGAGAATTAACTTTGAAAAAATCCTACAAACGCTGTTTTATTCAAATCCCGTTTTTCAAATACTTCTTTATTAGAGCGGGATACGGGATTTGAACCCGTGACTTCGACCTTGGCAAGGTCGCACTCTACCGCTGAGTTAATCCCGCGCGTTTTTTAAAGCGAGTTATTTTAGCAGGAATTTTATCTTTTTTGACAATAAAATAATACCTCAATTTTGTCTATTGTCAAATTCTCTAATTTTTTCGAAAAATGTCCGGTAGATTTTTAAAACAATCCAGAATGATATCAACCCAATCATGGCTCCTGCTAAAATATCCCTGAAAAAGTGCACTCCCGCAAAAACCCTCGAAAAGGCAACAACGATAGCAAAAGAAAAAAATACTGGCCACCACTTGTGAAATATCCATGATAAAAAAGCGGACACTGCAAAAATTGTTTGGGCGTGCCCCGAAGGAAATGAACCTGATTTTAAGATTGGGCCGGTCACATGAATCATTCGGTCTTTGAAATATGATACAGGTCTCGGAGAAGAAAAAACTTTCTTGATCATATAAACAATAATTGCACTGAATATCAACATAAAAAGAAAAATCCAGAAATATTTTAAAAATTCATTACGTCTGGTAAAATAAAGCATGCCGACGACAATCAATAAAGCCACTTCTGTTGACCCGAGATAACCGATGGCAAATAAAATATTTGCAAGCCTTTTATTTTGGGAAGCAAATTTGTTGACTGTGAGAAAAGCACGGTTGTCAAGATTAATAAAATTTTTAAAAAAACTCCTCTTCTGGTGAAAATTAAGAGAATTAAAGTACAATGAGTCCATCTCACTGGTTTTGAAATTATGACACATGTAAAAATAAAATGTCTTTACTTTTTTACCCCTGTAGAAAATTTCAACTTTTACAGGTTTGTCAATTTTTTCAAATTTAAATATTTTCCCAGGGTCATCCGTAAAATGTTCATCAGTAAAAAACACACCGTTTTTCCCGTTAAGTTCTGTTTTCAAATTTTTATCCCTCTGCCAGAAGTCATACTGGTCAACCCTTTTACTCAAACAATACATTTTATTATTTGCAATACTCTCTGGAAGAGAAAAAGCCATTTGACTTGCCAGATAAAATTTATGAGTAAATAAAAAAGTATTCTGATTTTCTGACATAAGATATTTTCCAACCTGTGCAGCAATATCCCATCCATATAGATCGCCTGTAGGGTCAATTTCAGGAGATAAAGGGAAACAGTGAAAGATGATCTGGACTGGAATCACCATTGTGAACAAAAATCCTGTAAACAAAGAAAATTTTGCAAAATATTTTTTCATGCGGTTCGTTCCAGTAAAAATTTCCCGCAGGAAAAAGGCACAGGGTGCAATAAGCATAAGATAACCAACAGCAGGCCAGTGTGGTAGAATTTCATTTGAAAAAGACGCATAACCAAAAACAAAAAAAACTGGTAGAGAAAAACTGAAAATTATCTGTGCGGGACCATCATGATTAACGATGATTTTTTTTATAATCTTAAAAAATGAAATTACCATCAGGAACCACAGAAGCGGTGATATCATCAGCATCTGTGAAACAATATTCTGAACAAAGACATCTGGCTTAAAAAAGGCTTTCTCACCAAGACCGTGTTTTAATTGAAATGCGAACGATACCCAGTAATTGTCGTAATTCCATATCAGAACCGGAGAAAACATCAAAATACTGATCATGAAACCTAAATACAATTGCTTTTTTCTGAAAACACCTCTCATTTTTCTATTAATTATCAGGAAAAGAAAAATTCCGGGATATATCAAAATTCCTGAGTATTTTGTGAGTAACGCCAATCCAGTAAGAATTCCAACAAGATACCAGAGTTGATCTTTACCTGTGATATAAATTTTCCACACTGTCATAACGGATAACAACCAGAAAACAGAAAGAATCGTGTCTGGTACAGTCATGATTCCGCCGAGTACAGAAAACAAAGGGATCAAACAAAAAATCACAATAGCCCAGAATCCTGTCGCAGCTGAATACAAATCTTTCCCTAATTTCAAAAGAAGCCACATACACAATGTGGATGAAATCAAAGCAGGAAATCTTACTGCAACAGGGGTATGCCCGAAAATTTTCAAAAACGGCAAGATTGCATAACCTACAAGTGGTGGATGGTCAAAGTATGACAACGAAGGATGCATGGCATATTGATAATAATGCGCCTCATCGCCACTCAAACCATAAAAGGCAGCAATTAACAATCTGATAATAAATGTGATTCCCATCAAAAAGTAAGCACGACGCAAATATTTTTTTTCATCCATTGAAATAACCAGTACGAAGAAGTAAAACCCTGTAAAGATAATCAACAAGCGTGGTAATTTTTAGTTTAGATCTCCCGTATCTTCTTTCATAAAAAATAATAGGACATTCTTTTATCGGTAGATGTTTCTTGAATGCATAGTAAAATACCTCTGTAACAATAAAAGCATCTCTGGATTTAAGATATTGTGAAATTTCAGAAAGAGCAGAAAATTTGAAAAATCTGAAACCTGAAGTTGGATCCGTCAGTTTAATTCCAAGAATCATTCTCAAATAAATCCTTGCGCATCGTGTTACCATTTCTCTTAGAAAATTCTTGCGTAAGCTTCTTGCTCCTGATAAAAACCGAGACCCTGATACAATATCTGCGTGTTGGAGATATGCCACCATCTGTGGAATAAATTCTGGAGAGTGCGAAAAGTCGCCATCCATTTCTCCGATGATATCGAACTTTTCCCGTAATGCCATTTCATAACCAAATCTTCCAGCATATCCTCTTCCTCTTTTATCCTTTCTGATAAAAACCTTCACATCTGAATTATTAGTAAAATATTCTTTGGCAATGATACCTGTGCCATCGGGAGAATTGTCATCAACAATGATGACTTTGATATTCATATTAAGACCGAGTATTTCTTTCACAAGTGGAATGATGTTTTCCCTCTCATTATAAGTAGGAATAATCACAGCGATGTTATTTTTCAACACACTGTCTCCTGATGGTGTGTTCAACCTGTTGCGGTGTTATCAATTCCATACACATCGGGCTGGTTGAGCATGTCTTTTTATAACAACAGATGCATGTAGCAGAACTGACAATTTTCACGCCACTATTGTACATTTCAATTTCACTTGAAGAGGTGGGACCAAAAAGAGCGATAGTTTTTTTTCCAAGGCCAACTGCCGCATGAAGAGCAAACGTATCACAGCATACCACTATGTCGCATAAATCAAGTAAACCAAAAAACAGGTCTATTGAATTGGAATGCCCTGTATTGATAACCCTGTTATTGCTTTTCTTCACAATCTGTTCAAGCAAGTCCTTTTCTTCTGCACCGCCAAATACAAGAATTTCAAAATCATCGAGAAGCGAAAACAAGTCCAAAAAATGTTTTTCAGGCCATCTTTTGGTTATCCACCTATTTCCTGTTCCAACAACTGCTCCCAAAACCTTTTTCCCATTCAAACCATATCTTCTTGCAAACTCTTCTGCATTTTTTTTCGATGCCTCAGAAATCGGAACAATAATTTTTCCATACTCTGGCACACCTGCGATTTCTGCAATAAATCTCTGATAGGTTTTTGTATTCCTTTTCTTCAACTGGTCATCATGACTCATTAAAAAATAAGTTTCCGCGGATCGATTTGAACAATGAATGTTTCCTGAACTATCATACCAGAAGCCTCTTTTTTCTTTTGATTTAGTGATACCTGCAAAAATTAGTGCATCTTCATCAAGGTCAAGATTGATGACAAGGTCAAAACTGAAGAAAGAAACAAAATTTATAGCATTGCTCTTCTTAATAATCCTGTCTACAAAATGATTTCTCTCTAAAACAGGCGCATGGTTGTCTTCTGTAAGCCAGAATAGCATACTTTCAGGATGTAATGACTTCAAAGGTTCGCATATAGAAGTGGTTCTCAAAACATCTCCTAAAGCTCCCAATTTTATAATAAGAATTCTCTCTTTTACAGGACTGTACTGATCACAATCAGTGCATTTCTTTCCGTCCGTCTTATGATAAACACAGGGAACATCTGGCATAAAAAAACGACAGGACTGCTTCGTCTGTTTTATCGCACTCATTTCAACCCATTGATTAGATTTGAAAATTCTTCTCTTAACATTATAAACATGTGTGAAATAATGGTCAATCTGCTATTCCAAGTTGTTCTAATAAGACAACCATATCTTCTGGTATTCTTGCAGTACAGGTTATTATCTCGCGTGTTTCTGGATGTGAAAATGAAATTGAATAGGCATGCAGGGCCTGTCTTTCAATAAGGACGCTGGGTCTTCCGTATTTTATATCACCAAGCACTGGATGACCGATAAAAGCGAGGGAAACCCTGATCTGATGAGTTCTTCCTGTGATTGGCCTTGCTTCAATATACGTAGCATTTTTCCCTGCACCAATGACATAAATTTCTGTTTTTGCCTCTTTACCACGACCAAATTTTACAGATACTCTCCCAGAGCCATTTTTTTCAACATACAGAGGAACAGAAATTTCTTTGATCTCTTTAGAAAATAATCCTGAAACCACTGCCCTATAAGTTTTTTTTATCGTTCTGTTTTTAAATTGTTCTACCAAATTCAAATGTGCCTTTTCTGTTTTTGCAAAAATAATACATCCTGATGTATCCCTGTCAAGTCTGTGAACAACGCCTGGTCGAAGAGGTAAACCAATCGAAGATAGTGCCGTATGCGCGAGTATCAGATTCACAAGTGTTTTCCTTGTCTGCCCTGGCACAGGATGGGTCAAAATACCAGCTGGTTTATTAACAACAATAATATGTTCATCTTCGTAAAGAATTTCAAGATTACCAGTATCCGGCAGAAGCGTGCAGGAAGATTTTTCAATATCGTCAGAAATTTCAATGATATCGTTTTTCTGAAGTTTGTGAGAAGGTCTAACAAATTTTCCGTTCACAGTAATCAAGCGATTTTCTATCAATTTTTTGCAGAATTCTCTTGAAAAATCAGGCAGGTTTTGTGCAATGAATTTATCAACTCTTTCTGGAACATCCTGCTGGAAAATCAATTTCACTTTATTCTTTCCTGCGGGCGAGTTCCTTTATCAATTCAAGGGCAATTATATTTCTCTGAATTTGATTTGTTCCTTCATAAATCTGGGTAATTTTTGCATCCCTCATCATTTTTTCAACTGGATAATCCCTCATATAGCCGTAACCACCGAAAATCTGAACGGCATCAACTGTAACCTTCATGGCAACATCAGAAGCCAGCAATTTTGACATGGCGGATTCCTTTGACCCAGAAGATTTACCCGCATCTATCATCCTGGCAGTGGCATAGGTAAGAGCTCTTGCTGCTTCGATCTGTGTTGCCATGTCCGCAAGCATGTGTTGAACTGCCTGGAACGAAGAAATAGGATGCCCAAACTGGTGTCTTTTGTGTGCGTATGCCAGCGCTTCTTCAAAAGCTCCCTGGGCAATACCGAGTGCCTGTGCCGCAACCCCTGGTCTTGTGGCATCAAATGTTTTCATTGCAACAACAAAACCCATGCCTTCACGTCCAAGAAGGTTCTCCTTTGGAATTCTGCAATTTGTAAATATCAATTCTCTTGTAGCTGATGCCCTGATTCCAAGTTTTTTTTCCTTTTTTCCAAAAGTGAAACCTTCAGTTCCCTTTTCAACAATGAAGGCGGATGCTCCTCTTGCTCCCTTGCTGGGATCTGTCATTGCAATCACAGTGTAAATTTCAGCTTCCCCACCATTGGTAATCCACTGTTTTGTTCCATTAAGAATATAATAATCACCATCTTTTTTTGCCTGCGTTCGGATTGAACCAGCATCGCTGCCTGCCTCTGATTCAGTAAGTCCAAATGCAGCAAGTTTTTCACCCTTTGCAAGAATGGGTAGATATTTTTGTTTTTGCGTCTCATTACCAAACAGGAGTATGGGAAATGTACCAAGCGCAGAAGCAGCAAGTGTTAAAGAAATACCCCCGCAGACCCTGCTCAATTCTTCAATGACAAGACATAGTTCAAATATTCCAAAGCCCATACCCCCGTATTTTTCTCCAATGTAAACGCCAAATAAATCAGATTGAGCAAGAATTTTCACGATTTCCCATGGAAATTCTTCTGTCTCATCATAATATGCTCTCTTTGGTTTTATTTTTTCCTCTGCAATTTCACGAGCAAGTGCCTTTATCATTTTCTGTTCTTCGGTTAAAAAATAGTCCATTTTAATCCCCTTTATATTTTCGCACACAAAGAGAAATATTATGACCCCCAAACCCAAACGAATTTGACAACGCAATTTCTACATCTGCCCTTCTTGCTGAATTTGGAACATAATCAAGGTCGCATTCAGGATCAGGGGTCTGGTAATTTATTGTCGGCGGAATAATACCATGATAAATGGTCAGTATCGTAATAATAAATTCCACTGCTCCTGCTGCTCCAAGAAGATGTCCGATCATTGATTTATTGGAACTAATGGGAACCTTATACGCATATTCACCCAGCGCCTTTTTTATTGCCAGTGTCTCACTTTTATCATTAAGTGGAGTGGAAGTGCCATGAGCGTTAATATATGCCACCCGTTGAGGTGTAATCCCGGCATCTTCCAGCGCATATTTTATACACAGATACGGGCCTGACCCGGCCGGGTCAGGCGCTGTAATGTGATATGCGTCACAGCTCATTCCGTATCCAAGCATCTTTGCATAGATTCGACTCCCTCTTGCTTTTGCATGCTCAAGAGATTCCATTACAACAATTCCACTTCCCTCACCCATCACAAAACCGTCTCTTTCTGCGTCAAATGGCCTGCTTGCTTTTTCAGGATCATCGTTCCTTTCAGACAATGCCTTCATGGAACAAAAACCGGCAAGCCCTAAGGGCGTAATACAGGACTCTGTCCCTCCCGTAATCACAATGTCCATTTTCCCTGCACGAATCATTTCACATGCAACCGCTATTGCATGTGCTCCAGAAGCGCAGGCACTGACGGTAGCGAAGTTAGGGCCCTTCAAACCAAAACTTATTGCCACCTGCCCAGCTGCCATATCTGGAATAAGCATAGGAATCAAAAGAGGTGATACCCTGGAAGGACCTGAATTCAATAGTTGTGAATGTTGTTGTTCAATCACCCTTAATCCTCCTATACCTGCTCCAATGATGACACCTATTTTGTCTTTATCTTCGTTTTCCAGTTTCAGCCCGCTGTCAGTAATCGCTTCATGAGCTGCTGCAAGTGCGAACTGTACAAAGCGGTCCATTCTGCGAGCAGCCTTCTTGTCAATCAAATCAAAATTGAAATCCTTTACCTCTGCAGCAATCTTTGTCGGAAATTCAGAAACATCAAAATCCCTGATGAGTCCGATGCCACTTTTCCCATTGATCAGATTGTTCCACGCAGCGGAAACATTATTTCCCACCGGGGTAATTAACCCCATCCCTGTGATCACAACTTCACGTTTCTTTTTCATTGGGTCTTTGTCTTCTCCTCAAGATATTTAATTGCATCACCCACTGTTCTGATTTTCTCTGCATCCTCATCTGGAATTTCTACTCCGAATTTTTCTTCAAAATCCATTACAAGTTCGACTGTATCAAGAGAATCTGCTCCAAGGTCATCAACAAATGATGCATTATCCACTACTGCACTTGCCTCCACCTGCAATTTCTCCATAACAATTTCTTTTACCTTTTTTTCAATTTCGCTTCTTTCCATCTCATCCCCCGTGTTTTCAGTAAAAATTTCACATTACCAATCCACCATCAACCCGAAACACCTGCCCGGTAATATACGAAGCTCGGTCAGATGCAAGAAATAGCACCAGTTCAGCCACATCCTGTGGCGTTCCAAACTTTCCAAGCGGAATCTTTTCAAGCACCATGTTCTTAATCTTTTCCGGTATTCTGTCTGTCATCGGCGTTTGAATATAACCTGGCGCAACCGCATTCACTGTAATACCAGCCTTTGCAAATTCTCGTGCACAGGTCTTTGTAATTGCAATAAGTCCTGCTTTTGATGCTGAATAATTAACCTGTCCAATGTTGCCGATCTGTCCTATCACACTCGCAATGTTTACAATCCTTCCAGACTTTTTTGCCCACATTTCTCGACCAATAATTTTACTACACAAAAACGCTCCCTTCAAATTTACCTCCATTACCTGGTCCCAGTCCTCTTCCTTCATACGAAGAATCAGAGCATCTCTGGTAATACCAGCATTGTTGACCAGAACATCCACTCTGCCAAATTCTTCCATCACCCTTTTCAAAGCTAACTCGATACTTTCCGCCTTTGTTATGTCTACCTGATCACAAATCATCTTTCCTGAAGCTCCAGAAGACTTTGCAACCTGGTCGGGTTTTATAATATCCCAGAGAACAAGAAAGGCTCCAGCATGACCGAATTTTTCAGCCATTGCCCTACCTATCCCACCTGCTGCACCGGTAATAATAACGGTCCTGCCGTCAAATTCTCTCATAGGTCCTCCTGATTATTAAGTTCATAACTTCAGAACTTCAATTGTTTTTCGAAGAGAATCTATATCTTCAACATTCGAAATGCCAAGTTCCGGGGCAATCTTTTTTATCAAACCTGAAAGGACTTTTTTTGGTCCAAGTTCTACAATGCAATCGACACTGTTCTTTACTGCTTCAATTGTTTTTATCCATTGAACTGGTGACACAATTTGTTTCTTCAATGCATGTTTGATTTGTTCAGGATTAATAATCGGTTCTCCACTAAAATTGGCATACACTGGGAATTTACACATTGAAATTGATGTATCATCGATTTCCTTTGCAAGTGGCTGTACCGCTGGTTCCATCAGTGGAGTATGAAATGCACCTGAAACATTTAGAACAATATATTTAACGCGGTTTTCATCACACCATTTTGACAATGCTTCTATGCCCTGCTTTGTTCCACCCATGACGATTTGTCCAGGAGCATTGATATTTGAAATATGAACACCATCGAACAGATTTACAACTGTTTCGATGTCAGCTAAGGACTTACCCAGTATCGCAATCATTCCTCCAGGATTCTGCATCGTGGCATCCTTCATGAATTTTGCCCTCTTTGAAACCAGAGCCATGGCATCCTGAAAAGAAAATGCTTCGCTGGCTGTAAATGCGGTATACTCCCCAAGGCTATGTCCTGCTGCAAACGAAGGGACAAAAGGCAATTCATGCTGAAGAACCTTCCATGCACCATAGCCAGCAGCAAAAACACATACCTGACATATTTCGGTTTCAGTGAGTTTTTCCAGTGGTCCTTCAAAACACACTTGGGCAATATCAAAGCCGCATATTTCGCTTCCAGCATCAAAAACGTCCACAAAAACTCTATAATTCTGATACAAATCCTTTCCCATACCTACATATTGAGAACCCTGGCCCGGGAATACCACTCCTATCCTTTTTTCAGTCATCTTTGCTCCACTTAATAAGATTTGCTGCCCATGTAAGTCCTGCGCCAAAAGAAACCATACATATTAAATCTCCTTTATGCACCTTTCCTGATTTTACGGCTTCGTCAAGCGCCACACCCACAGAAGCAGCAGACATGTTTCCATACTTTTCTATATTGACAAATACCTTTTCCATCGGTATATCAGTGAGTTTGGCAACACCCTGAATAATACGGATGTTTGCCTGATGTGGGATAATCAAAGAAATTCCCTCAGCCGTGAGATTGTTTCTTTCAAGAATTTTCTTTACTGATTCAGACATTGCATTGACTGCTATTCTAAAAAGAGACGAACCCTCCATTTTCATGTAGTGCAGTCGTTTTTCAACTGTTTCGTGAGTTGCCGGCATTTTAGAACCACCTGCAGGAATATAAAGAAGATTCCCATACAGCCCGGAGGCGCCGAGATAAGAATCTATAATTCCCACATGATCGTCTGTTTTTGCAACAATAGCAGATGCAGCCCCATCTCCCAGCAATACGCAGGTGGCGCGGTCAGTATAATCTGTAACCCTGCTCATACATTCAGCTGCAACAACAAGAATTTTTTCGTATGTGCCCGTAACAATGAAATTTCGAGCGATTTCAAGACCATATATAAAACCAGAACATGCAGCAGAGATATCAAAACATGGAATATTACTAAGTCCAAGTTTATTCTGAATAATACATGCCGTAGACGGAAAAACCATATCAGCAGTGATTGTTGCACAAATAATCATATCAATTTCACTTGCTGAAATTGCAGCATCTGCTATTGCTTTTTTTGCAGCTTCAGTTCCAAGGTCAGAAGATGCCATGCCTTCTGGACAAATTCTTCGTTCTCTGATGCCTGTCCTTGTCACAATCCATTCGTCAGATGTATCAACCATCTTTTCGAGGTCTGCATTCGTCAATACCTTTTCTGGAAGATGCGTACCGATTCCTATGATACTGGCGCCCATTTTTCTGTATGCTTCTTTAATATTGTAAAAAAGGAACTAGACACAATTTTTTCGCCCAGAAGTATTGCATTGCAAATGGCACGGGGTGAAGATCTTCCATGCCCCACAATCACTATCCCATTAACACCAAGAAGTACCCCTCCACCATACTCGGCATAATCAGTTTTCCTCACATAATTTTTTATAGAATTTCTTGCCATAAAAAAGCCAATTTTTCCTGATACTGAACGATTGATTTCCCTTAGCATCATGCTCTTAAATGCCCTTCCCACCCCTTCACCCACTTTTAACACAATATTACCTGAAAAACCATCAGTTACTATCACATCTGCCTTACCTGTAAATACTTCGTGCCCCTCAATATTTCCGATAAAATTTAACATCGTGGTTGAAGCAAGCATTTTATATACATTCTGCCTGAGTTCATCTCCTTTGCCTGGTTCTGATCCGACATTCAAAAGCCCTAAAGAAGGATTTTCAATATTAAGAACTGTCTTTGCATAAAGAGACCCCATGATGGCGTACTGATAAAGATTTACCGGCTTTGGAGAAATAGTCGCGCCTGCATCAAGAAGAAGCGTAAGGTGGCCTCTTAAATTTGGCAGATGAACGCATATTCCAGGCCTGTCCACACCTTTCAGAAGCCCAAGTTCGCTCACCGCTATGGAAACAAATATGGCTGTATTGCCAGCACTGAATGCAACATCTGCCTCATTGTTTTTCAACATCTGAATGACTCTGTGTATTGAGGTATCTTTATTCCGCATGATTGATAAGGATAGTTTTGTGTCCATTGGAATATAACCTTCGCAATAGACAGGTATCAAGCGTGAATCAAATTCAGTTATTTCCCGTTTGAATTTTTCTTCTGGGCATACACAAATGATGTTCGTATCAGACGTACCTTTTTCAAGAAACATTCTAATACCCTTAATAACAGCAGCCGGTGCGTGATCTCCACCCATACCGTCAACAGCAATTCTGACCATTATTTTGCAGGTTGTTTCTCTTTAACTTTTCTGGAAATCACAAGTTTTCCATCATAATACCCGCAATTCGTGCATACCCTGTGTGGCAGTGTCATCGTTCCGCAATTGCTACATTGAACGAGATGTGGAGGTAATATTTTCCTATTATTTTTTCGTCTAGCATCCCTTCTACTGTTACTGTGACGTCGTGAAGTCGTCATAAATTCCCCCTGTTATAAATTGGTAGCAGAAAATTTTTCCTTCAGTTTTTTTGCGACAATTTGCGGGACAAATTTCTCAATAGGTCCATGCAATCTCGCAATTTCTTTTACAGCGGAAGAACTCAGGTATAGATATTCCTCCTTTGGAGTCAAAAAAATGGTCTCTATGCGTGGTAACATTTTTCTGTTTGTCAGAACCATCTGAAACTCATAATCAAAATCAGAGACAGCTCTTAAACCACGAATTACCAGATATATTCGTTTTTTTTCAAGATAATCGACAAGCAGCCCATCAAAATAATCAATTTCTATTTCCTGTCTGCCTGAAAAAACTTCCCGCAACATTTCCATTCTCTCCCTAAAAGAAAAGAGAGGTTTTTTCACCGGGTGATGCGTTACACTGATCACCAATCTATCAACAAACCTCAAACTTCTTTCGATGATGTCAATATGTCCATTGGTAATCGGGTCAAAACTCCCCGGATATACAGCAACCAGCTGTCCTTTTTTGATAAATCTGGACTCTTGTTGAACCATAGATTTTTTCCTTTATCTTTGCAAAGCCTTCAATCTGCAATTCTTCAAAATGTTTCTTGATTTTTGCACTTTCCAGGATAAAAAGTCCATGATCTGCCAGTACATAAGCCACAGATGAAATAATCCTGCAAATTTCTTGAAAGCTCATACGATAGGGAGGATCCGCAAAAATCAAATCAAATTCAACTTGTTCGTTCTTAAATTTCTTTAATGCACGTTCTGCATCAGTTTTTAAAATCATCACCTGTTCTTTTACATCAAGAAATCTGCAATTTTTTTCAAGCAATTTTATGGCTCTGATGCTATTGTCTACAAAGACAACACTTTCAGCTCCACGACTTAAAGCTTCAAACCCAATGGCTCCTGTGCCAGCAAACAGTTCCAGGACCCGACTGTGATTTATATATGGTGCCAGCATATCAAAAATCGCTTCTTTTACAATACTACGGGTCGGTCTCAATTCAGGTTTTTTATTGTAAAGTAAGACCCTGCCTTTAAAATAGCCACCCATAATCCTCATAATTTGAATCTGAAAGCAGATTTTCTCTGCCAGTCAATCAAAATTGCGGAAGCAATGAATATTGAGGAATACGCCCCAAAGAAAAATCCAAAAAGAAGTGTATAAGCAAAATTTTTCAACGGCTCACCACCAAAAATAAAAAGCATGATGTCCACAAAAATTACGGTTAAAACAGTTAATACCGTTCTGCTCAATGTTTCATTGATTGATAGATTGAAAATCTCAACATAATTTTTTGAGCGAGTCTTTCTCAAGTTCTCCCTGACTCTATCAAAAATCACAATCGTATCATTAACAGAATATCCTGCAATGGTGAGTAACGCAGCGATTATTGTTCCATCAATAATTTTGTTTGAAAGCGCCAGTATTGCAATGACAATTAAAAGATCATGAAAAATTGCAATTGTGGCACATACCGCGAAATGGAACTCAAACCTGATTGTAAGATACAAAAGAATTCCAACCAGTCCTGCAAAAAATGCAGTCAATGCCCGTTTTCTTAAAGTAACACTCATTGAAGGCGAAATCACAGATTTTGCAAGTGTCTGGATGTTCTCCTTTCCAAATTTTGTCTCAAGGGTTGCAAGAATTCTATCAGAAGTGGCAGGTGGCGACTTGATAATAAATTCATTATGCTCTGTTCCAACTTCCTGAACTGTGATTTCAGGAATATTAAGATTCTCTATTTCCTTTCTCACAACCGCAACAGAACCTGGTTGACTGAGCCGTATTTGAACAATATCTCCTCCGATAAAATCAATGCCAAAATTCGCCTTCCCTTTCAAACCAAACATCGTCATACCAATGACAATAATTACCAAAGAAAAAAGATAAGCCCATTTCCTTCTTCCAATAAAGTCGATACGGGTATTCTTTATCAGTTCCATTTATATCCTCAATGTCTCTATTCTGCGGTTTGCAACGACAAAATCCACAATTGCCTTTGTTGCAAAAACAGCAGTAAAAAGATTTGCGATAATACCAATCGAGAGGGTCAAACCAAAACCCTTAACAGACCCCTCCCCGAGAAAAAAAAGAATAGCACCTGTAATAATTGTCGTAATATTTGAATCCAATATCGCTGACCATGCACGATGATAGCCAGATTCTATCGCGCTTTTTGCAGATTTACCGGACCTGAGTTCTTCTCTTATTCTTTCAAAAATTAAGATATTTGCGTCAACAGCCATGCCGCAGGTCAGGGCAATGCCCGCAATACCAGGAAGCGTGAGCACTCCCTTGAACAACGCCATGAAGGCAAGAAGAATCAGAAGGTTCACAGCCATTGCCAGATCTGCCAGAAGTCCAAAAGCATAGTAATAAACGACCATGAATGCCACAACCACAATCACACCATACAGTGACGCTCTCAAAGATTTTTCAATGTATTCTTTTCCAAGTGTGGGACCGACAATTTGCTGGTATATGATATTGACCTTTGCCGGCAATGCTCCAGCGCGCAATACCACAGCAAGTTCCTTTGCTTCCTCCATCGTAAAATCACCTGAAATCTGACCCCTGCCATCAGGAATCCTATCTCTGATTACAGGAGCGGATTTTACGACTCCGTCAAGAACAATGGCAAGACGTCTGCCTATATTTTCGCCTGTCACAGCAGCAAACTTTGCCGCACCTTCCTTATTCAAAACAAAGTTCACTTCTGGAAAACCACTGGCTCCATATCCAACAAACGCATCCACAAGTCCTGCACCTGTAAGCTCTGGTTGTCTTTTCACGAGAATAGGACTTGTTTCCCTTGTAATGCCGCGCTCGTCCTTTCGCTGCATATACAAAACCTCATAGTCTTTTAACACCTCACTATCACCTTTCAGAGCATCACTCAATTTTTTTGAATCTTCCTCAACAAGACGGAATTCAAGAAGCGCGGTCTTACCGATAATTTCAACAGCGCGTTGAGTATCCTTAATGCCAGGAAGGTCCACGATAATTCGGTTTGTTCCTTCCTTTTGAATCACCGGTTCACTAACTCCCAGTCCGTCTACACGGTTTCTGATTATTTCAAGCGCACGCTGTGTCACATCTGACATTGATTTTTCTTCTGCTGGCGGCTGCTCAACTTCAAGAACAATATGAACTCCTCCCTGCAAATCAAGTCCCTTTCGTATCTTCCTTGCAGGAGGATAAATCTGCCACAGGCAATATGCAATGACCGCTACGATAAAACCGACCTTAATGAAATGATTGCGCATCATTTGTAAACCCTCTCAGGGTTGAAAAGTTTCTCTTCCACGATTTTCCAGTTTTCGCCCTCAAGTTTTCGCCAGAAACAGGAGTAATATCCCTCATGACAGCATGCACATTCCTGTTTGACAATAAAAAGAAGCGTATCCATATCACAGTCAACGCGTATCTCGAGTATCTTTTGGACATGCCCGGATGACTCTCCTTTTTTCCATAGTTTGTTCCTGCTTCTACTCCAGAAGTGAACCAAACCTGTTTCAAAACATTTTTCAATACTTTCCCTGTTCATATAGCCAAGCATCAACACCCTGCCGCTGGTATCCTGTATAATAGCAGGTATTAACCCATTCCTGTCAAATTTGAGTTTATCTATCGCACTCATGTTAAAATATTCCACACTTTCTGATAAAGCAATAAGTAATATTATCATAAGTGGTTGAATATGGCAAATATTAACAAAGCCCATCTCAAAAAAATGGTATTTGCTCAGGTCAATCGTGTCAAATTTGGCGGCACATCAACATATAAATATATTGCCATGAAATGCGGGAGAATCAGCCCGAGGACTGTCGGAAAAATATTAGGCCAAAACCATGATCTCATTGCGATTCCCTGCCACAGAATTATATGTTCAAATGGAGACTCTGGTGGATATAAACTTGGCAAGGAATTTAAAAAATTCATACTGGAATGGGAGAAAAAAATCGTCCTCTAAAACAACTAAAATGAAAAAATTTTTTATAATTTCTTTTTTGACAGAATTTTCAGGACAGTTATTTTTTTTCACACTACCTCTCATTGCAATAAAATATGGTGCCACTGCTCAACAACTCGGCATTCTTGGTAGCATTACATCTTTGTTTTATATCCCATTTTCCGTTTTATTTGGAGTTCTTTCAGGCAAACAACTGAAAGTCAATTTACCACTGGTGTCAGCTGCAGTAATTTTTCTATTTATCATAATAACAATGATAAGCAATTCAATACAACATCTATACTTCATAGCAGCTGGCGCCGGTATCTCTTTTGCTGGATTCTGGCCGCCTCTGATGGTGAGAATGAATCAGGAAACCGAAGGAAGACACATAGGTGAAGTTGTGGGGAAATTCAGTGTTGCCTGGAGTACTGGAACAGTACTTGGACCAATAATAGCGGGGTTTCTATATCAAAAATTTTTTGTTGCTCCTTTAATGGTATCCGCACTTCTTTTTCTCATAATTGTATTTGCTTTGAGTATTGTAAAATCCATTCCACCAGTTGAAAAAAAGGTTATACAGAACGATAAGAAAGATGCGCCTGTTTCAAACACAAAAATTCTCATTGCAGCGTACATAGGAACTTTTGCTGTTTATTTTTCCTTTGGTGCTGTGAGAAATCTTTTTCCGAAACTTGCTGTTGACATTAGCTTACAGCCATATATGATCGGATTGTTGTTTTCCATCATGGATGCATTCAGAACCATAACATTTTTTGTTTTCAGTCAGAGAGAAAAACTTTATCAAAAACCTTTTTTGTTTACTGTGTTTGGTTTTTTTGCTTATTTTTCTCTTTCAGGACTGATATTCACAAATTCAATATTTCTCTTTTCATTAAATTTCATACTTCTTGGAGGCACTTTGTGCGGAATCTATTATGCTTACGCACTTCATACAGCATTTACAATAAACAAGCACCGTGCATTAGCTGTTGGTATTTTTGAAGCAATCATTGGAATAGGAGTTGGTAGTGGTTCTCTGGTTGGTGGAGTACTTACTTTGTGGCTTGGAAAAAGGGCTCCATATATGGTATCAATGATTGTTGGAATAATATTTTCAGTTGTTCAGGTTGCACTGACAAAAATCAAAGAATCATCTCTTCAGGAAGTTTCTTCTTAAGTCAATATAATGTTTGTACTTTTCATCGTAATCATGATATAAATTTTTGTTTCCATCAACAGTCATGCCAGAAAGGTTCATTTTGCATCCATGATGCAGGTTAAAAAGATTCATGGCGCCACAACCAGCGGCTTCTTTAATTTCTGGCAAAAAAATCTGTTTTTTTGTAATAGTGGCTAAAAAATTTGCCACATGAATATTTCTGGACGCTCCGCCTATCATTACCAGATGAGTAACCTTTTCTCTATGAGGCAAAGTTTTTTCAATTCTCTCGAGGTTTTCTCTAACCTGATAACACAGGGATTCAATAATTGCCTGAAGTATCTTTAGGGGTTTTGTGGAAAGACTGAGATTGCAAATAGCACCCCTGGCAGCATTAAAATCAGGTAAAACAATCACATCAGAGGGCTTGTTAAAATAAACCTGATGCTTTCGCAAAATATTTTTTCCCCATGCATAAATTACGCCCCCATTGCTCAAAGCTGCCATCAATCCATAAACACCTGGTACCACATGTGGACCAGGAGCAAATTGCATCAAGCGATCAAAAACAATATCCTGAGTGGTAATAAGCAAAACCCAGGCAGTTCCGCATGAAACAAGTATTTTTCCTATTTTCGCAGCACCTGCTCCCAGACTTGCACAATACTGGTCATGTCCGCCAGCCAGCACAACAATGCCTTCCTTTAATTCAGATCTCCGTGCAAAACTTTTTCTTAATTTTCCAATCACACTGGTAGCATCAACAATTTCAGGAAGCATCCGTTTATTGATTCCTGCCAGTTCAATAAGGTCATCATCCCAGCATCGTTTCTTAATATTATACAGTGTCGTAATTGCTGCATTTGTATGGTCAAGCACAAAATTCCCGGTTAGAAAATAATTTATGTAGTCCGCAACAAATGAAATGCGAGCTGTTTTATTAAACACATCCGGTTCATTTTCTTTCAACCATCTGAGAAGAGTAATACAGGACCATCCACCCGGCATATACCCTGTTTTATTATAAAAAAACTTTTTGCCAAATTTTGACACGAAATTTTTTGCAATGTCCCTTGCCCTGTTATCAAGCCATGTGATTGCGGGTCTCAAAGGTGAAAGATGCTGGTCAAGCAAAACAAAAGTTCCACCCTGAAAACTTCCACTGATACCACTGATGTTTTTTTTCTTTTCTATCTTCATGATCGCCCGGATTAATGCATCAACCCAGTCATCACAGTTTTGCTCAGCAAACAGGGGATAGGGAAATGTGATATCAACCCGTCTGGAGGCACTATTGATAAGAGCGCCATTCAGATAATAAATAAAAACCTTTGTATTTGTCGTGCCACTATCAAAAGAAAGGATTCTGTCCATGACTGAAGTTATATTTTGAAAAACTCAAATCCCATGATACCGGCAAGTGTTCTAATTTGTTCTGTAACATCCCCATAAGCCATTGCAAGATGATGAGTTCCTCCAATATTACTATATCTGGTCAAAAACTCTCTTACATCTGTTTCAATCTTAAGAAGAAAATGTGGAGATATGATATCATGAAAAAGTTCTGCATCTTCAATGTATCCGGTACTTGCAATCATCCGAAAGCTCTTGTTTCTACCTGGGGCAAGATTGAATAATGTCACATAACCAGGTCTCATTTGAAATAAAAACATGCTTGTGGCAGCTCCCTTTTCAAGAATGCCCATATCTTTTTTAACCAGTTTTATCTTCAGAGGATTTTTCGCCATTTTTAAGTTTGACTCACCCATGTGCGACATAAGAATCCTGTTGTTTTTATAATCAGTTGTGAACATCTCTGTGAATGAGGCAGGTGCCGAAATCTGTTGAAGTATCCAAACTCCTGTCGAACAAACAACATCACCTTCCCCTCCATAGCCCATACCTTCAGAAATAAACTTTGAAATCGCAGCAAACGGCATAGAATAATTTTTACCTTCAAAGCCCATAAAATTAATTGCCAGCGCTTGGAGGTGATGCTGGTCAATCAATGTTCTTAAGGCAAGTTCCAGACGAACCGATTTTTTTCTCGTTTCAATATCAAGGTCATTGCTAACATAAAACTTTTTATTTTCATCCTCAATAACTCTATATATCTCGTCTGGTGAAATACTATTTGCTATCTCATGCAACTGATGCATTTTAATTTCAATAATTTTTGGACCCATCAGATCTGTAATCTGACTATCAGGAATTGAAAAATCTCCCATATCCTTGAATCTTCCTCCAATCCGACCTATATTCAATTTTTTCAAATCATGACAAATTGCAGCACATTTACACCAGCGCTCAACCTCCTTAATGGTATCTTCCTGGGAATAATGTCCTGTGATAATAGTAAATGGCACATTATTCCTCAACAAAACACTCGCAAGGTCTTGAACACCGTGCATACCATGATTATTCATCATGTCAGACGACGAGAAATTTTTTGTTATTTCAAACAGTTGCTGGGTATTCCACATGAGAACCGGAAACTTTCTGGATTTGATAACAGGTCCAATAATAAAACTGGGACTGTAGGAGAGAAATATAATAATAATCCCGTCCACATCAGATTGGCTCATTTTCGCGAACGCTTTTTCTACGAGGTGTGTTGTGTAAGATATTTCTGAAGGAACAATATGTGCAAAAGTAGAACATTGTTGAACAAGAAATTTGAAATGTTTGGAAAGATGATTCACAAACTCCGGTAGTTTCTTTTTGTACAGATGCGCGGTAACACCGAGCATGCCGATTCTGGGCTTTCTCTTCATGACACACCTCTGTTTACATGTCCTGCAAGTTTTCAGTTACCTGTTTCATATATCGCGCTTCAGCAAAAAATTCATCAGGGCTCATGTCTCTTAAAAACACCAGCCCTCTTGTTGCCCTTAACCTTGGAATTTCATTTGAATAGAAAAAATCCCGCCCCAAACAAATTTTCAGAGCAGCATATTGCTGTGCCATGATTCTCTGAGCAAGGTCACAAAACGGTCCATCATATTCATAGCTCGGGAATGACGCACTTGTTTGAGATCCAAAACAGATGTGAAAAGCACTTTTCATAATTGCAAACGAATTCATTGATACAGGTACAATAATGTCTGCCTCTGCAGGGTGAAATCTGTACCAGATATTCCTGTATCCCCACACCCGTACAGACCTATCAGGATATTTTTTCAAATACAGCGCCAGTGCTTCAGCAATTGCCTGAAAAACCTTGTAATGCGTATCGGGTCCGCTTGCCTCTGGGTCCATTGCCACTGTGATAATATCTGGTTTAACTTTTTCAATCAAAGACAGTACCGGGACAATATCTTCCTTCAACTGTGGTTTCCTGGTAAAAATATCTCCGGTATAAAAAGGCAATCTTAGATGAAAAATATTTTCGCAGTTAAATCCTAAATGTCCCCATAACAGTTCTTCCTCCCATTCTCTAATCATTCCCTTTAGGAGTTGCACATCTGAAATATCTTTCTTTCCTGGATACGAGTTTTCAAAATATCGGAAAAACCACGAAATTTTTCGTTTTATTGCCTGGGTGTTATACGAATTAACGATAGCAACAAGATTTCTTAACATTCTTCGTGCCGTTGCTTCTTTTTGAATGTCAGGGCTATCAGATGCGATCCCATCGAGGTAATGATAAACATCCCTGATTCTTGAAACAATGTCATCAGGATTAAAATATTCTGACTCAAATAACTGCTTGAACTGCTTTGTTTCAATAAAGTTTTCAAGATTTTTCAACTGTAAAACAACATAATTGTTGGTCACTGAAGTAAAACCGCTTGTCAGTGTGGCAAAATAGTGTTTGTTCGAAGGAGTTCTCACAAGATGGATGATATAAGGCATATAACCAAGCATGATATCGTCATGATGTGGTTCTGTATGCAAAAATATGCAATTTTCAATAGTTCTGGTACCTCTGTCTATTCTTTCTTTCAAAAGCGAAGCAACAGATTTACTCAAGGACACAATATCCCTCTCTTTATTAAAAAGAAAGGTCCCCTTTTTGTTCTGGCAGAAATCAGATTCAATCAAGGATTCCAGATTTTTACCATTTTTTACTGCGATATCAATAATGATGCGATTAATATCAATGGAAGATAACTGTGATTTTTTTTCAAGCTTTCTGATGGTTCTCTCCTCAAGAAGTTTTGTTGCTCCGGATGTTAAATAGAAACACGAACCCTTCAGTTTTCTGAGAACTGTTGCAGGATATTCGGATGAAGATTCATTGACAATGGCATCTCTTACAACAGGCGCCTTGCTTTCCCCTGCTGCTATAATAATGGCTGTGGCAGAAGGGTTAAATGTAATTGTCTGAAGACCTATGGTCATGACAACTTTCCCCCTCGCAAGTTCTATGCCTCCCAGATCCGTGGCTGCTGCTGCTGCAGTTTCATAATTAATCGGTGCAAGCCGCGTCGTGCTAAAATGGTCTGAACCTTTGATATTGAAACCAATGTGACCATCCGGACCTATTCCTCCGAGAAAAAACCCAATTCCACCAAGATCCCTGATTTTTTGCTCATACTCCATTGCATACTGGTCGGCTGAAAAAATTGCTTTCTGTTGAAGTTGTTCCAACTGATTAGCCGGATGCCTGTACCTCAAAGATAAATCGATTTTTCCGTCAGGAAAAAGTTTACCGAGATTTTCTCCCTGTTTACATCCCGTTGTCCATGCATTAATCAAAATTGCCTTGTTTTCGTCCAGGCCAAATTTTTTTACATAAAAGTTTTTTATGTACCATATAAAACTATTTTCCTGTTCAGGATTCATCGGAAAAAATTCATCGATCTGAACGAAAATCAAGGAAGACATATCTGGTTTTGATGAAGTATCTATTCCATATTTTCCCAGGAGTTCTTTCATATCCTTACTGTTCCAGTTATTCAAAATAAACCAGGTCCAGTGGATGAAATGTTCAGGGGTTTTGCCTGTTGGCAGCGATATCACTCCCGATGGATTTTTCTGGCACCACTCAATAAATCTCAACGCTGTAATTTTACCCAGAGATGGAAAATCAACAACCTCAAGAATTCTGATTTTTTCCTCAGGAAAATACTGTGGCCTAAATTCAGATTGTTTTATCGCAATATCTTCCACTGACGAAGAAAAATCGTAAATTCTCATCTTTTTCCTTTCATTGAAATTTCAAAATTCTCCATTCTTCATATCTGTGAAAATCAAATTTTGTAATCGGGCTGTATGTCAATGTTTCAACACCTTTTTCAAGGTAGATTGAATAATCGTATCTACAGACATTAAACAACCACTCATCACCTGGTACAGGCGATTTTTTTACTGTGGGCAATGACTTAAAAGGGATCGCAATCTCAACAGTCCAGTACTGGTCGATATCATCCCACCGATTCAAAGTTCCTTTTATTTTCACTGCTGATTTCAATCCAGAGCAATTCCATTTTGCAAATCTGAAGAACATATTACCTGTAAGAGTTCGTTCCCCGATCAATGCATCCAGTATTACATTTTTTGGTGAAACTTCAAATTCGTAATACGAATTCTTTGAGCAGTCTGGCTTGAAAAATACCTCAACAACATCTTCTTCATATAATGGCGCATCGCGCTTTTCATATGTTGCCCATATATCCATGTCATAGCACTTAAAAGCGAAATAAAGATACTGGCCATCATATAAACAGTAGGCAATGGTTTTTGAAACAGGTTGTTCGAGAGAAATAATCCTGACAAGTTCAAGCGCCACTGCATTTTTCCATTCTTTTTCATCAAGATTCCCGTCAATGACGATTGCTGTCTGTGCCCGATTGCATGCAACTACAGATGACTTTGATTCCTCCTGACAATTCAAAACCTGGGTGGTAAGTAATATGATAAACAATATCTGTCGTATCGTTGCTCTCATCGTAATTTCCTTTGCTGAAACTGTTCAATTTCTTTTAAAAGAAAAGAGGCAAGAACCTTCTTGGAAAAACCAGTGCAGTTCTTTATTCTACCATCAGAATAAATAACAAAGATTTCACCATGTCCTGGAAATTTCCCAAAATTTTCTACTGTGTTTGCAACCAGTATGTCAAGTTTCTTATCAATTAATTTCCTTTTTGCATTTTCCAGCACATTATTGCTTTCCAGAGCAAAACCGACAATAATTTGTTCCTTTTTCTTTTTCTTTGAAACACCTTTTAAAATATCCGGATTTGGCACAAGTTTTAATGTCCAGGATCTTTTGAGTTTCAATTTTTCAGGAAACTTCTTTGCTGGCCTCCAATCAGAAACTGCTGCAGTCATCACCAGGACATCCATTTCTGGAAATATTTTCTCTACCTCATGTTTCATCTGCAAGGCTGATTCTACCTGAATTTTTTCAACCCCCTTAAGTTCTGGCAGGTCACAGGGGCCTGAAACAATTACCACTTGATGACCTTTTTCCTTTGCTTTTTTCGCAATTAAATAACCAAGAGTTCCTGTGGAAGGATTGCTGATAAATCTAACCGGGTCAATATATTCTCTTGTTGGTCCCGCTGTGACAAGTATTTTCATTTTTCCATTTTTTCAAGAGCAAGATATTCAATCTCCGTCTGAATAAACTGGTCTATTTCCCCATCCATGACTGCCTCAACATTGCCTGTTTCAACCTGTGTACGGTGATCTTTTACCATTGTATAGGGACAGAACACATAGGATCTAATTTGACTTCCCCAGGCAATTTCTTTTTGAGCATCCCACTGTTGTGCCTCTTTTTTCTTTTCTTTCTCAATCTGCATTTGATACAGTCGACTTCGCAAAATTTTCATCGCCATTTCACGATTCTTAAACTGACTTCTTTCGTTCTGGCATTGTACAACAATTCCTGTTGGTATATGTTTTATTCTGACCGCTGTTTCAACTTTATTCACATTCTGACCGCCTTTGCCACCAGAACGAAATGTCTCAAGTTCAATATCTTCCTCTTTGATTTCTATCTTGATGTCCCTGTCCACTTCTGGAATCACATTCACAGCGGCAAAACTGGTGTGACGACGCTTGTTGGCGTCAAAAGGAGATATTCTCACGAGCCGATGAACTCCTGTTTCACCCTTTAAATATCCATAGGCATAATTACCAGCAAACACTGCTGTAATCCTTTTCAAACCTGCCTCCTCTCCTGGTAAAAAATCAACCACTTCAACCCTTATATTTTTTCGCGCTGCCCACTTCGAATACATTCTAAAGAGCATACCCACCCAATCACATGCCTCTGTGCCACCGGCTCCTGCATGAAGTGTAAGAATTGCATTGTTTCTATCAACCGGGTCAGAGAAATAAATTTCTATTTTGAGATTTTCAATTTCCCTTGCAATTACCTCAAGAATCCCGGATGCTTCTTTTTCCAGTTCAGGATCCGGGTTTTCTTCAAGAAGTTCAACACTTGCATTAAAATTTTCAAATAACTTGGTGATTTTATCAAATTTCATACGTTTTTCAACAAGTTGATTCCATTCCTTCATTTTCTCTCCATCTGTCTTAGGATCCCAATATCCCTTTTCATTTTTTTCATTTTCAAGAGATAAAACTCTTTGTTCCAGCTGATCCCATTTTATTCTTTTCTTGATATCCTCAAATGTGGCAAGCAGATGCTCGCTTCTTGTTTTTAATGTCTGTTCCATAGTTAAAGTTTCCGTGTAAGAACCCTCCAGATTTCCTCCAATAATGGTTTGATACCTTGGTTGGTCACACTGGAAATAAGAAAATATCTATCAGTAATTTTTTCTAATTCCCGGATGTTATTGTGAGACACCGGTAAATCTATTTTTGTACCTACTATAATTTCTGGTTTTTCAAGCAATGTTACATCGTAACAACCAATTTCGTTTCTGATGTCATAATATCTTTTTGCTGCATCCGGTTGAGAAAGGTCAACAAGATGAACCAGAACCTTTGTCCTTTCAATATGACGCAAAAATTTCATCCCGAGTCCTGCTCCAGAAGACGCTCCTTCAATGAGACCTGGTATATCAGCAGCAACAAATTGCCTTTCATTGTCCAGAACAACAACCCCGAGATTTGGGTTTAATGTTGTAAATGGATAATCTGCAATTTTTGGTCTGGCATTTGAAATTTTTGAAAGAAACGTGGATTTACCGGCATTGGGATATCCAATAATACCAACTTCTGCAATTAGCTTTAACTCAAGTTTGATGAATTTTTCTTCACCGTATTCCCCGGGGGTGGCTATTCTCGGCGCTTGATTTATTGAACTTTTAAAACTCGCATTACCTTTTCCACCTCTTCCACCTCTGGCTGCAAGTACTTGAGCGCCATCTCTGTCAAGATCCGCGAGTATGACCTCTTTTTCTCCCTCTCTGATTTCAATCACAACTGTCCCAGGAGGAACTTTCAGAATAATGTCTTTGCCATCAGCTCCAGTACGATTATTGCCTTCGCCTGGTTTGCCACTTTCAGCTTTAAAATGTCTGTGATAATAATACTCTCTCAGCGTTTTCACGTTGTTACATGCTCTGAAATACACAGACCCACCTTTCCCACCATCTCCACCAGATGGTCCGCCCTTTGGCACAAATTTTTCTCTTCTGAAAGCAATGCAACCAGGACCTCCGTCACCAGCTTTTATCCATATTCTTGCTTCATCAACAAAATCAATCATTGTATTTCCCGGCAGTCAACTTAAAAACAAGGATTACAAAGAGTATAAATATTGCAACCGAAAGAATCAATAGCCCCACAGGCATAATTCGAATACCCATCAACAAAAAAACACTGAGAACAGGTAATAGTAAGATAGCAAAACCAATGTTTATACTTGCGTGCTCAAGACTTCTGTTATATCTCTCAATACGACTGACAATTTTCTGCTCGGTCTCCACTCTTTCTCTATTGAGTTTTAAAAACTCTTCCCAGTTTTCAGGAAATTCTGCAAAAAGGTTTCTGTAAGAAATAAATAAATTTTTTATATCCTCTATCCAAAAACGTTGAAAAACTCCTGTTTCCAGTACTGGTTGCCAGTACACTCTGCTAAGATTCAGCAAACTTTCGCCTGGATTAATCCTGGCGCATATTGCTTCCAGACTCATAAGGTTTCTTGCGAGCATTCCTATTTCAGAATCAAGTCTCATATTCATTCTTCTTGCCAGTTTCATTAAATCATAGACAATATCTGACAGATGCACTTTTTTTAGAGGAAGGGATCCATACTTGTCAACGATAAAACTTACATCTTTTTCGAAGTTTTCTGGCACATGGTACGACACACCAAAAAACTTTTTCAGATGTGGAAGAGCTTCTGAAAGATTGCCATTTAACACACCAGAAATGATACCAGCCATTTGTTTTCTTTTTTCAAAAGACAGATACCCAACAATACCAAAGTCAACAAGTGCAATGTTTCCATCGTCGGTCAACATGATATTTCCAGGGTGAATATCTCCATGGAAATAACCTGTTTCAAAAAGTGTTTGAAACAATCCTTTCACGAGACGCTGTGGAATGTTTTGATCTGGATTAGCAACATCAAAAATTTTAATTCCGTGTATCTGTTCCATCGTAAGAACTCTTCTGGACGTGTATTCCCATAATACGCGTGGTACCCGGATATCCACCTTCGCATAAAATGCCTTTAATTTCTCCATCATTCCTGCTTCGTAAATAAAGTCCATCTGTCTCCTCAAATGTTCTCCCACTTCTTCCAGCATATCTGCTACATTCCACTGTTTCAATTCAGGAATATGCTTTGAAGCAAGTCGGAGTATTTCCTTTAATACTTCAATATCTGCTGCGACAACTTCTTCAATACCCGGTCTTTGCACCTTGACAACACACTCCTGCCCGGAAGAAAGTCTGGCAAAATGCACCTGCCCAATTGAAGCAGAAAATTGCGGTTGTTTTGAAAATTCAACAAAAATTTCTTCCACCTGTTTCCCGAAATCTTCAACAACTATTTTTCTCACTTCATCAAAAGAAAAAGGAGATACACTGTCCTGCAGTTTGGACAATTCTTTAAGAAAATCCTCAGGTAGAATATCAGCTCGTGTGCTGAAAAATTGTCCAATTTTTATATATGTAGGGCCAAGTTCTTCAATAACGCAACGCAATCGTTCTGCTGTGCTTAATAACTGTTTTCTTTTCGGTACCGTTGCTTTATGAAAATGAAGAATTCTGAAATGGGGTTCTCTGAAAATTCTGTCAATAAAATAACCAAGCCCATGTTTGATAATGGTTCGCAGAACAAAACTGACACGACTGGCAAGACGATATTTTCTTCTGACTCCAAGGATATTCATTGGTTACCATGCTTGAGATTCTCTAACTCCTTCTTCAGGTTTTCTATTTCTTCTTTTGTCGCGACGCCAAAAACTTCAGCAATTTTCTCTTTTTTTATTTCTTTTATTCTTTCCATTTTTTCCAGCATCCGAGAAAACTTTTTCTCGATTTTTTCTTCAAGATTTTTTTCTTTTACTTCTTTCTCGAGGTCTTCCAAAATTTCTTTTCCCTTTTTCCCGACGAGGGAAAGGGAAGCAATCCCGAGAGCAAGCGCTTTGTATAGCATATTCTTTTTTTCATCCATATTACCTCCCGTTTTAAAAAAGTTAATTTAACCTACCGGCTTTTTGAGAAATCTTACTCTCCCTTTACCTGGACACATGCAACCAATCAGAAAAGACCTGAAACCGTGTTTCCGGACAATTAACTGCACCCTGTCAACATTGCGTTCTGGAAGCGCCATAATTAATCCTATTCCCATATTAAAAACATTGAACATTTCTTTTTGCACAACTTTTCCACTATGCTGTATCATATGAAATATCTGAGGTATCTGCCAGGAATTAAGATAAATTTCAGCGTCCATTTGTTCAGGTAAAATCCTCACCAGATTACCAGGAATGCCACCGCCAGTAATATGGGCAGCTGCATGAATCAATCTGTTTTCAGCAAGATGAGAAAGTACTGCTGAATAAATGTATGTGGGACGGAGTAATTCTTCTCCCAGAGATCTTCCCAGGGGTATCTGGTATGCTCTGAGCATCCTTTTCACGCCTCTACCTGACAGAAGAACCTTTCTCACAAGCGAAAAACCATTTGAATGAAGCCCATTTGAAGCAACTCCAAGTAACACATCATCCTTTTTCACTTTGAGTGGCCCAAGTATTTTATCTGTTTCCACTATACCAGTACAAAAACCTGCCAGATCAAGGTCATCTTCAGAATATACATCTGGCATCTGCGCCGTTTCACCGCCTGCAAGAACACATTGTGCAATTTCACAACCTTTGATGATTCCTTCAATAATCTTCTGTTCTCTCTCTATCTTCAGTTTGCCAACTGCGATATAGTCAAGAAAAAATAGTGGCTTTGCTCCACAGACAGCCACATCATTGCAATTCATTGCTACCAGGTCAATGCCAATCGTATCATATTTTTCAAGAGTTTTTGCAATAAGAATTTTTGTTCCCACACCATCACACGAAGCAACAAGATATCTTTTCTTATTCCCGGTTGAGACAGGTATGAATCCCCCAAAAAAACCAATGTCCGGAGACATTCTTCTGGGAAATGATGCCTGCTTCACCTGCTGCCTGATAAGCGCAACAAGCATTTCTGCCTTTTCATCATCCACACCGGACTTTTTATAGGTTATCATGATTGACCTTTGTAAGTGTACTGAAATAATTATACCATTTATCACGTAAAACCAATAAAAAACGGGCGGATGTGATCCCGCCCGTGGCAATCCCGGTTTTTCTAAAATTATTTATTCCCATCAACTTCTCGATAATCGGCATCCACAACTTTCTTATCGCTTTGTTCGGTCTGTGGTTCAGATGATTGTGATGTTGTTTGCTGTTGTGTTTGACCGGTCTGGGCTGCCTGTTTGTAAAGAATTTCGGCTATACGATGAGAACTTTGTTCCAGTTCCTGCATAAGCGCCCTTATTTCGGACTCATTTTTTGTTTCTATGGCTTTTCTCAAAGCAGAAATTTTTTCTTTGGCTGTATTTCTTTCTGTTTCAGGAATTTTGCTTTCATGCTCTTTCAAGGTTTTCTCAACGCTATAGGCAAGTGCATCAGCTTGATTGCATAGTTCGACCAGCTCCTTCTGTTTTCTGTCCTGTTCTGCAAATTGTTCTGCTTCCTTAATCATTCTGTCTATTTCTTCTTTAGTTAATTTTTTTGAAGCAGTAATGCGGATTGATTGTTCTTTTTTCGTTGCAAGGTCTTTTGCAGTCACTGACAAAATTCCATTCGAGTCAATATCAAATGTTACTTCAATTTGCGGCACTCCCCGTGGAGCAGGTGGAATGTCGTCCAAATGAAATCTTCCAAGACTGGTATTATGCGCTGCCATCGGCCGTTCGCCCTGCAACACATGAATTTCCACTGATGTCTGATTATCTGTGGCAGTAGTGAATATCTGGCTCTTTCTTGTTGGAATGGTTGTATTTCTTTCTATAATTTTGGTAAACACTCCACCCAGTGTTTCAACTCCGAGAGACAGAGGGGTGACATCGAGCAATAAAATATCTTTATCCTTCAGGTCTCCTGCGAGAATTGCACCCTGAATCGCTGCTCCTGTAGCAACACATTCCATAGGGTCGACTCCTCTTTCAGGTTTTTTGCCCATAAAATCTTCGATAAATTTCTGTATAATTGGCATTCTTGTCGGACCACCAACAAGAATAATTTTGTCAATCTGTGAAGGAGTAAGTTTTGCGTCTGCAAGTGCCTGTTCCATTGGACCGCGACATTTTTCCACTCTTGCCCTGACAAGCTCTTCAAGTTGAGCCCGTCTTATTTTCATAGAAAGATGCTGCGGCCCTTTGTCATTTGCAGTAATAAATGGAAGGTTGATTTCTGTCTCAAGTGTAGAAGAAAGCTCTATCTTTGCCTTTTCAGCTGCTTCTCTGATTCTTTGCATTGCCATTCTGTCATTTGTCAAATCAATACCGGTTTGCATTTTAAAGTCCTTCACTATAAAATCGACAAGGTCCTGGTCCATATCTGTTCCACCAAGTTGTGTATCACCGCTGGTAGAAAGGACCTTAAAAACTCCACCTCCCATCATTTCCATAATGGTAACATCAAGGGTTCCTGCGCCAAGATCAAATACCATGATTTTTAATTCCTGATTCAACTTATCCAGGCCGTAGGCAAATGCTGCTGCTGTAGGTTCATTGATTAATCTTACAACTTCAAGACCCGCAATCGTTCCAGCATCTTTAGTGGCCTGTCTTTGATTATCGTTAAAATATGCCGGTACAGTAATTACTGCCTTGTGAATTGGATAGCCAAGAAAACTTTCTGCATCTTTTTTGATCTTCTGAAGAATAAAAGCCGAAATTTGCTGGGGGGTATATGTTTTGCCATCAATTGTGTACTTAAAATCTGTCCCCATTTTCCTTTTTGCACCGAAAATTGTTCGATCGGGGTTTACAGCTGCCTGTCTTCTTGCTGGTTCACCCACAAGGATCTGACCATCTTTTGTAAATGCAACATAAGAAGGAAATGCCTTTCCACCGACAATGGTTGTGCCTTCTGCACTCGGTATCACAACAATTTTACCGCCTTCCATGATCGCAGCTGCAGAATTACTTGTTCCAAGGTCTATACCAATAATTTTTTCCATGTGTTTCTCCTTTTGTAATTTTTACATTTCATACTTTTAGATGAATTTTTGTCGCGTGAAGTTTCATTTTTTATGCATCTACAAAAATCAAGACAGCTGGATAATTAAAGAGGTAATCAATAGGCGGTGAGGGAATCGAACCCACGACCTCTTCCTTGTAAGGGAAGCGCTCTTGCCGACTGAGCTAACCGCCTTAAGTTTTTATATTATTTTACACTGATAATAAAACTTGACAAGCCTTTAAATTTGCTGTATAAAATGTTTCAAGTAAATTTTTCTAACCAGACCAAGGGGACAAAATGTTAGAGGAAATCAAACAAGCAATAATTAGAGGAGATGCGAAGAAAGCCACAGAGCTCGTTTCTAAAGCTCTGGCTGAAAACATCAGCGTGGAAAAGATTCTGAATGAAGGGCTAATTGCTGGAATGAATGTCGTCGGAGTGAAATTCAAAAACAATGAATTTTATGTTCCTGAAGTATTAATCGCTGCCAGAACCATGAATCAGGCAATGGCGATCCTGCAACCAGAAATTGCCAAAGCAGGCATAAAATCTCAGGGAAAAGTGGCTATAGGAACAGTAAAAGGCGATCTCCACGATATTGGTAAAAATCTTGTCTCCATGATGTGGAAAGGAGCAGGATTTGAGGTCATGGACCTTGGTATTGATGTTCCTGAAGAAAAATTTGTAGAGGCAGCAAAAAATGGTGCGCAGTTGATCGGACTTTCAGCCCTTCTGACAACCACAATGCCAGCAATGAAAGATGTGATTGAAAAATTAAAAGCAGAAGGAATCAGAGATAAGGTAAAGGTCATTATAGGAGGAGCTCCTGTAACACAATCTTATGCAGACGAAATTGGTGCTGATGGATACGCGCCTGATGCAGGCTCTGCTGTTGACAAAGCAAAAGAACTGCTCGGGCTTCAGTAATACAGGCATATGAACCGTGTCTTTTTTCTCCACGATAATCTGGATTTTACTGGGCTATTTTTCAGGTAGTCTGGCATGGGGTTACTGGATAGGAAAGTACTTCTATAATATCGACCTGAGAAACAAAGGCAGCGGTAATATAGGCGCAACAAATGTATTCCGGGTGCTGGGGCCAGTACCCGGAATTTGCACTTTTATACTTGATGTATTAAAGGGTGCTCTTCCCATAATCCTGATGAAAAGTGTTTATGGGAAAGACATCAACCAAATCATATTGGTTGCCGTGGGAGTTGCAGCAATTATTGGTAGTAAGTTTTCTTTGTTCCTCAGGGGTAAAGGCGGGAAATCAGTAAATTGCAGTTTTGGTGTTATCCTTGCCATGATGCCTGTTGAAGCAATATTCAGTTTGTGTGTTTGGTTAGTAATGTTTTCTCTCACAGGATATGTTTCGCTGGCATCCATAACTGCAGCAATAGCATTGCCTTTTCTTATCTTCATTTTGCAAAAAAATATCCATTTTCTCTTCGTAGGAATTGTTATCTCTTTTGTTGTGATTTTTGCTCATAAAGATAACATAAAAAGGTTAATTGATGGAAAGGAGAACAGGTTCAGCATATGGAAAAAATAGGCATTGTCGGCGCAGGTGGCTGGGGTACTGCCCTATCAATAATACTTTCTACTAAATTTGAGGTAACACTCTGGGAAAAGTTTCCTGAATACGCTACTGTGCTTTCATCTATGAAAGAAAATATTGAATTTCTTCCTGGGTTCAAGATACCAGACCATGTGACAGTTACAAGTAACACTCAAACTGTATGCAATAATAGTTTACTCATAATTGTTGTACCTTCTCAATATTTCAGAGAAACACTCAGAAACTTAAAACCATTTTATAAAAGGCAGAAAATTCTGATTGCCACCAAGGGACTTGAACCAGAAACAGGAATGAGAATGTCGGAAATATTGTATAATGAAATAGGCATGTGTAAATTTGCGGTTATTTCAGGGCCAACAATTGCTTCTGAGGTTGCTGCCGGAAAGCCAACTGCGGCAGTGGTGGCTTCTGATGATATGAATATGGCAAGAGAGATACAAAATATGTTTTCCTCAAAGGTTTTGAGATTATATACAAGTGACGACGTTTGTGGCGTTGAAATATGTGGCGGCTATAAAAATGTTATCGCGATTGGCTCGGGAATTATTGATGGGCTCAAATTGGGTGATAACGCAAAGGCATCTTATCTAACAAGAAGTGTAGAAGAAATGAAAAGATTTGGAAGAATTTTTGGTGCTAAAGAAAAAACATTTCTGGGCCTTGCCGGAATTGGGGACCTGATCACAACATCATTCAGCCCCAGCAGCAGAAATCGCAGATTTGGTCAGGCAATAGCGCTGAATAAGAAACAGCAGTTTCTTGCTCAAACCAGGATGGTTGTTGAAGGAATATCTGCATCAAAAGCCATCCTGATAATGGCTAAAACACATAATATAGAAATTCCTATTGCTGGAGCCATATATCGAATTGTACATGAAAATGCAAAACCATCTGATGAGATTGAAAAACTTATGACAAGAGAATTGAAAAATGAATGAACATAATCGTTATTATAGTATCAGCGAAGTTTCTGAAATTACAGGGGTCGGCACGCATATTTTAAGATACTGGGAGAAGCAGTTTTCTTTTTTGAAAATTCAGAGGGATCCTGCTGGAAGAAGAATATATTCTGCAAAGGATGTTGAAAAAATCAAACAAATCCAAAAACTGCTGTATCAGAACGGATACAAAATTTTGGGTGTTAAAAAAAAATTCCATGATATCTATCATACACAGAAAAAGGATAAACAGAATTCATCAGTGTTGTTAAAGAAAATTCTGCGATACTTAAAGGAGATTGAAAAATGTTTACCATAGGTGTTCTCGCCTCAGGGAAAGGAAGCAATCTTCAAGCGATTATAGAACAGGTTAAAACGGGTTTTTTGAATGTTAAAATAGGAGTGGTCATTAGCGATAATCCACAGGCATACGCTCTGGAAATCGCACGGACTGAAAAAATCCCTGCCACATACATAGAACCAGGAAAATACAAAACTTTCCTTGCCCAGGCCCAGGAAAAAAAATATGTTGAATGTTTGAAAGAACACCACGTGGAACTGGTTTGCCTGGCTGGTTTTATGAGGGTCATTAAAAAAGAATTTTTCAATGCATATCAGGGGAAAATTATTAATATTCATCCATCTTTACTGCCTTCTTTTCGCGGGCTTGAGGCGTGGAAACAAGCTCTTGACTATGGAGTGAAATTTACTGGATGTACTGTCCACTTTGTTGAAGAAGATATTGATACCGGTCCTATCATACTTCAGGCGGTTGTTCCAGTACTCAGTAATGATACTCCAGAAAGTTTGCATAAAAGAATTCAGGAAAAAGAACATATTATTTATCCCATAGCGATAAAACTCATTTCTGAAAATAAAGTTGTTGTTGAAGGAAGGAGAGTGATTGTATATGAAGATTGACATTAGACCAGCTGTAATCGACGACGCGTATTCCATAAAAAATCTCATAAACGTTCAGGCGAAAAAAGGAAAAATGCTGCCTGTTTCAATCAATCAGATATTTGAAAACTTGAGAAATTTCTGGGTCATCAGCGATGCCAGAAGAAATGTCATTGGCTGTGCTGCATTAAAAATTGTATGGAAAGATCTGGGTGAAATCAGATCCCTTGCCATTAAAAATTCAAAGCAAAAAAAGGGATATGGTTCGCTATTGGTCGAAACGCTGATAAAAGAGGCAGAAAAAATTGGTATTAAGAAAATTTTTGTGCTTACATATGTTCCCGAATTTTTTGAAAAGTTTGGTTTTGTTCGAATAGAAAAGACAAAACTTCCACACAAAATTTGGATTGATTGTATTAACTGTCCGAAATTTCCAAGATGTGACGAAATACCAATGCTAAAAAAATTATGAAAAAATTTTTGTTAATCGCGTTGTTTTTGTGTGAATTTCAGGTTCATGCAATAGCGGATGGTGCCGCCCACCAGGGACTTGAAGATTTCCTGTCAGGCAAGGATTTGAAAATGCAACGGAGTTTTATGAATAATATGATTGCTATTGGCAAAAATCTGGAATTTTCAGGCACTTCATATGAAGATGTGATTTTATTCGGCATCACCATTAACTTTAAAGGAACTTCAGATAAAGACATATATATTGCAGGTGACACGGTGAGAATGTCTGGAAGAATTAAAGGAAATCTAAAGGTGATGGCAAGAAATCTAATAGTAGAAAATTGTGAAGTTGACGGCAATGTCAATATCCTTTCACCTGAAATACTGATAACTGACAGCGTAAAATGCAAAAATATTACCAAAATATGGTCAAGAAATATCCAGATGGGAGGACAATATAAAACAGTTTACATAAAAACCAGAGATGTCATTTTTACAAAAAATATCGATGTCAAAGACCTGTTTGTACAGAGTCAGATGAAGCCATCTCTTCCAATAAATGTACTTAAACACTGCAACTTCACATATGAACCACCCGTTCCCCAAAAGGCACAGATCTTTTTTTCGTCTAAATTCAGAAAGATATATTCGTTTTTGAGTTTGTGTTTTCCTTTTCTCTTGATGACACTCATTACACCAAGAATCCTTCAGGAAACAATTGAAATGATAGAAAAAAAACCTGTCTGGATTTTTTTTAGCGGTGTACTACTACTGTTGATCACTCCATTAATCATGATACTCTTAATGATCACAGTAATTGGCGCCCCGGTTGGATTGATATTGTTGACGTTTTATATATCTCTGCTATATTTGTGTCGTGGATTCACTTGCATTGCACTGGGGAGAATCATTCTTTTCAAAATGAAAGAAAGCAAAATGAAGATGCTTCTTGCCATATTTGTTGGAACCGGCGTTTTTGTTCTTATCACTGCAATACCAAAGGCAGGCGTGATTGGTCAATTACCATTTTTGATTTTTGGATTTGGTGGATTTGCCGTAGGTAGAATTCGAATGTTTTTGACATTGAGAAAACAAAATCTTATATAACATAGGAGCAAAATGAAAAAAATCGTTGTAGCATATTCTGGAGGCCTTGATACTTCTGTTATTATCAAATGGTTGCAAACAAAGTATCATGCAGAAATTATTGCATTCACGGCAGACATCGGACAGAAAGAAAATCCAGCGCTGCTTGAAAAAAAAGCGCTTCAGACAGGCGCAAAAAAATTTTATTTTGTGGATCTTAAGGATGAATTTATCAATGATTACATATTTCCCTCGTTAAAAGGTTCTGCGCTATATGAAGGTAAATATCCTCTGGCAACTGCTCTTTCTCGGCCTTTGATTGCTAAAAACATGGTCGAGGTCGCAAAAAAAGAAAATGCGGATGCTTTTGCACACGGATGTACAGGTAAGGGCAATGACCAGGTAAGATTTGAACTTGCCTTTAAAAATCTCGCGCCTGAAAAGGAAATTATTGCTCCTGTCAGAGAATGGGAATTTAAATCAAGGGAAGAAGAAATTGCGTATGCAAAAAAACACAACATCCCTGTCAGTGTGACGAAGAAAAAACCCTACAGTATCGACTGGAACCTGTGGGGAATTTCCATTGAATGCGGCGTCCTTGAAGACCCATGGCACGAACCTCCTGAAGATGCTTATCAAATCACGCAGAATCCTGAAAAAGCACCGTCAAAGCCAGAATACATGGAAATAGAATTCTGCGAAGGAATTCCAACAGGAATTAATGGCAGGCATGCTAATGGTTTAAAACTTATTTCTATGCTTAATGAAGTCGGTGGTAAACATGGTGTGGGGAGAATTGATATGGTGGAGAATCGTCTTGTTGGCATCAAGTCGAGAGAAATTTATGAAGCGCCTGCTGCAGTAATCCTTCATACTGCGCATTCAGAACTTGAAAAACTGGTTCTTGAAAGGAATCTATTACACTTCAAAACAATAATCAGCCAGAAGTATTCAGAACTTATCTATTATGGATACTGGTTCAGCGATTTCAGAATCTGTCTTGAAAAGTTTATCAACGAAACACAGAAATATGTGACTGGCACTGTAAGAGTAAAACTGTTCAAAGGACAATGCACAGTGGTCGGCAGGAAATCACCTTTTTCTTTATATGAAGAAAAACTTTCCACATACACTGAAAAAGACATTTTTGACCACAGAGCATCAAAAGGTTTCATTGATATTTATGGACTCCCATTAATTCTTGAAGGAAAAAGAAGCAGAAAAAAAGAGAAGTAATATGGAAGAAGGAAAAATTATAAATTGGTTAAAATCCCACTGTTTACCAAAAAGAAAAGAAGTGAAAATTGGTATTGGTGACGACACAGCTGTGATCAACTTTAACAAGACCCATTATCTGCTGCTAACAACAGATGCCATCGTGGAAAATGTACATTTCAAAATTGATGAAGCAAGTTTCTACCAAATTGGATGGAAAGCTCTGGGAGTCAATATCAGTGATATTGCAGCGATGGGAGGTACACCACGATGGGCACTTGTTTCTCTTGGTATATCCAAAAGAATTGTTTCGAAATATAAGGAAATTTACAGAGGAATTCATGATATGGCGAAATTGTTCAATGTCGATATCATCGGTGGGAATCTGTCCCGTTCAGAAATATTATTTGTGGACGTTTTTCTTGCAGGAACTGTAAAAAAGAAAAATCTTGTCCTGCGCAGTACTGCAAATCCAGGAGATATTCTTTTTGTCACAGGGCACTTAGGCGGTTCCCAGAAAAGAAAGCAATTCGAATTTATTCCAAGAGTTCGGGAAGCACAGACAATCATTAATCAGGTAAAACCAACCGCAATGATTGATCTTTCTGACGGATTGGCTGCCGATGCAAAAAAACTTGCCGAAGCATCTGGATGTGGTCTTGAAATAGAAATCTCAAAAATACCTGTATCGCGGAATGCTTCAGAAGAAAATAAAATTGCCTCTGCTCTATACGATGGAGAGGACTATGAATTATTACTGACAATTTCGCCTGAATCTTTAAAATTTGTACCTGCCAGCATTGACGGTGTACCATTGACAGCAATAGGTAAATTAACAAAAAAGAAAACCTTTATACTGAAACATACAAATGGAAGCACGAGCAAAATATCAAAAGAAAAATTCAGACACTTTGAATAATAGCAAGATTTTTATGTTTGAAACAACCTCTCCAGAAGAAACAGAAAAACTGGGTTTCAAAATTGCAGATATGATAAAAAAATATGGCATTCGTTGTGCAGTTTTTACAGGTCCTTTTGGCTCAGGAAAGACAACAATTATTAGAGGTATTATAAAAAAAATTACAGGTAAAAATCACGTTGTCAGTCCATCGTTCACTCTGGTATGTGAATACACAGAAGGTGAATTCCCAGTGTTTCACTGCGATTTTTACAGAATAAAAAGCCCTATCGAGCTTGAAAGCTTTGGATTCAAAGAATATGAAAAGGGATTGCTGCTTATTGAATGGCCAGAATCCGCTTTTGAAAAAATCCCAGAAAATGCATTAAAAGTGATCATGAATTTTATCAATTTGAAACGCAGAAAAATCACTGTTGTACTTCCATGAAAACATTTATACTAAAACGGTTGCTTCAACTGATTCCGATGCTAATAGGAATGAGTTTTATTTCCTTCATTATCATACAATCTTCACCTGGAGATTATTTTGCGCAGATGAAAATGAATCCAGAAATATCTCCCGAAACAATAGAAATGATGAAAACCACCTTCGGACTTGACAAACCGGTACTTGTTCAGTATTTACTCTGGCTGAAAAATATGTGTAGGATGGATTTCGGGATTTCCTTTGCGTATCACATTCCAGTAACAACATTAATTAAATTCCGATTGAAAAACACGCTATGCCTGGCTATCTTTTCTCTCTTTCTCAGCTGGGTAATAGCAGTTCCACTGGCAGTTTTTGCAGGATATAAGGAAGGGTCAAATATCGACAAAGTTCTGTCCATATTTGCATATCTTTCAATATCTTTGCCATCGTTTTTTGTCGCATTGCTCTTTGTCTATTTCATTAGCAAAACAGGTGTTTTACCCCTTGGAGGTACGAGAAGTATTTTTGATATCAACGCGAGCCACTTCTTAATTTTTAAGGATTACATGAAGCACCTGCTCGTACCAGGACTGGTATTGTGTTTTGTGAATATTGGATGGCTTTTTCGACTTATGAAGAATAACTTTGTTGAAGTATTTAATACTCCGTATATACTGGCTGCCTGGGCAAGAGGGCTTCCTGCAAGTTCTGTTATATTCAAGCATACATTACGAAATGCGCTGAATCCCATGTTTACAATTCTCGGCATGGAAATAGGAAGTATCCTTAATGGCGCGGCACTTACAGAAATCATATGCGGATGGCCAGGAATGGGAAGTTTGATACTTGAAGCAGTACTTTCACATGACCTGTATCTTGTGATGGGTGCACTTGTCATCAGCGGATTTCTTTTGATTATTGGAAACCTTATTGGCGATATTTTGTTAACCATTTTCGACCCGAGAATCAGATTAACATGAAAAGCTTTTTCCACAGATTAAAAAACCATAGCAAACTGGCGTATTTCAGCTTCTGGTTTCTTCTTTTCTTTTACATTATTTCGTTTTTTGCGGATGTTCTTGCACCCTATCACTTTGATCATCAATTCAGAAACAAACCATATCAACCACCAACAAAAATTCATTTTATTGACGAAAACGGCCATTTTCACATCAGACCATTTGTTTACAACATGGTCATAGATGACCCTGTTTTCAGAACATATCGAGAGGATAAATCCACCAGATACCCTGTCAAATTTTTCGTCAATGGTCCTGAAAGAAAAATATTTTTCGTTTTCAAAACAAGCAAATATCTTTTTGGAGTTGATGAACCAGCTGGTATTTTCCTGTTCGGAACAGATACCTATGGCAGAGATATATTTTCAAGATTACTGTACGGAGGAAGAATTTCTTTATCCATCAGTATGGTGGGAGTATTGATTTCTTTCACGCTCGGTATGATTACAGGAGGCATTGCAGGTTATTTTGGTGGATTAATTGACCAGATTCTCATGAGATTTGTGGAAATTCTTATGGTTTTTCCTTCTTTTTATCTTATGCTTTCTCTCAGGGCAATGTTTCCACTCGATCTTTCAAGTATCCAGGTGTATTTTCTCATCGTATTTATTCTCAGTTTGATTGGCTGGGCGGGCCTTGCAAGAATTATCAGGGGCATGGTACTTTCTATCAAAGAAGAAGACTATGTACTGGCTGCAAAATCCCTCGGTCTTTCCCACTGGAGAATTTTATTTTTCCACATATTTCCAAACACTTTTTCTTACACAATCACCGCATTAACCATCAGTGTACCAGGATATATTATCGGAGAGGCTGCATTGAGTCTTCTCGGTCTTGGTATACAGGAACCGTATCCAAGCTGGGGTAATATCCTATCTTCAACAATCGGAAATCTGAAAGTTGTCGGAGACGCACCGTGGCTTTTACTTGCTGGAGTATTTATATTTGCAGTGTTAATTAATTTCAACCTTCTTGGAGATGCTCTCAGGAATGTTCTTGACCCAAAAAACTGGTAAAGATGGAAAAAATTCTTGAAATCAAAAATCTGTCGGTTGTCAGAAAGCAGAAAGAAAAACTCATACCAGTATTGAACGATATCAATTTCTCTATTAAAAAAGATGAGTTGTTCTGTCTTGTTGGCGAATCTGGCTGTGGTAAAACAAGCATTGCCCTATCTATAATGAAACTTCTCCCAAAAAGCTTCACGGTAAAGTCAGGCGAAATTTTCGTCAATGGAAAAAACATTCTGACAATGGATGAACAATCAATAAGAAACATAAGGGGCAGAGAAATGAGTATCATTTTTCAGGACCCAGGAGCATACCTTGACCCACTCTTTACAATTGGAGTGCATATGAAAGAAGCATTTCATGGAGAAACAAAAGAACAACAAGCATTAATGATAGAGGCATTAAAAGAGGTGGGGCTTGAACCTTATATATTGCATAATTACCCTCACCAGTTAAGTGGTGGACAGCAACAAAGGGTAATGATCGCCATGGCGCTGATCAATAAACCATCACTTATCATAGCAGATGAACCAACAACTGCTCTTGACATTTTAACAACTTATCAGATTATCAATCTCTTAGACGCCATACGCAAAAAGTATCATCCATGTATGCTTTTCATTACCCATGATCTGAAGCTTGCCACAAAAGTGGGAACCCGTATAGGAATCATGTATAACGGACACATCGTGGAAATTTTTATTCCAGGCAAAACGAGACCATCTCATCCATATTCCAATATTCTGATGGGGACTGAACACAAATGTCCTAAGATATCTGAAACAGCATTATCCCGACAATCTGATATGTGTCCGTTTTTTGAAAAATGTCCTGAAAGAGGCACTGAATGTCAAAAGAAGATTGTTTTTACCTGGTGTCAAGATATGACAGGAATCAGGTGTATAAAACATGGAAGAAATTCTCAGGTGTGAAAAAATCAGTAAAAATTTTATAATCAAGGACTCTCTTGGTATAAACAAGAGAAAACTTACGGCTATCAATCACATCTCTCTGATTATAAATCACAATGTAAATATTGGTATCGTTGGAGAATCAGGATCAGGGAAAACAACACTGGCAAAAACACTGACACTGCTGGTCAAACCTGACTCAGGCCTTATTTATTATAGAGGCAATGAAATCACAAAATTGCCTGATAGAAAACTTCGCTTTTTCAGAAATCGTGTAAGAATAATTTTTCAGAACCCGTACAAATCTTTGAATCCACGGTCAACTGTTGAAAGGGTGATAAAAGAAGCCATGCTGACTGAAACAAAAATTCCTGGAAAAGTTGATGACATACTTTCGCATGTTGGACTATCACCTGAATACAAAGATAAATATCCTCATCAGATGAGTGGGGGAGAGAGACAAAGGTTAGCAATTGCAAGGGCGCTGGTAGGAAATCCTGAATGTATCATTGCCGATGAACCAACAGGGAGTCTTGATGCAATGACTGAAATTCATATTCTGACATTACTTGAGGAATTAAAAAAAAGTTTTGGCATCACCTATGTTTTAATTTCACATAATCTTAAGGTTATAGCAGAATTTTGTGATAGGATTGTGGTGATGTACAGGGGCCACATCGTCGAACAGGGTTCGGTAGAACAGATAGTAAATAATCCACTCCATCCATACACGCAATTACTGTGGAATCCAGAATCTGCAAAAATTGTTGAGGAAGAACAGAAGTACGACTATGGATGTCCCTTCCTTCATAGATGTATATTCAGGATGGAAAAATGTTTTCATCAATCTCCTGAATTAAAAGAGAAAGAAAATGACCATCTTGTGATGTGTTTTCTTTACGAATAAAATAAATTAAGTTAAAATTAATAAAAAGGAGAGAAAATGGCAACAGAGGTCCCGGAAACAAAAAAAATTCATAGACAGCTTACATTACCACTCAGCCATGCGTTTCATATGAGTATTCGTAGCATAAGAATCAGATTTGGCAGGTCCATCATAGTGACAATGTCCATTGTGCTCGGTATAGCATTTCTGATGTCCATATTGAGTAGTAATGCATTTGTAACAGGAATTCTGGAAAAAGGACCAGAAAATATAAAAATCGCTCTTCAGCAGAATCTGGAAGAAATGAGAACTCGTCAGATATGGTTGGTTTCTCTTTCACTGCTCGTCTGTGTCGTTGGGATTGTTAATGCAATGCTCATGGCTGTAACTGAAAGGTCCAAAGAAATTGGAACAATGAAGTGTCTTGGTGCCCTGGATAAATTTATCGTCGAACTTTTTCTTCTTGAGTCATCAATGCAGGGATTGGTAGGTTCAATAATAGGAGTGATATTTGGTGGTACTGCCACATTCATCATGTATATTTTAAGATATAAAGGACTGATATGGAGTATATTCCCTGCTGGCTTATTGCTAAAATATTCTGTCTTCAGTATCATTCTGGGGATTGCGATATCTGTTATTGGAGCCATCTACCCTGCCTATGTTTCGGCAAAAATGGAACCAGCTGAAGCAATCCGCAGGGAGGTTTAAAAAGGAGACTACTATGCCAAAAGAAGCAATTGTGAGGACGATAGGATTGAAAAAGACATTTTTACTCGGGAAAATTCCGCTCCATGTTTTGAAGGGTATTGACATTGAAATTTATAGAGGCGAATACATATCAATCATGGGACCTTCTGGAAGCGGAAAAACAACACTATTCAACATGATAGGTGGTCTTGATAAGCCAACAGAAGGAAAGGTTTATATTGATGAGGTTGATATCGCCCAACTGGACGCGTATGAACTGGCATGGTTAAGATGCAGAAAAATTGGGTACATTTTTCAAACATTTAATTTGATACCGGTCATGACAGCTCTCGAAAATGTGATGCTTCCAATGATTTTTGGTGGAATGGAAAATGATGAAGCAATGAACAAAGCAAAGGGCTTACTTGAAACAGTTGGGCTTGGCGCACGATTGCATCACAAGCCATTTGAATTGTCAGGTGGACAGCAGCAACGTGTGGCAATCGCGAGAGCGCTTGCGAATGATCCAGCAATTATTCTCGCTGATGAACCAACAGGCAATCTTGACCTGAAAACAGGTAAGGAAATTATCCACCTTTTGAAGGAAATGAACAAAAATAAAGAAGTAAGTATTATCACAGCAACACATGATTTGAAAATGCTTGATGTGTCGGATCGAGTGATATGGATTAGAGATGGCATGATTGAAAGAATTGAAGACCGAGAGAACCTGCAAATTAAAGTGGGAGAAGTGGAGGGTGAGGAAGCAGGTTGATGTGCAAAAAATATACTTTTGGAATCATTGGATGTGGTAATATTGGTTATGCGCTTATCAACGGGCTAATAAAGTATGGAAATATTCCTGCTGCATTGATCTGTGCTCACGATATAGATGTATCAAAAACAAATAGATGTCAGGAGCAACTGCATATTCAGACTCTGCCGTCCGATACCCTTGTGAAAGAATCGCGGTTTATCATAATTGCTGTCAAACCAAAAGACATTTCTGAATTATGCCTCAGTATTTCTCCATTTCTCGATGATTCTTCAGTGCTCATAAGCGTTGCTGCAGGTATCACAATAGAGTCATTGTATAAAAGTCTTGGGAAAAAGATACCCATTTTTAGAATGATGCCAAATCTTGCAGTTGAATATGGAAAAGGAATTATTGGCTACTGTTTTGAAAATGCACCGGATTTCGTCATAAAAGAAGTTGTGGAGATTTTTTCAAAAATTTCATTTTGTTTTCCTGTCAGGGAAAATGAAATGTTTCTTGTAACGGCAGTTGCTGGTAGCGGACCGGGATTTCTCTTTTATGTTGCTGAACTGATATACGAATTTCTAATAAAGAAAAATCTTCCTGAAGACATTTCAAGAAATGTTGTTGCCACCCTTTTTGAAGGTACAGGAACGATGCTTTCAAAATCTAAGGAAAAACCATCGGTTCTAAAGGAACGAGTGTGTTCTCCAGCAGGGACAACCATATCGGGAATTGCCAAATTAACGGAAAATCGTCTTGATAAAACTCTGGAAGCGGCTTTTGAAGCAGCTGAAAAAAGAGCAATCGAGTTGTCAAAATAACACATATCAGGAGGGAATATGAATGAACTATCCAGGATTAAAGAAACTGTCGCATTTCTGAAAACAATCACACAGACAAAGCCAGAAATAGGGATTATTCTTGGATCAGGACTTGGTAAATTCACAAATAGAATCAACATAGAGAAAATCGTTCCATACGATTCTATCCCCAATTTTCCTGTTTCTACTGTTGAAGGTCATGCAGGGAATCTCATCTTTGGAGCAATCGGAAATAAAAGCATTGTTGCCTTCCAGGGGAGATTTCACCTTTATGAAGGCTATACAGCACAGGAAATCGCTCTTCCCATCAGAGTTTTAAAGTTTCTTGGAGTTAAAATTCTTCTTGAATCCAATGCCGCAGGCGGCATGAACCCCATGTTTAAACCCGGAAACATTGTGATTATTACTGACCATATTAATCTTACCGGGCATAATCCATTGATAGGACCCAATTATGAAGAAATTGGTGTAAGATTTCCTGATATGTCAAATGTGTATGATATTGAAATTATTGAACTTGCCGAAAATATCGCCCTTGAGAAAAAAATTCCAGTCAAAAAGGGCGTTCTTGTAGGATTAACCGGCCCAAATCTTGAAACAAAAGCAGAATACAGATTCCTTAGGGCAATCGGCGCAGATATGGTTTGCATGTCTACAGTAATTGAAGTGATTGCAGCAGTGCATGCGGGTTTAAAAGTTTTCGGTGCCTCTGTAATCAGTGATATGTGCCTGCCTGATGCCTTAAAGGTCACAACATTTGAAGAAATCCTGGCAACAGCTGAAGCCGCAGAACCTTTCTTGACAGATCTTTTTGAAAGCATTATAATAAGACTTTAAACAATGGGTAACAGATGAGCGAAAAAGAAAAATCCAGAACAGAAGCAAAAACAACTCAGTTGTTTGTCGAAAGAGTTAACATTCGCTGCAGAGTTTGTTTTATCGTTGATGGATATTATCCCCACGAAAAGAAATGCAAACATTGCGGTGCCCGTCTGTTTGAAATAGACAGGTATTAGGGAGGGGGTGACAGTATCTCTGTGGAAAGACAACACCACGAACACTTTGAAAAAATTTTCAAACAATTTAAACGCGAGGTTGAAAAAGAAGGAATCATCAGGGAAATCAAAAAACGTGAGTTCTATGAAAAACCCAGCCAGTTGAGACGTCGCAAAAAAATTAAAAAATACCGAACTCAATCTGTGTAAAAAAGTTCTATGCAACACAATCATGTTATTACAATTGGTTTGAATCCTTGTCTTGACGTTAATTGTTATGTTAAGGAATTCAAATCAGACGATATTAATAGAATCAGTAAAAAGGTTGTGTCTGCCGGTGGTAAGGCGATTAATATTGCAAAATTTCTTGGCCAGTTTAATGTAAGTGTACAATCAATTGGCATTGCAGGGGGTTTTAATGGAATCCGCTTCAAGAATCTACTAAAGAACTCACGCATTTCTACTGACTTTATAATTGATATAGACGGAGAAACCAGAGAAAACTACAATTTTTTTTTGAAAACGGTACAGTTTTACGATTCAATGAACCTGGTCCCATCGTAAAAGAACAGTCCTTGGAAAAAATACTTGAATTAATATTCAGCATCGATTTTAACAGTGCAAAATGGATTCTTATTTCTGGTAGTTTACCTCCCGGAATGCCTGAAAATTTATATGCTAGAATAATAAGAGAAATCCGTCGAAGAGGAAAAAATACGTTTATTGGGCTTGACACAGATGGAGAATTTCTTCGTTATGGCGTCGGCGAAAAACCTGATTTAATAAAGCCCAATATCTGGGAACTTGAACGACTGATATCAAAACAAATTCTAAATTTTGAACATTTATGTCAAATAGGGGAAAAGTTGCTAAAATCAGGGATTTCATTTATTATCGTCACAATGGGAAACAAAGGAGCTATTGGATTTTCAAAAGATGGTTTTTTCTACGCAAAAGGACCTATCGTCAATAACCCTGGCTCTGTGGGATGCGGTGATGTACTTCTTGCTGGATTCGTTTTGTATTTTTCAAAAACAGGTAATTTCAAAGAATCCTTAAGATTTGCGGTTGCATCAGCAACAGCAAAAGCAGCAAGATCGTTTACAGATTTTCCATGTCCTGATGAAGTAAACAAAATTCTGGGAAAAACATTTATTTGTGATCTTGGCGACCTGGACGAAGAAACAAAAAAATCAATCCCCCGAGAAATGCCTGAGAAAAGATCAGAAACAGATTAATCAGCGCCATTGCAATTGCTGCTTCCTGCCCGATATAAACTTTAAAGAAAAAGAGATACCCATATTCCCTTATTCCAAGGCCGCCGAGTGAAGGAACCATCGCTGAAAGCCATATAATAGGAATGAATATAAAGAACAAAGGAAAAGGAACAGGTGATTTATCCACGTGAGAAATGAGCATTACACATAAATACTGAACATAGATAGAAAGTACCTGGACAGCCATGCTTGCCAGAAAAGCGCTGGTAAAAACCCTGCGATTAATCCCATAATCCCTGAGATGATTATAAAATGCCTTTAATTTTTCTCTGATTCTGCGAGGAAAAATCTTGCCCGTCAAAATTGCAAGTTTATCCCATACGATCAAAAGCCATATAAACAACGCAAGAATAAAAAGAAATACAAGGGTAATTTTCAATTTTTGAGGCAGGTGCCCTTGATAATATAACAAACTGAGTATCGCCATAAAAATTATAGACGACGAGCCAATAAATCGGTCAAAAATGACAGATGTACCAAGTTTCAATTTTTCTTCCTGATTTCTGGTAATATAAAAAATTTTGACGGCATCTCCACCTGCTCCAGTTGGTAAAATAATATTAAAATACATTCCGATAAGAGATAATTGCCACACTTTAACAAACGGCATTTTTTTTCTGAACTCATCCAGAATAAAGTACCATCTAAGAGCCATAAAAAAAGTCACCGCATAATTAATCAGAATGATGATTATGAAAAATGGGATATTCACATTTCGCAAAATTTCAAGCATCTGTGAAATATCAATTTTTCTGGTAATAAGGAATATAAAAAAACCACTCACGAATACTTTAATGAAAATGCTTATCAACCGTTTCATTTTCAGTATCAACCAGCGCTTTGTTGGGTTCTGATGGAAACAAGTTCCTTTCTTATACTATCAAGGACTCCATTGATAAATTTCCCGGCCTCCGGAGAACTATAAATTTTAGAAATTTCAATCGCCTCATTGATTGCTACAACATCAGGGACTTCAGGAACAAAAGCTATTTCATACACAGCAATTCTTAAAATGTTACGGTCAATATAACTCAACCTCGAAATATCCCAGTTTCTACAGTATTTTGCAAGCAATCCATCAATGAATCGCAAATTTTTTATCACTCCCACTACAATCGCCCTGGCAAGTCGATAAATTTGCTGGTTTGTTTCTTCATCTTTCAGCACATCAGCAACCTTTTCTTCAACCATTGAATTTTGAATATCAAGTTGATAACAGGCCTTTAAGGCAGCAACTCTTGCACTCCGAAGTGTCTTTTTCATTTCAGTAAATCATTAACATTTGCCATTTCAATGGCTGAAAGTGCAGCGTGCCAGCCCTTATTTCCCATTTTTGTTCCGACTCTTTCTGTCGCCTGTTCAAGACTGTCTGCGATGATAATCCCATAAGTGACTGGGACAATTCCCTCACTATTAATCTGACCTAATATTCTTGTTACCTGTCCTGCCACATATTCAAAATGCGGTGTTGCTCCACGAATAATCACTCCAAGACATATCAAAGCATGATACTTTTTCAAAGATGCCATTTTTCTTGCTGCAAAACCAATCTCAAAAGAACCCGGTACCCATACAATATCAATACTTTCTTCTGATGCACCGTGTCTTTTAAGACAATCCAGCGCACCATCGAGAAGATTTTTTGTCAAAAATTCATTAAACCTGCTTACCACGATTCCAAAACGTTTTCCTTCTGCAGAAAGATGTCCTTCAAAAATTTTCATTTTTTCCTCCCTTTGTTGTGAAATAAACTTATATTTCCAATCAAATGTTTCATTTTCAATTTTTTTGTTTCAAGATATTTAGCAGAATGAGGATTTGGCGGCACCTCGATGGGCACCCGTTCAATGATACGTATTCCATAACCCTCAAGACCAATGATTTTTCTGGGATTATTGGTCAGGAGCCGAATGTTGGTCAATCCCAAATCAAGAAGAATCTGAGCGCCAATGCCATAATCCCTCAAATCATCCGGGTAACCAAGATAAAGATTTGCCTCAACAGTATCAAGATTTTTCTCTGACTGAAGTTTATACGCCCTCAGTTTATCTGCAAGTCCTATTCCCCTGCCTTCCTGGGGCAAATATATCAGCGCACCTCCCTGCTGGGAAATCATTTCAAGACTTTTGTGCAATTGCTCCCCACAATCACATCGAAAAGAATGAAAAATGTCTCCAGTGAGGCACTGGGAGTGAACCCTGACCAGAGGTAATTTTTTATTATCAGGCAGTTTCTTTACCAGAGCCAGGTGATTATTGTTTTCAATTTTATCTCTGTAAAGATAAAGGTCAAAAGTTCCAAATTTTGTTGGCAACTCAACAGATAAAACCCTTTCAATGAGTTTTTCCCTCATCTTCCTGAACTTTATTAAATCCGCAATCGTAATGATTTTCAGATTATGTTTTTTCGCGAATTTCATCAGTTCTGGCATTCGTGCCATGGAACCATCGTCTGCCATGATTTCGCATATTACACCTGCAGGATAGTGTCCTGCCATTCTTGCAAGATCAACTGCTGCTTCAGTATGCCCGGCACGAACAAGTACGCCTCCCTGTTTTGCCTGAATGGGAAACACATGCCCTGGTCTTGCAAGGTCTTCTGGCTTTGTGGCAGGATTGATCAAAAGTTTTATCGTCCTGGCTCTATCATACGCCGAAATTCCTGTTGTCACTCCTTTTTTTGCATCAACAGAAACTGTAAAACCGGTTTGATGAAGCGCTGTATTATCCTCAACCATCGGAGATAGGTCTAACTCTCTTATTCTTTCCTGGGTTAATGCCACACATATCAATCCCCTGGCATGTTTAGCCATAAAATTAATGTGCTGAGGGGTGACCTTTTGAGCAGAACAGATCAAATCTCCTTCATTTTCTCTTTTTGCATCATCAACAACAATGATAAATTTTCCATTTTTCAAATCCTCTATTGCCTTTTCCACAGTGCTGATTTCAGAAAATTGCTTCCTTGCTGATTTCATATTTTTCCCTGTATGTTCTGTCTTCCATTGCAGATTTCACAATAATATCCGTTTCTACATTCACCTTATCTCCCACACGTTTATCCCTAATTGTGGTATTCTCAACTGTGTATGGAATTAGCCATACGATAATTTGATTGCCCGCGATATCTGCCACAGTGAGAGAAATCCCATCAATTCCCACAGAACATTTTCGAACAAAGTATTTTATAAAAGAAGCAGGTATCTGTATCCTGATAACACAGTGGTCTTTTTCAACTTTTTTTTCTGAAAGCGTGCCAGTAAAATCAATATGTCCTGAAAGAAAATGTCCCCCTACCCTGCCACCGTATTTCAATGCCCGTTCAAGATTAACTCTTGCTCCGGTTCTGATGTGCCCGAGGGTTGTCAATTTCATTGTTTCATAGGAGATTGTTGCATAAAATATACGTTGAGTGATTTTTTCAACAGTCAAACACACGCCATCCACACTGATACTGTCTCCTTGTTGCAAATCATCAAAAACTTTTATGGCACTGATACCAATAACAGATGACTGTCCAAGCGGTTTTTTTTCAATAACAACACCTGTTTCTTCAACTATTCCTGAGAACATTTTTCCAGAACAATCAATACATCGTTAGAAAACCTAACGACCTCTTTAAGTTCAATGTTTGACATTGTCATCGGTATGATTTTGCCTTTCAGCGGAACATATACAGCATCTCCACCAATGATTTTCCCCCCAACGAATACATAAATTTTATCAAAGAGTTCGTAATCATAAAAGGATGTCAAAACCTTTGTACCGCCCTCAACAAATAATTTTCCAATGCCCCTTTCATACAAATTTTGAATTACTTGCTGAATATCAAGAAATCCGGCAGAATTTTTATCAACTTCAACAAATTCAACATTTTCCGGGTATTTTATCCGTGATGGTTTTGTATCTCTGGCCGTAAAAACAATCACCCTGTCAGAAGCGTTTAAGAAAACTTTCGCATCGCTTGGACATCTAACAGATGTGTCAAGAATAACCTTTGTATAACGTTTGTTTTTCAAAAGAGATTTTCCCACTCCATAGGGAACAGAATAATTAAGTCCAGGGTCATCCTTGATAACAGTTTCTACTCCAACCATTATTGCATCATATTCAAATCTCAGATTTTTATTAAATGTTCTTGCATCTTCACGTGTAATCCATTTTGAATTACCAGATGCATCTGCGATCTTGCCATCGATACTCATTGCCCACTTCAGGGCAATAAAAGGTCTTTTCATTTTCATATATGTAAAATACGCTTCGTTTAATTGCATGGCCTGACTTTCCAGTAATCCATGTCTCACTTCAATTCCATGATTTTTCAGCACGACAACACTTTTCCCGTTTACAAAAGGATTAGGGTCAATGGTGCAGAAAACAACCTTTTTTATACCTGACTTGATGATTGCCTCAGTACAAGGAGGGGTTTTTCCATAATGACAGCAAGGTTCAAGATTTACATAAATTGTAGCATTTTTTGCCCTTGAACCTGCCATTTTCAATGCTTCCACTTCTGCATGAGGTAGCCCATATGCTTTGTGCCAGCCCTGTCCAACGATATGATTTCCTCTTACAACAACAGCGCCAACCATTGGATTTGGGCTGACCAGACCCAGCCCATTTTTTGCAAGAGAAAGACATTTTTTCAGGAAAATCTCATCCCTGGATGGTTTCATCTCATTTCCTGGCCACCAGTCACATTAATTGCCTGACCTGTCATGTAACTGGCATAATCACTCGCAAGAAAAACAGCTACATTAATAACATCTCTGTATGTGCACGGTCTACCGAGAGGTACCTGATCAATATATTTCTTCTTAACTTCCTCTATTGAAATGCCCCACTTTTTTGCATACTGCTGGAACAAACTTGTCTGCCACAAAGGGCTTTCAAGAATATTTCCCGGACATATCGCATTAACTCTGATATTAAACGGCGCAAGGTCAAGAGCGATACTCTGTGTAAGACCAATACCACCAAATTTGCTTGCTGCATACGCGCAATTCCAGTAACTTCCTTTTTTACCTGACTTTGAGTTAATTTGAATAATCACTCCGCTGCGTTGTTTCTTCATCACCCTTGCGACATATTTTGCGCAGATAAAATATCCGGTTAGATTTACCTCAATGATTTTTCTCCAGTCGTCTTCCGGAAAATCTGTAATTTCATAAGATCTCAGAATGCCTGCATTTGCGATTAAAATATCAATTTTCCCGAATTCTGATTCAATCGCTTCGATTTCCTTTCTCACTTGACCTTCGTCAGTAATATCAAGTTTTGCCTTTTTTCCATACCTGTTAAGTTTTTTCAATTCCTCTGCAACCCTGTCAAGATTGTTTTCGTCAATGTCCCATGGGCATATGATTGCGCCCTCTTCTGCAAATCCATAACTCAATGCCTCTCCAAGACCCCTTCCAGCTCCTGTGATAATCGTAATTCTGTCTTTCAAAACCTCTGATTTCATAATTTACTCCTGTACCTTCACAACAACCTTTAATACACTGCCACTTTTCACAAGACGAATCCCTTTTTCAATCTCTTCAAGAGAAATAACTTCAGTAATAAATTTTGATGGGTCTATTTTCCTCAAAGATATTAAATCCACTGCCTTCTGATAATCCTTTCTATTTGATGCAAATGCACCAAAAACTGAAATTTCCAAATAATGAATCAGATTGCTGTCAATTGTAATCATTGAATCATCTTTTGGAAGCCCTCCAAAAAAGCTGATTCTACTATGCGGCGCCGCGATAGAAAACGCCTCAATCTGCGCCTTCTTTGCAGGACAGGCTGTAATAATCACATCCGCACCAAAATTTCTGGTAATATCTTTGATTTTTGAAACAGTATTTTCAGTATTTGGATCTATCAAAATCATATTGTTAAAGTTCGTTGCAAATTTTTTAAGACGATCAAAGGCAGGGTCAATCATAATAAGAGTTTCTGCTCCTGACGCCTGAGCCATAACGGCATGCATGAATCCAATGGGGCCTCCACCATAAATCACAACTGTATCTCCATCCTGTATGTTCAGATAATTTTGAGCATTGATGACACAGGAAAGAGGTTCAACAAGTGCTCCTTCAAGCAGAGAAACATTTTCAGGCAAAAGTACCCAGGCACTCTGTTTTACAGCAGGCGCTGGAATAATCATATATTCAGCAAATCCTCCAGCCCAGTAATAACCAAGCGCCTTTGTATCAGGACACAAATTATAAAGTCCTTTCTGACATAATCGGCACGCACCGCAACCAATGGAAGTAACTGGCGTGATTCTATCACCAATTTTCAAATTTGTTTTTACATCTTTCCCGATTTCAACAACCTCTCCTGTGATTTCATGCCCGATAATAGCAGGAGGAATCACCTTCTTGTGTCCGTGGAAAAAGGTTCTAACATCAGTACCGCATATTGCGCAATAATTTACTTTCATCAAAATCTCATCCTCGGCGCACACTGGCGATTCCCAATTTTCTACAGTAATTTTTTCTGGACCATGGAATATAGCGGCTTTCAAAATTTCCTCCCAGTTGATAAGTTTCATTATATTTTACTTCAGTTTGTCAATTTATGGAAATCGTATGTATTGAAAAAATATCACGGAAACATTAAAATTTCTTCATGAAAAAATTCAGTCAATTTTCCCTTCTCCTGTTGTTATTGCATACCATCGCCTGTTTTTCAGATGTGAAAGTATATTTTTCTCCTTCCCAAAAAGTTGATAGATTAATCATAAATAGATTATTGCAGGCAAAAAAATTAGTTTATGTCTCGACTTATACATTCGGATGGAGCGAAGGTCTTGAAATCCTTGAAAAACTTTCTAAAAGAGGGATTGACGTAAAAATACTGTTGCAATTTCCACCGGCAAATGCTTCTTTCAAATCATTACAAACAAAAATAAAACGATGGGATAAAAAATCCTGCCATTTGCACGCAAAATTCATCGTGATTGATGAAAGATATGTATTTGCTGGTTCTGCCAATTTTAGTGAATCGTCCCTGATGTGGGACTCAAATAATATTGTATTTTTTGATAATGAAAATATAGGAAAGTTTTTTACGAAAAATTTTTTGCTTTTGTGGAATGGTTCAATGGATTGCAAAACTTATAAAGATCAAACTGTTGAAATATATTTTTCCCCTGCGACTGATTGTGCTCAAATTATAAGAAATGAAATAGGCAGGGCTGAAAAAAATGTAAAATTCGCAATGTTTTCATTTACCTCTGATTCAATTGCAGAAGAAATTTGCAAAGTGGGACTGAAAGGTACCCAGGTCTATGGAATTTTTGAAGGTTCCCAAAATCCAGCATCAAACGAATACGATTTTCTGAAAAGATTTCACTTTTTCCATATAAAAAAAGATTGTTTCGTGGAAAATATTCATGATAAGTTCACGATTATTGATGAGAAAATTGTGTTAACTGGCTCGTTCAATTACACAGAATCAGCAAGGAGAAATATCGAAACACTCATAATTATAAGAAAACCAGATGTCGCAACACTCTATAGCAAACGATGGAGATACCTCTGGCTATGGTATTAGCAATGATTTACACTTTTCTATTCCATGCATTGATAAAATTTTTTATTGACCTATCATAACCTCTTTCTGCTTCAGGCGGAAAAAAACAACCCGGAATTTCACCATTGTCTCTGTGATAGGCAACGCATTCACAACACATACCACGTTTGCCACATGAAACATATGTGCAACTGCAATTTTTTAGATTGGTGTCTTTATTAATACATTTCATTTTAACCCCCTGTTATCTTTTAATAATGTTTTTGATAAACGATATCATTGTTTCAGGGTCAAGTCCATGTTCTGCATAAAGTTCATCAGGTGTTCCTGAACTACCATATTTTCTGATACCAAACCTGTGGAATTTCACGCCAATTTGTTTTTCAGCGATATATGCCGCAATTGTCATACCAAGTCCTGAATCAACTACATGGTCTTCGTATGATATTATCAAACCTGTTTTGATGCCGAGTTCCAATGCGTCCTTATCAATTTCAACAGGACATGAACAATTTATAACACCAATACTGATTCCATCCTGCCTGAGCCGGTCAGAAATTGTAACTGCTCTTGGTACCAGAGCGCCCATTGTATAAATGAAACCATCTTTCCCATCTCTTAATACATCTGCTTTGCCGTATTCAAATATGTAGTTTTCTCCAAAAAATGGTTTTCCGTCAGGGGTTGTTATAACCGGCGTATGGGACCGGCCCATCCCAACAAAATAATTCCCGGACTTTACCGCAACATACCTTATCACTCTATCGGTCTGATTGGCATCTGCAGGTATAATAAGTTTTATTCCAAAAACATTTCTGAATAGTCCCACATAATCAATACACTGATGAGTTTTTCCATCTTCTCCCACGTCAAGCCCAAGATGTGTACACACGATCTTTAAGTTTGTATAATTCTGGTCATTCAATCTGTGCTGATTGTAGGTTTCATCCACTCCGAAAACTCCAAAATCTGCAAAAAAACTGATAGCGCCCTCAACAGAAGCAGCTCCGGATACAGTCGCTGCGTGATGCTCCTGAACACCGCATTGAAAAAATCTTTCAGGAAATCGCTTTGCGAATAAATCTGTTTTTACGGAACTCGCAAGGTCGCAATCAAAGACAATAATAGGATTTTCCTTGTTATCTTCGTTCACGATACCAAGGTCCAGAAGCGCATTTCCAAATGCGGTCCTGTTATCGATTTTTGTACCTGATTCATATGTACGCGGGGCACCCATGTTGATCGAAATTGGTATATCAAATTTTCTTTCAGGAAATGAATACTTTTTTTTCTTTCTCATTTCTTTATATTTTTCCAGTTCTCCTTCTAAACCCAATTCTTTAACTGCCTTATCATATTCTTCCTCTCCAAGGGTCTTGCCATGATAAGCACATTTACCTTCCATAAAAGAAACACCTTTTCCAATCACTGTGCTGGCAATGATACAAACAGGTTTATCAATTTCTAAACTTCTCCTCACCGTGTCATAAAGACCTGCTATATCATGACCATCGGTCTCCATTACTTCCCATCCATCAGCAAGATAGTTTTCTTTAATGTTGTTGGGCATAATGTCAAAAATGCAACCGCTGATCTGGATTCTGTTATAATCAATTATGACTCTGAGATTATTAAGTTTGTATTTGATTGCAAAACGACGAGCCTCGCCCACCTGGCCCTTTGTCTGTTCACCATCACTCATCAACACAAATGTAAAAGCATCACGATTTTTTATTTTATCAATCAGAGCAAAACCACAACCAGCAGATAGGCCCTGTCCCAGATTACCTGTACCCCATTCAATTCCCGGCACTTTTCTTACAATGTGCCCTTCAAAAATACTACCTGTTTGTCTGAAAGAGGCAATGGCTGTATCAAGATCAAAAAAACCAATCCTTCCTAACACAGCATATACACCAGGAGAAGTATGACCAAAACTGATAATGATTTTATCTCTCTCAGGGTCATCTACTGCGTCAGGGTTGACTGCTGCATAATGAAAAACAACATTGTAAATTTCCATAGCAGACATTGAACCACCTGGATGTCCTGACTTTGCAAGGGTTGTCATTGTAAGCACATCCCTTCGACAGAGATTACTAAATTCCTGAAGTCTTTTAATTTCACTTTCAGGCAACTGGCTATAAGGAAATCTCTTTTTGTTCATATTTCTCCTTTCATATAAGCAGTTGAATATGTTTTTTCAGGTGTTCTTCAACAAAACGAAAATAAAGTTCATAGTTTTTTTCAATCAGGGTGTAGTAGTGTTGTTTCATTTTTTGACTTTCAGGCGCGCTTCCAATAATACTTCCATAACTGATATGAATTAACTGCCTGATATGATGATCGGAAAATATTTCATCAAGATTTTCATTTCTTATTTTTTCTAAATTCAATTTTGAAATGTCTGCCGAAATTTCATATGACTTTGAATTTTTTTCAAAATCCTTCAGCGCCACTTCCAAACACTTTATAAAAAATTCTCTGTCAACTGCTGCAACGGTTTTCATTGACTGAATCCATGATGTCCCTGATGTTTTCACATGAAACATGCTTCCAAGTATTTTTTTGAATGTACCATAAATACTGAATTTGTCGCTTCCAGAGTGAAGTGAAATCTTATACGGTCCAAGATGATTCCGTATCTCGTTATGAATTTCAAGTTCTCTGGCAAGTTCATTCATATTTCCAATGTAGTCGATCCCTTTTTCAAACCTTCCAGGAAAACGCAAAGCCAAACCATTAAATTCAACATTTCTCTTTTGGAGTTCCATAACAATAAACGCATGAGCATAAGGAGTTGTTGGAACTTTTGTTTCATCGACCGAAATTTCAAAATCAAAATTCTTTTTTTTGTCAGAAATAAATGAATAACACTCCTCGATAAAATCAATAGCTCTCCCATATGTAATGGCGAGGTCAGAAACCATTTCTTCAGTGAAAACAAAAGAAAAGCCACTACATGCAAAATTCTTACCAGAGTATTCCTTGATGTATCTGTCAATACCATGCCTTTCACATGATGATGTATCTGATGGGTTTTTGATTTTATCAGAAGGGTCAATGGTGAAAAATGTGTAACCAGCAGAAATCGCCTGTTGTAAAACATCAAAACTTTTCGCATGGTCAGCATCTGCTCCAAAACCATCTGTCCAGCCGAAGGCAAAACACCAAAATATCACATCGTCAAGAACCTGTTTGAATGTTCTTCCTGTTCTTTCAAGTTCTCTTGCTGATTGCTGTGCAAAAATCGGGAAAAACTCACTTCCCTTTACCGCACGGATGTGCCCTGGAGTTGCAAAACCCGTCCTGTCTCCAAAACCAAAAGAATTCTTCATGCCCGCACAGACCGGCGTGAGAAATGAAAATGTTTTCCTTAATATTTCAGATGATTTCTCATATTCAATAAACTGAAAGGATTTGTTTCCCACAACCAGATACATTTTTCCATTTTTTTCAGCAACAAAATAATAATCGTCACCATATTTTCTTAATGAACTTTCAAAAAATCTAAAATCCGGATATTGTTTTTTGAATAAATAACTCATTTTTGTTTCTCGTAAAGTTTGTCGATGTCAGGAATCTGGCCACTTTTCAACCTGAATAGCACCTCTCCTGCATTTTCCACAACAAGAGTATCCTGTTTTTTTCGGAAATCATCAATATTGATTTCAATGGGATTGATGTAGCCAAGGTTAATCTGCTGGCACACCTCCTTACTGATGCCAGTTGCAAGATAAACATTGATTCTTGGAGTTTCAATTCCATTGATAAAAGTACCGATACCCTTGACATGAGTGGAATGAGCGAGAATTCCACCCGGAAAATTCTTAAATTTTTCCCATTGTTTGAGAAAATAATCACGCGTATGATATCCGACCTGCCTGATATACTTTCCGTGGGTATAAGAAACCTCTGTAATATTTGGAGCGTAGATAATTAAGTTTCCTCCATCAGAAACAATCGGTTCAAGTTTATACATACATTTGCCAGCAGTCCATATGTCATCATACATCACTGGCGCTATTGAAAGCACCTCTTTATAATTCCTGTCAACATATTCAATATTCAACTGTGATGATAGATCTGCGGCAGCAGACCATGCCTCGTTGTCTCCTGCAAATATTCCATAGACCTTTTTTTCCTTAACGACGTAACATATCTGTGTGATTGGCTTTCTTATAAAAGAAACTGCTCTGTTTATTGCTTCTCTTACAGGAGTATTTTTCACGCCATTGATTTTAGGATTTGTAATCAAAGCGCCAAGCCAGTGAAACTTGTGAAGAAAATGAGGGCCCGAAACTCCAGGAAAAAGATACTTATATCCGCCAGAAAATCCAACAACCTCGTGAGGAAAAACAGGTCCTGCAAGGATTATGTGGTCATAATCAAGTATAGCTCTGTTAATTGTCACAGGAATATCTTCGTTCAAAAGGCCATGAGAAATTTTCAAAATTTCGCTGGCTGTAATGGTGCCAATTTCCACTATTGTTTTCTCATCATCCCAGCAATGTTGAAATATCTGCGTATGCGGATATTTTTCCTGGAACTTCTCACAGTTAATACCAAGTAATTTTTCAATGTTTTCCCGCACCATTACTGGATGAGTTCCAAGAGCGATCATAAAATCCAGCTTTTTGACCCGCTGGTAAAGAGTGTCAACAATGGTTCTGAAAACAGTTCCAGTTGGACCTGAACGTGTACCATCAGGTATAATGGCCAGAACCTTTTGCTTTTTCTCCAGTCCAAGAGAAATCACGATATCCTGCAAAATAGAGATAAATTTTTGTTCAGACAGAACCTCATTCCTATTGCCTGTGCCTATTTTCATAAAATAAGTAACCTCCCATCAGGATTAAATTGTTTATAAAGAGATTTCCTGATTTCCTGATTTTTTCTGTAAGAAGCGATATGGTCATAATCCTGTTTTTGCCACGGTGGCGTATCAGGTAATTTTCTTGAAAATTCATTAATCAATTGTTTCTCCAATTCCACCTGATACTTACCCATCAAAAACAGTTCGAACGCCTCTGGAAATTTTTTCCATGATTCATTTTCACTTCCAGGCGTAACAGGATAAAAAAGTCCGTGATTTTTCTTAATCGCCTCAAAATCTCCAGGAGCATCGCCAATCATTAGCACTGCATCATCAGAGTATTTACCGATCTTTTTTAACATCTCTATATGATGCGCTTTGCTCCCCATCTCCTGGCCACAGATCATTTTTACATATTTCAAAAGACCGTGAGTATTCCAGTAATTAAATAAATCTTCATGAGGAGTTTGAGAAATCACAGCAATGTCTGCGTGATTGTAAATTATTTCAAGACACTCCCTCACATTTTCAAAAGGTTGAATTTTATCAACAATACAGCCAAGTGCCTTATTAACCGCCTGACTCCATCCTGATAGTTTATAAAGTTCGAAATCAAAAGGTCGTGTTGAGAGAAATTGGTCCAGAGAAACATTTCCCATGCCACAGTGTCTCTTTCTGCAGAATTCAATATATTGGTCAACAGATTCAGCTTCTGGCAGAGTCACATTCAGTTTGTTTACTTCAGTCCGCACATCCTGCCGGTTGCTTAAAGCAATCAATGTTAATCTGACAGCAATAAACCTGTTGCTACCCCTGTGAACAGAAAAAAGATTGTAAAATTCTGCAACCTCTCTGAAGTAGGACTCAATTTCCCACAGTTGATAAAATTCCATGTATAACGGATGGAATATTAACATCTGTTTAGCATTCATGTTATCAGCAATACATCCATCCGTATCAATTGCCACAAGAAAATCTCTTGTTCTTTTAAACGTTTTTAAATATTCTTGCGGATCTTCCTGCAATTTATGTTTTACAAGTTTTTCAAACATATGCAATGATAAAACCGGTAAATTGCTTCCAAAATTAAGACCTTGTTCCTTATTTACTTTGTAATTTCTCTTTCTGGTCTTCCTGGGAGCAACCATTCGGTATGGAATTCACGCACCTTTCCCTGTTCATTTACAACAAGTTCAGGGTCATTCGGCCCACCAATTTTGAAATAACCATGGGCACCGAAGTAATCTCTTTGAAGAGCAGAAACCTGAGCAGATGGCATCACAGGTGATGTAAGCTGCATAATGTAATCAAGCGAACCGCTCATAGCCAGAACAGGCACTCCACACTGGTGCGCCACATCAATGAATTTTGCAAGTTTCCATGCGTTGGCTTCGACGAAACTGGCAAATTTTGGCGCAGCAATAAGATTGGGAAGGTCAGGGTCAGATTCATACGCTTTGGTAATCTCATCAAGAAATTGAGCCCTGATGATGCATCCTGCACGCCATATCTTTGCAATTCTGCCAATATTCAATTGAAAATTGTATTCTTTAGAAGCAGCTTGAAGCAGAGCAATTCCCTGAGCATACGACGAAATCTTGGCTATGTACAGTGCATCGTGAGCTGTTTCAATAATTTCTTTTCTGTCACCATTGAATTTGCCGAATGGTATTATTAATTTTTTTGCCATCGCAAGTCGCAAATCTTTATCCTGAGACATTTCCCTTGAAAATACTGCTGCAGCAATCGTTGGAATCGGCACCAATAGTTCCAGTGCGCTATGAACAGTCCATGTACCAGTCCCTTTCATTCTCGTAATGTCAGCAACCCTGTCAACAAGAAATTCGTCAGACCCCTGATGTTTCTGTTTCATACTGTCAGCAGTGATTTCTATCAGGTATGACCTCAAACTATCGTCCTTATCATTCCATTTTGCCATAATGTCAGCAATTTCATCTGCTTTCATTCCAATGTTTTTAAAAAACCAAACGACCTCGCCAATCAACTGCATATCACCGTACTCAATTCCATTATGAATGGTTTTCACAAAGTGCCCTGCTCCATCAGGGCCTATGTAATCAACACACGGCTCACCGTCATATGCCTTTGCCGCAATATCCCTGAATATTTTCTCTACAAGGTCATATGCTTCCTTCTGTCCTCCAGGCATAATAGCAGGTCCTTTCAGTGCACCCTCTTCTCCTCCTGAAACGCCTGTTCCAATAAAAAGAATCCCTTTTTCTGACAGCATTTTGTTTCTTCTGATTGTGTCCTTAAAGAATGAATTACCCCCATCAATAATAAGATCTCCTGGCTTCAGGTAAGGGAGAAGCGTTTCTATAAAGTTATCCACTGGCTGGCCTTCTTTTACCATTAGCATAATCTTTTTTGGACTTTCAAGAGAATCAACCAGGTCTTTCAATTCATATGCAGGGATAATATTCTTACCTCTGGCAGGACCTTCTACAAACGCCTTTGTTTTTTCTGCTGTTCTGTTATAAACCGCCACAACATAACCTTTGCTTTCCATATTAAGTGCAAGGCTTCTTCCCATTACTTCCATTCCAATAATCGCAATATTTGCTTTTTTCATTTTCTGCTCCTTTCTGTTAAAAATCAAACACCCGAATATGCGTTAAAGCCACCATCAACTGGAATTACGACTCCTGTAACAAACCTTGATGCTCTTGATGCAAGCCATATGCAGGTACCAATTAAATCATCAGGTTCACCAAATCTTCCCATTGGAGTGTGGTTAATAATTGACTGGCCCCTTGGTGTGAGATTATTGTTTTCATCTGTAAGAAGATACCGATTTTGTTGAGTAAGAAAAAAACCAGGCGCTATTGCATTAACCCTTAACAGTTTGTTGTATTCCATAGCAAAATGCACTGCGAGCCATTGGGTAAAATTACTTACTGCTGCTTTTGCTGCAGAATAACCAGGAATTCTCGTCAGCGGTCTGAAAGCATTCATGGAGGATATATTGATAATGGACCCCCCATCAGGATTTTTTACCATTTCCCTTCCAAATACTTGAGATGGAAGTATCGCTCCCCCGAATAAATTCAGCGCTACAACCTTTTCAAGACCTTCAAGAGGAAGATCAAAAAAACTTAGTTCAGGAGAGGTTGTTGCTTCCTTTAAGTTTCCTCCAGCACAGTTAACAAGAATATCGATTTTTTTATATTTCTGCATAATCTCTTCCGCACACTCAATAATTTTGTCTTTTTTCAGTACATCAATGTAAAATCCTTCTGCATCAAGATCTTTTTTCTTTAATTGTTCTGCTGCTTCTTTAAAATTTCTCATGTCTGCGATGGCAACAGACGCTCCTGCACCTGCCAGTCCTGTACATATGCTGAATCCAAGTACTCCTGCTCCTCCAGTTACAACAGCACTCATTCCGTTAAGATTAAATAAATCTATATTTTCCCTGTTCATATGCCCCCTTTATTCATACTCAAGGTAATCCGGATGTGTGTGTCTTTGAAATGCCCGTTTTTCACCAGCAAGCGCCCAGAAATAATAAAGTTTATGACCGGGTATCACACTTACTGGGTGATAACCTTTTGGAATAGTAATGACATCGTTGGAAAGAATTGGAAATGCAATATCCTGTGTGTCGTCGTAAACACGCATCATTCCAAAGCCTGTTTTTTCAGGTTCACATTTGAAGAAATATAGTTCCTCATGTTTGCTTTCTTCTGGCATTTTATCTTCATCATGCTTATGCGGCGGAAAACAGGACCAGTGCCCAGTATCATGAATTGTCTCGCCTGCGATAATTTTGGAAGCAGGGAAATTCTGGGGCACGATATTAAAAATTGAACGTTGATAATTCAATTTTCCTGCCCTTTGAACTTTTATATCGTCAGATGAAATAAAAACAGGAGAAAATGTTCTTTCAGATGGTGCAGAGACTGCCACTGCTTCTGAAAACCCCTCAGATTTCATGGCATATTTCGTTCCTGCAGGGATATATAAAGAAACTGGTTTGTCATTAAACACTTCCTTTCTTTCCATACAGAAACAATTCTCTCCTATCATAACATTAATTTTTCCTGATATAATAAGCCATAACCATTCTTCGTCTTCAGTGTTTTGTTCAAACTCGAGCGAAGATACAGAAAACAAATAACTAAACGAAAGGAATTTAAGGTCAGAATTTCCCGGTGAAACGATCTTTTTTTCAAAGCCATGCTTCTTTGAAATTGAAAATCTCATTGACATTATTGCTCCTGGATTAGCGTGCAACAGGAAACATCTAAGTAAATTATACTGAATTTACTCAAAAAATCAATTTTCTTTCTATCAGGCAGGATGTGCCAAAAATATCAAAAAGGTCCCTGTGTCTAAATTTTTCAATCCAGATCTCAATTTCAATCATGTCTGAATTTTTACCGATGACATTCCATGACTCCGGGATATTGCCCGTAATATCAGCAAATCCTCTAATCACATATCGTGCTTTCTTGATTTCAGGTGGTGACTTTTCGCCATCCATGAGATAACGACATCCTGTAATCTTCAAACCTTCAGGTAGAATCTCATTCAAACTGTTTTTGATAAAATCAGGAGAAATATTTTTATCTTTCACATGTATGTCAATCACCTCGTTAACACCAGAAATACCAACCGCAACAGGCGGACCAAGAGTCATCCTAACCCTGCGGCTATATCCATAAGAAAATTCCAAATTTATCTGTAATCTTCTCATTGCTCTTTCAAAAATTTTACCAATGTAATTGACGGATATAAACCTGGCAACACCCTGTCTTTCATAAATAATTCTCAATACTGGCATCAGTTTTTTATGTAGATTTCTTCTATATTATGGAACAGTCCACCATAGACTGTGGGTTTCAAATTACCAAATCGATCCTTTACTGCATATAAAACTGCCTGTGTGGCAGTAAAAATCATTACCTGATTTTCGCATATCAACTCCTGCCATCTGTCATAAAGAAGTTTCCGCTTTTTCTGGTCCATCTCTCTTGCTGCATCCTCAAAAATTCTATCAACTTCCTTTTCCCAATCATAAACAGACCTTGACGAACCCAAATTCCATAAATGCAAATGCCCTGTTGTTACCCACACATTCTTCCCGAAATGAGGATCAATGCCACCTGTCAACCCAATGATGACGGATTCCCAATCTTTCGTTGCATTAATTCTGGTAACAAGAGAATTAAAATCAACCGGAAGAAAATTTACCTTCATACCAAGTTTTTCAAGATCGTTTCTTATCAAATTTGCCTGCTCAATCCTCTCAGAATTATTACTGTTGGTAATGAGTGAAAAAGAAACCTGATTCCCTTTTGAATCATAAAGAAGCCCATCTTTGCCTGTTTTGAATCCACCTTCAACAAGATATTTTTTTGCCACATCAAGGTTATATGGAAATTTTTTTATCCGGGGATTGTAAAACTCCTGAATAGATTCATTCACTGGTCCGTAAAGAGGATATCCCAGACCTGCAAAAATATTGTTAATGATTGCCTGTCTGTCAATCGCGCAGGAAACAGCTCTTCTAAAATTTATATTTCTGAACCATTCTTTTTTGTACTCAGGAATGTTACTGTCCAAATTTTGATTGAAAACAAGAAACTCTGAACCTAATGATGGTCCCACATTATAAAATTTCACCCCCGCAGGATTTGCTCTTTTGAGTAACAGATAATCCTGTGCTCTTAACGAAATCATGTCAAGTTCGCCCTTCTTAAATTTCAACAATGCCATGTTCTGATCAGGAATTGTAAGAATAATGATTCTATCAATGTAGGGCTGCTGATTACCATTTGAATCATATTTCCAGTACATTTTGTTCTTTTTTAATATTATCCATTCTCCAGGACGAAAATCCTCAAGCATAAAAGGACCTGTTCCAACAATATCCTGAGGTTTTGAATCGAGCCCCATAGCAGAAGAAAATCTTTTTTCATCGACATCTTTTTTATATTTATGCTCAGGAAGAATTTCCTGGCCCATTAGTCTGAGAAATGGAGCAAATCGATCTGGAAGAATAAACCTCACTGTGAAGTTATCAATCGCCTTCACTTTAATGGCTCGATTGTTTATTGTGAAAACGTCCCTGCTGCTGGTTGGTATATCAGGATTAAAAATCAAACAGTTGAATGTAAATTCAACATCTTTTGCAGTAAACTGAATACCGTCATTCCAGTAAACATCAGTTCTTAAATGAAATGTCCATATCTTACCGGTTGAATCAACATCCCAAGATTTGGCAAGATTTGGCTTAATTTTTAATGTGACCCCATCGGTTGCAATTAAACCTTCAAAAATAAACCCCGTAACAAAAGTTGTACTTGTTTCTTTCGCAATTATGGGATTGAATGACTTTGGTATTGAGGACGCCGAAATAACAATTGATCCACCAGTTTTTATTTCTGCAGGCCTGACAGCACATGCGAAAATAAAGAAAAACAAAAAACAAAAATTACTTGTTCTGTGCCGGTGGCACATTTGTGGAAGGTGTTGTTGGAACCTGTTGCAATGGTTCTTCTGACTGAGGAATAGAACGTTTTTGCACTTCACGTTGAATCACAGAAGTTCCGCTGTACTTGAAGGAAACAGTAGTGAGCAAAATACAATTTACCATAAACAAAATCGCAAGCACAGTTGTAATCCTATTCATAATCGCAGGTGTTTCTGCACCAAATACAGTTTCCATCCCTCCACCGCCGAAAACATTTGCCATTGAAGAACCCTTGCCGCTCTGAAGTAGAACCGCCACAATCAGCAAGATTGATACAATCACATGGACAACAATCAACAGTGTCATCATACAAACCTCACCATTTCAATTTTTTTTGAAAGATATGATTCTTGAAAACGATTCAATCTTCAAACTTGCACCACCCACAAGAACACCATTAATATCTGGTTGAGCCATCAATTCATCTATGTTTTCTGGCTTTACACTGCCACCATAAAGAACCCGAACCGTTCTGGAAGATTCTCCATAAATTTCCTCAAGCACACTTTTTATAAACGAGTGAACCTGTTGTGCCTGCTGTGGACTTGCATTTTTGCCTGTCCCTATCGCCCAGACAGGTTCATATGCAATCACAACATTGTTAATAAAAGAACTGGAAATATGTTGTAAACCAATTTTCAATTGGTTTTCAACCACAGAAAAGGTTTTACCTTCTTCATTCTGCTGAAGTGTCTCACCAACGCACAAAATTGGAATCATCCCGCACTCAACAACGATGTTAACCTTGTCTGATATAAACTGGTCTGTTTCATTAAAAATCTGTCTTCTCTCTGAGTGTCCGCAAATAACAAATGATGCTCCGGCATCCTTTATCATTAATGGACTCACCTCACCAGTAAAAGCACCCTCTCTTGCTGGATAAACATTTTGTGCTCCAACAAAAATCCCGGACCCTTTCAGAATTCTACTCACTACCACAACTGCAGGAAATGGTACACAAACAAGTACATCCCTATCATTTTGTTGTGGGACTTTTTTCAACTCCAGAGCAAACGATTCTGCTTCTGAAGGCGTCTTATACATTTTCCAGTTACCCGCAATCAGTGGTTTTATCAATGTCGCCTCACTTTTTAAGAACATCTATGCCCGGCAGTCCTTTTCCTTCAAGAAATTCAAGAGATGCTCCGCCACCTGTACAGATATGAGAAATTTTGTCTGCAACACCAGCCTTATTTATTGCTGCTATTGAATCACCCCCACCTACAACAGAAAACGCATTCGTTGCCGCAATGGCTTTTGCAATTTCAATAGTTCCTTTTGCAAATGCTTCTATTTCAAAAACACCCATCGGTCCGTTCCAGAATATTGTTTTTGCCCTTCTGATGCAATCAACATACTCTTCAATCGCCTGTGGCCCAATATCCACGCCAGTCCAACCAATTGGAACAGTGCCCCTTTCAGTCGTAAAATAGTGAGCATCCTCTGAAATTTTGTCAGCGACAACGTGGTCAAGAGGAGTATGAAATTCAAGATGTCGTTTTCTCAATTCCTTATAAATCTCTTTCGCGAGAGGAATTGCGTCAATTTCAACTTTTGAGTTTCCTGTTTCCCAGTTGTTCGCCCTGATAAAAGTATAAGCCATCACACCACCGGTAATAATAGTATCCACCCTGTCAAGTAAGTTTTTTATCATCCCTATTTTGTCCGCAACCTTTGCTCCACCTATAATCAGTAAAAAAGGTTTTTCGGGATTTTCAAGAAGTTTGCTTAATGCATTGATTTCTTTTTCGATTAAGAAACCTGCTGCCTTATTCTGGAGAAATTTTGTGATACCAACAATTGATGCATGTGCCCGATGAGACGACCCAAAGGCGTCGTTGACGTAGCAATCGACAAGTTCAGCCAGCTCTTTCGCAAATACCTCACCGTTTTCCTCTTCTTCAGGATGAAATCTCAAATTTTCAAGTAACACAATGTCGCCTGGCTTTGCAGAATCAACAACCCTTTTTGCCTCTGTACCTATACAGTCCTTTGCAAATTTCACCTGCTTGCCAATGAGTTCAGAAAGACGCTTTGCCACAGGCTCAAGACTCATTTCAGGAACCGGTTTTCCTTTTGGCCTTCCCAGATGCGAAGCACAAATTACAATTGCATTCTGGCTCAATAAATAATTGATTGTATCCAGAGAAGCTCTGATTCTTGTGTCATCTGTGATGTTTAAACTTTTATCAAGAGGAACATTAAAATCAACCCGGACAAACACACGCTTTCCTGAATAGTCTTTGTCCCTAACTGTGATCAGTTCCATTGTTTCCTCCTGGAAAATTAGCCCTTCCTTGCTATGAGTTTCAATAGATCAACAATCCTGCAACTGTATCCCCACTCATTATCATACCACCCGAAAACCTTCACCATGTCACCATCAATAATATACGTGGATGGAGCATCAAAAATGCAGGAGTGTTCGTTCCTGACAAAATCCCTTGAAACAAGTGGCTCGTCACAATACTGCAGGATTCCTTTTAATGATGTCTCTGATGCCTTTTTGAATGCCTCATTTATTGTTTTTTCATCAACCTTTTTCTCAAGCTGAGCGACGAAATCTACTATTGACACTGTGGGTGTGGGAACTCTTATTGCAATTCCATTCAGTTTTCCGTTTAACTTCGGAATCACTTTCCCTATTGCCTTCGCAGCGCCTGTTGTAGTGGGAATCATTGATAGGGCTGCTGCTCTCGCTCTTCTAAGGTCTTTATGGGGAAGGTCAAGAATTCTCTGGTCATTTGTATAGGCATGAATGGTTGTCATTAAACCCCTGACAACGCCGAATGAATCGTCAAGAACTTTTACCATTGGAGCAAGACAGTTTGTTGTACAGGACGCATTTGAGATGATATTGTGTTTACCAGGGTCATACATTGAATCATTCACTCCAATCACAATCATCACATCCTCGCCCTTGGCAGGAGCAGTGATAATAACCTTTTTTGCACCTGCTTCAATGTGTGCCTTTGCCTTTTCTGCCTCTGTAAAAAGCCCTGTTGATTCAACAACTACATCTACATTCAATTCTTTCCAGGGAAGGTTTTTTGGATCTTTCTCAACAAGAACCCTGTAAGGTTTCCCATTGATTGCAATTTCTTTTTCTCTTACTTCAACACTACCCTGAAAAATTCCATAGTTTGAATCATACTTAAAAAGATGAGCATTCGTTTTTACATCAGCGATATCATTGAATGCCACTATTTCAAAACCTTCCATTCCTTTCTCAATCGCTGCCCTCAATACCAATCTTCCGATTCTTCCAAAGCCGTTAATTGCTACTCTCATAGTTCCTCCTTTCAGGTGTTTGTTTGGCTGGTAAAATTATTGTACACTTTTAAATTGCATATGTCAAAAATTTTACCATTCTAACATCATCAGGCCTTTCTCTGTTGACTGAAACAAGATTATATTATATGCTTGTTATAACATTGTAAATATGATTTTCAAATAACAAGGGAAGCATTATGGACAAGAAAATAGAAAAAATGCTTGAGGAATTTAAATCCCCTGGTAGCGTGTACAGGGGCGCTCCTTTCTGGGCGTGGAATGGAAAGATTGAACCAGAAGAATTAAGAAGACAGATAAGAATTATGCACCAAATGGGTCTTGGTGGATTTTTTATGCACTCTCGGGTGGGTCTTGATACAGCATATCTTTCAAAGGAATGGTTTGAATGTATCAATGCCTGTGCTGACGAAGCAAAAAAACTTGGGATGCTCGCTTATCTTTATGATGAAGACCGCTGGCCATCAGGCGCTGCAGGAGGCCTTGTTACAAAAAAACCAGAGTATAGAATGAGATATCTTTACATGGAAATATTTGATAACAAAAAACAGGTAAAGTGGTCTGAAAATGTCCTTGCCGTGTTTTCTGTAAATTTCGAAGGCAGAAATATAAAAAATTATAAGAGAATAAAACGGAATGAAACATCTTCACCTGGCTCGAAGATCCTTGTTTTTTCCGTTGAAGTACAAAAAAATTCTGACTGGTATAATGGGTATACCTATCTTGATACCATGAACGACCAGGCAGTCAGAGAATTTATCAAAATTACTCACCAGCAATACAAAAAATACTGTGGAAAATATCTTGGAAATGTAATGCCTGGCATTTTCACTGACGAACCAAATTATGGAGGTCATTATTTCACTTATATAAGCTGGACAAAAAAACTGCCAGATGTCTTCAAAAAAAGATATGGTTATGACATACTAAACCATTTGCCTGAAATTCTCTTTGATGTTGAAAATCAAAAAATATCAAGGGTGAGATACCATTATTTTGATTGTATTACACATCTTTTCGTGAGTGCCTTTGCAAAACAGATTAGCGACTGGTGCGAAAAAAATAAAATCCTTTTTACAGGACATGTTCTATCTGAAGAAACACTCAGTTCCCAGACGAAAGTTGTTGGAAGTGCCATGCGGTTTTACCAGTATATGCAGGCACCTGGAATGGACCTTCTTACTGAACACTGGAGGGAATTCAATACTGCGAAACAGGTGAGTTCCGTGGCAAATCAGTTTGGAAGAAAATGGAGATTAACAGAGACATATGGATGTACTGGCTGGGATTTTCCGTTTTGTGGACATAAAGCACTTGGTGACTGGCAAACTGCCCTCGGAATTAATTTAAGATGTCAACATTTATCCTGGTATACAATGCTTGGGGAGGCAAAAAGGGATTATCCCGCAAGTATTTTTTATCAATCTCCCTGGTGGCAACTTTACAGCAAGGTTGAAGATTACTTTGCCAGAATTTATGCTGTGATGACAAAAGGTAAAGAAGTAAGAGACCTTCTGATAATTCATCCTATTGAAAGTATGTGGGCGATTTTCAGAATGCAAGAACTTGATAGTGAAAAAAAATTCGTGAAACATGACACAGACATTATTGAATACGATAAAATGTTTCAGAAACTTTGCGATACCTTTCTTTCATACCATATTGATTTTGATTATGGAGACGAAGAAATTCTTTCACAATGGGCAAAAGTGAGTAAGATAGGTAACTGCCCGATATTTCAGGTTAATCAAGCCAAGTATAAAGCAGTTGTTGTACCACCGCTTTATACAATTAGAAGCACCACATTAAATTTACTGAAGAAATTCAGGCAAGCAGGTGGAACTGTTCTGTTTGTTGAAAAAACACCTGAGTACGTGGATGCACTGCCAGTTGCAGGAAACATTTTTGATGGTTTTGAAATTGTCCGTTCTTTTGAAGAATCAATAGAAAAACTGGGAAACAAAGCAAAAAAGGTATCAATCAAAGACGCAAATGGGCTCGAAGTTGAAAAAATTCTCTATCTTTTAAGGGAAGACAGTGAAGCTTATTACCTGTTTTTGTGTAATACATCTATGGAATGGAAAGACATTCATGAAAGACATACCCTTTCAAGAGAGAGAAATATTGAGTTTGAAAATGTGACGATTTCAGGAATTCCTGATTGGCAATATCCAGCGATTGAACTTGACCCTGATTCAGGAAAACTTTATTCAGTTGAAGTAATCAAAAAGGAAAACGGTTATGCCATAAAAACATCTTTTCCTGCCTTGGGAAGTAGATTATTTATCATACCGAAAAAAGAAATCGGATTGAAAGTCAGCCCAAGAGAAAATCTGAAAGAAATTCGAAGAACAAAAATTGAAAAAGATTTCTGGGACGTACTTCTTTCAGAACCAAATGTTTTTGTGCTCGACAGAGCAGCTTATAAAGTCGGAGAAAACACCTGGCAGGAAGCAAAAGAAATCCTTAAACTTGATAGGGAAGTAAGAAAACAACTTGGTATCCCACTGCGTGGTGGAGCAATGGTTCAACCATGGGCGAGAGAAAAAAATAAAAAAATCAAATCAACACCTGTGACTTTGAAATACATATTCAGCATTGAAAAAATTCCTTCGGGCGAAATATCTCTTGCAATTGAAAAAGTTGAACTTTATAAAATTTCTATCAATGGATACAGGATTTCCTCTGATATGAAATCTGGCTGGTGGGTTGATAAATCTCTGGAACTATTGAAGTTTGATCCGTGCATTCTCAAAAAAGGTGAAAACGAAATAATGATTGAAACTGGTTACAATGCTGACCATCCAGGCTTTGAGATTGTTTATTTACTTGGAAACTTTGGGGTAAAAATGGTTCAAGGCAACCCTGTGATTATAGAAAAGGTAGAAAAACTTACTATTGGTGATTGGACACATCAGGGATTGTTGTTTTATTCAGGAAATGTGACATACCTCCACCAGATTCAGGTAACAATTGAACAGAATCAAAAACTTTTTGTAAACATTCCTGAATACTATGGTGCAGCAGTGAGAATTCTTGTTGATGAAAAACAGGTAGGAATCATTGCATGGCCACCAAATACTATTGATATAACAGAGTTTGTCAGAGACGGAAAAGCCCATCTACTTGCAATCGAACTTCTCGGACATAGAAGAAATTCTCATGGTCCTTTACATTTTTACCAGAAATATCCAATCTGGACAGGCCCGGGCCAGTTTATTTCTGAAGGGAATGAATTTGTTGATGAATATCAAATCGTACCCTGTGGCCTGACAAAGGACGTAGAAATTATCACATATCAGATTTTATAATTTGCTGCTGTTTCTGTAGTTGTTGACTTTTCGAATAAACGTCATGCCTTATGATATTTCTTTTGTGCGAAGCTTTAGATGATATGCTCGTGCAAAACGGTGGGCTTCGTTTCTTATATCCTGAAGAAGGTGAAGTTCACTTGTGTCCTTTGGGAAAAAAATTGCCTTCTTACTCAAACTTGAGTACACAATTTCTTCTTTTTTTGCAAGCGCAACAACAGGAATATTGAGTTTCAACTCTTTCAATTCTTTAATCACTTCATTTAATTGACCTTTTCCTCCGTCCACGAGGATTAAATCAGGTTTCTCAGACATTTCAGGATCAGTAAATCTTCTCCTTATTACCTCCCTGAGCATGCTGTAATCATCGACCTTGTCAACGGTTTTAATTCTGAATTTCCTGTAATCTGCCCTGCTTGGAACTCCACCTTTGAACACAACCCTGCTTCCTGTGGCATGGCTTCCGCCAAAGTGTGAAATATCATACCCTTCAATCACTGCTGGTATTTTACCAAGTGAAAGCTTTTCAGCAAGAGCAGGTAGTACATTTTCTTTTCTGTAAAGAAGAAGTTCATCCTCACTTCTCCACGGAAGACGTTGTTCCATCCTTTCAAGAAGATGAATTCTTTCAGCGATCAGTTTCGCATTTTCAAAATCCCGGGTTTTTATTGCTTCATTCAATTGTCTTTTCAGTTGCTTACAATAGTGTTTGTATTTTTCTGAAAAAAACGCCTTAATCCCATCAACGATTTTCTTATATTCTTCTGGATTTACATTACCGGTACAGGGTCCACAGCAGCGCTTCGTGAAGAAAAGTGTACATGGTTTCGATGTCTTCCCTTCAACAATTTTTTTTCTACAGGTTCTTACAGGATAATACTTTGTGATAAATCTTAACACCTGTTTTAATCCTTTGACGTCTGTAAATGGACCGAAGTAGTGATGTTCGAGTTTCTTTTTCTCTCTCACAACCACAGCAGCAGGAAAAATGTCATTTGTAATTTTTAACCATGGATAGGTTTTGCCATCCCTTAGATCAACATTGTATTTGGGCTGGTACTTTTTAATCAATGAGCATTCCAGAACAAGAGCTTCGCCCTCTGATGCAACAGGAATTACTTCAATGTCATCAATTTCTTCGCGTAATGAAGTTCTTTTATATTCAAATGGAGTGGTAAAATAGGAATTAACTCGACTGCGAAGGTGTGATGATTTTCCTACATAAATAACATCTCCATTGCTATTTTTAAAAATATATACACCAGGGGAATCAGGTATTGCCTTTATCCTGTGTTTCAGTTTTTCTTTCATCTTGAGTTTGACTTTGAGTGCCTGATTCTTTTTCTTTACTCTCCTTATTTAACTCGTCCAAGTAATTAAGCCGAAGGTCAGTAAGAATGTCTTCGAGCATTCTTGCTTCATCCCCTTCAAGATTGCCCTTTGTTTTTATCTGCAGTGTTTCAAGAATATCAATCAATCGTTTTGCGAACTGCAAATTTTTTTCAGGTTTTCCACTGACAGGGTTTACCATCTTTCCCAGTGCCTGCCAGCAAAGGATATGAAGAAAATGCAATAGCTCCACAAAATCCGTCTTTTCCATAGGCACTCCGCGTTAATTTGCTAAAAATTAAGATGCATGATTGACGAAAAATGGTTCACAAGGGATGAACAAAACGGGACAAGAAATCTAAATCCACCGGCAAATACAATGGCGTAAACGATAAAAAGACCGTATCTTTCAATCCTGTCAAAAAATACAGAAAATCTTGATGGAAGAAGCACTGCAACGATTCTTGAGCCATCAAGAGGTGGAATTGGGATCAGATTGAAGAAACACAGAATGAAATTTATAAATGCTGCAAGTTGAAATATCTCAGAAGCCATGCCTTTTGTAATTCCGCTGATTAAAGAAAAAATAAATCCGGCAACAAAATTTGTCGTGCAACCCGCAGCACCCACCATAATCATGCCCTTTTGATAATCCCTGAATCGCAACGGATTGATGGGTACAGGTTTTGCATACCCAAAAGGCACTCCCACTGTTAAAGCAAGAATAAAAGGAAGCAAAACGCTTCCTATCGGGTCAAGATGGGCGATAGGATTCAACGTCAATCTTCCCATCAAATATGCTGTGTCATCTCCATTATAATATGCAGCCAGACCATGTGAATATTCATGGATTACAACAGAAAAAAGCAAAAAGAAAAATAAAATCACATTTTCCATTTAAACATCCTTATGCCAGAAAGTTCTGGAAATTTTAAAACAACGGCAAAAGCAAAGTATAGTAAAACCCCGCATGCTGTTCCAGCAACGACGGTTACGGCATTTCCATAAGGCACCAGTACTCTTCTTATTCCTTCGATTATTATACCCCAGAAACAACTCATCAGAAAAACCCGTGAAAAACTTTTTGCCATGCGTACCATCTCAAGCAAAGCAAATTTTTTCTTAAACAACCATATCAATAAAATAACATTTTCAATACCTACCAGCGATGTTGATAATGCAATACCTCCATGACCCATAAATTTCATCAATACCATATCAAACAGCGCATTTGTGCCAATACTTATAAGCCCCACCTTCACAGGCGTCGCAGTATCGTGATGGGCGTAAAATGCTCTTGTGATGATAATTGCTGTCCCGTAGAATACAAGACCAATTGAATAAAGCATTAAAGGATACGCAGTAATCTCCACAGAATGTCCTGTAAACATGCCTCTTTTAAAAAAAAGTTCTATCATTTCTCTTCTAAAGACAATCATACCAATTGCAGAAGGAATAAGAAAAAAAATTGTCTGGTCAAGTCCTTTATGAATGTGATCTTTTACCTGCTGTATCTTTTTTATCGCAACATCGCCTGATAAATGCGGCAAAAGTACTGTGGCAAGCGAAATGCTGAAAACCCCGAGTGGAAGCTGATAAATCCTTGTCGCATACCAAAGCGCTGAAACTGCCCCTTCCGCAAGGCTGCGCGCAAAAAAATAGTCAACAAGCAAATTTATTGGACCAACAGACATTCCAATGATAACGGGAGTAAACATTTTCAGCATTTTCATTAAAGCGGGATGTTTCCACCGGGTGTTGAATATAATTGGTCCATGGACAGAAAACACGGCCGGCAATTGAAAAACAAACTGACTCAATCCACCCAGCAACACACCTATCAAAAGGCCGAAAATTTTCTGTTCAAGGGTGTTTCCAAAAAAGTGAGTAAAAAAGAACAAGCCGATCATCCACCAGAAATCAAGAATAATAGGATTTAATCCTGGAAGAATAAATCTGTGCCGTGCATTGAGGATGCCCATTGCCCATGCGGCAAGAGAAACAAAAATGAGATAGGGGAATGTAAATCTCAACAAAAATATGATCTCTGAAATTTTTGCAGGCAGAGAAAAATATTTTAGCAGAATCCAGCTTGCCAAAAGAACAACCGCATACAGAAGCACTGTTGCAATGAGAAAAAATGTAAACACCGCTCCAGTGATTTTCAGTATTTCCTCTTTTTTTTCCCCTGTTGCAATCAGTTCAGAAATAACTGGAATAAAAGCAGTGCTTAATGCACCTTCTGCAAGAAGCCCCCGGAAAAAATTTGGTATCATAAAAGCGATTAAAAATGCGTCGTAGATACCCGTAGTTCCAAAAAATCTTGCCGTAACGATTTCTCTGACAAGCCCGACAATACGGCACAAAATCGTCACAAGGGAAAGCCAGGCAAAGGAATTTCTGATTTTATCAAATGTCATTGCTTGGGTCGCAATAAAGGAAATAGAATCACATCACGTATGGAATTGCATCCTGTAAGAATCATCACCAGTCTGTCAATGCCGATTCCAAGCCCGCCTGCAGGAGGCATGCCATACTCAAGTGCTTCTATATAATCCTGGTCAATCATTCTGGGTACTTCGCTCGGTCTCTGTAGCTGCTGCTCAAAACGTTTTTTTTGTTCCACCGGATCATTTAATTCTGAATAGGCATTTGCCACTTCAAGACCGCCTATGAAAAGCTCAAACCTTTCCACCATTGATGGGTCGCCTGGCCAGGACTTTGCAAGAGGTGATGTTTCAACAGGAAATTGAATAACAAATGTGGGATCAATCAATTTTGGTTCAATGACCCTTTTGAAAAGCAAATCAAGAAGTTCAAATAGATCCTGTTTTCCTTCTGTATCAAGGTGCATATTTAAAAATGCCTTTTTCACATCGTTAACATCTCTCCAGTTAGTAATCCCGAGCTGTCTCCAGCAATCTTCCCAGTAAATTTTTTTCCAGGGTGATTGAAAGTTAATTTTTGTATCACCAAAATCTATTTCATCTGTATCAAAGATGTGGCGTGTAATGTGACAGATTAATGTTTCAGTCAGTTTCATCATTTCCTGATAATCGTCATAAGCTGAATATAATTCCAGCATTGTAAATTCAGGATTGTGCAATGTTGAAATTCCTTCGTTTCTGAAAGATCTATTGATTTCATAAACCTTTTCCATGCCTCCGACAAGAAGTTTTTTGAGATACAGTTCTGGTGCAATTCTCAGATACAAGTCCATATCAAGAGCGTTGTGATGTGTGATAAATGGTCTTGCTTCGGCTCCACCAGGAATTGGATGCATCATTGGTGTTTCAACCTCAACAAAACCGGATTCGTTGAGAAAATTCCTGATGAGGTTAAGTATTTTTATCCGAGTTTCAAAAACTTTTTGTGCCCCTGGATTCATAATAAGGTCAAGATACCTTTTTCTGTATCTTACTTCAACATCTTTCAGCCCATGCCATTTTTCTGGTAGTGTTCCTATAATTTTGGAAAGAAGAACAAAATCCCTGACAAGCACCGTCAGCTGTCCTGTGTGAGTGGTAAAAAGTTCACCCTTTATTCCTATAATATCTCCCACATCAAGGTTTCTGAATCTCTCAAAAGGCACTTCTCCCAGAATGTCTTTTTTGAAGTAAACCTGAATTTTCCCGCTTTGATCCATGATATCGCAAAATGCCGCCTTTCCATGTCTGCGAATCGTCATAATCCTGCCGGCAATAGATACCTGGTCTTTACGTTCAGCTGCAAGAGACGCAATCGGTTCTCTGATGAATTTTCTACCGTATGGTTCTATTCCTTGAGATTTCCACCATTCGACCTTTATCATTTTCTCTTTTCTCAGCGCATCTTCACTCATTTTTCTCCTCTGCAAATTTTCTGATTCTTACCCATTTTATCGTTTTTTCATGTGCCTCATGGATGTTGAAAATATTTCCTTTATAAATAAATTTTTCACCCTTTCTCGGCAATTTTCCGAGATATTCCATAATAAATCCGGCAACGGTTTCAAATTCTCCTTTTGGTAAATCTAAACCTAAATAATCATTGGCTTTCTCAATTTCCATTGAGCCCTTTACGAGATAACTACCATCACTGAGCTGTTGATAATCATCCCCATCATGTTTGTATTCATCCGAAATTTCGCCAACAATTTCTTCTACAAGGTCTTCCATTGTCACAAGCCCTGCTGTTCCTCCGTATTCGTCTACCACAATTGCCATCTGAATCTGCTGAGATTGTAGTTCCTTCATGAGATCGTTGATTTTTTTTGTTTCAGGAACAAAATATGCCTTTCGCATAATATCTTTTGCAAGAAGGTCAGCGCGTTCAAAGCCCCTTGCTATAATATCCTTGAGATATACAATTCCTTCTATTGTATCAAAATTTCCTCTATACACAGGATATCGTGAATACCCTTCTTTTGCTACAAGAGACAGAATTTCTTTAATTGTTGCATTCACATCCACCGCGACAATATTTACCCTTGGAATCATCACTTCTGAAACCATTTTGTCTCCGAGTTCAAAAATGCTGTGAATCATCTGCCTTTCTTCTTCCTCAATCAGTCCTTCTTCTTCACCTGCAGAAACCATCGCCTTGATATCCTCTTGTGTTAAAACCGGAAGAATTGAATCTATGCTAATTCTGAACAAATTCAAAAAAACCTCAGCAAACCCAAGCAAGAAACGATTAAAAGGTTCCAGAATCAGGGTAAAAATTTTCATTGGCACAATTGCATATCCAACAAATTTTTCCGCATGTTTTTTGGCAAGACTTTTTGGTATGATCTCGCCAATAACAAGTATCAGAAACATAACGAGAAACGCCATAACTCCTAAGCTGATTCTTCCAGAACTTCTGTATGCAATTGAAGCAGCAAGAATTGAAGCGAGCGACTCAACAATCGTATTTCCTACAAGTGTGGTCGCAAGAATTCTATGAGGATACCTTAACCAGAACTCAAGTTTTTTCTTCCTCGGGTCTTCATCCGAAATTTTTTTTAAATGATATGTTCCAAGCGAAACAAATGCAGTTTCAGATGCAGAAAAAAACGCCGCAAGCCCGATCAAAATAAAAAGAAACATTAACTGAAGTGTGAGAACGATAGTGTTCATCGTAGTAAATGTCCTTTGACCTTTGATAGAAAACCTTCGGCATTCAGGTTAAACGCTTTTCTTGTTTTCTGAAGGTTTTGAATTAGAGAGGTCAGTACGCTTTTAACTTCCAGATTTTTTCCAAGGATTTCTTTACAACTCGTGGCATCATCCATTGTTTCATCAAGTTCGTTATTAACATTTATACCTATTCCTATTATAACACACTGGCTGAGATTTTCAATAAGGATACCACCAATCTTGCACTTCTTCACATATATATCGTTTGGAAGTTTTATTCGTGAAATAATACCAAATTGTTCAAGTGTATCAACCACCGCCTGAGCGGCAATGATAAAAAGATATCTTAAAATTTTTTCATCCACATTTCTCCATACCACTGAGATCCACAACCCTCCCTCATTTGAAACCCATACTCTTCCCTGTCTGCCTCTACCTTGTGTCTGTTTTTTTGCGACCACCACAAATTCATTTTCCTTTTCACATAAACTCCTTGCTACATCCATCGTGCTTGTTACTTCGTCAAAAACAAAAATGTTGTAATTTGCAATGTCAGGTTTTCCCATATATTACAGATTTTGCTCCAATAACTCCAAGATGTTCAATATAACAACCTTGTTTTATTCTGCGACAGAGTGCCCTGCCAGAGCCACCGGTAAAAACAACTTCCAAAAGCGGGTTTTTTTCCTTAAAAGCCCTGATATAGCCAGACACAAGAAAAGAAAGCCCATAGATAATTCCAGAACCAATTGCTTCTGATGTATTTTTACCTACCAGAAAAACAGGCATCGACATTTTAGCATTCTTCAATAAAGCAAGCGTTCTCAACGAGTCAATAATCAATTTCTCCCCAGGAAAAATCACGCCACCTTCAAAATCACCCCTGTTGTTCATAAGGTCAATGGTAATTGCTGAACCAGCATCAATAATTACGCAACCTCTTTTATATAATTGCCAGGCTCCAAGTGCATTCAAAAGTCTATCAATCCCCACTCTGTCTGGTTGTTTCACCTTTATCCTGAACGGAAGATGTTTCCAGGTAATTTGTTCAATATTATCAAATTTTCGTCTGATGAAGAAACTGGCTTCTGGCACAACTGAAGCCAGATATATCGTACCATTAAATTCATAAAGATACTTTGCTATTGAGCGCTCTATGTCCTGTGTTCTGATACTCAATACCTTTAAAACTGTGCGTTCGTTTACACACGCAATCTTGGTGTTTGTATTCCCTACGAGAATCACAGTATTCATTTCCATGTTTGACTGGTTGGGCATTTAATATCATTGTAATTCAATATTGATTCAATGGCAAAACTGATTGACTGTGCTGTGGTTTGGGGGTAAGTAATATATCAGCGTCAAAAAGCCCAAAAATCGGTAAAGCCTTGCCAGTATTGTCTTATAGCCTA
>JBMFLH010000001.1:0-80992 GCA_049971295.1 Candidatus Ratteibacteria bacterium | reverse complement strand
CAGCCAGAAGATTATGAGCAATTCCAACGGCGTGAACATCTCCCGTGAGGTGAAGATTGAAATCTTCCATCGGAATGACTTGTGAGTATCCGCCGCCTGCCGCACCCCCTTTAATACCGAACACAGGTCCGAGTGATGGCTGACGGATGCAGGTAAAAACCTTTTTTTGGAGTTTTCCAATTGCCTGTGACAATCCTATCGTGGTGACGGTTTTTCCTTCACCGAGTGGAGTGGGTGTGATTGCAGTAACATCAATGTATTTACCCAAAGGGTTTTGTTCAGTCTTCTTCAGGATTTCAAGAGAAAGTTTGGCCTTATAATTTCCGTACAGTTCAAGATATTCTTCATCTATCCCGGCTGCACCTGCAATTTCACGAATATCTTTTATCTTTGCTTTTTGTGCAATTTCGAGGTCTGATAACATTTTCTCCTTTTGTTAGTTTGTAAGAATTATTCTGAAAATTGCATCTGTGCTGCAAGCACAGTGTTTCTCAATAAAATTGCTGTAGTCACTGGCCCTACTCCACCAGGAACAGGTGTAATCCAGGAGGCATTTTCTTTTGCGGTTTCAAACTCGACATCTCCCACGATTTTATCACCCAGCTTATTGATTCCAACATCTATCACTATTGCATCCTTCTTTACCCAATTACCTTTGATTAAATGAGCTTTTCCAACAGCCACAACCAGGATTTCTGCTCTTTTGACATGAGTTTCAAGCATACCACTATCACTGGTTCCAATATGGCATATGCTGACAGTTGCGAATTTGTCAACAAGCAACAGCGCAACGGGTTTGCCAACAATGTCACTATGGCCCACCATCACAACTTCTTTACCGTAGAGGTTAATGCCTGTGAAATCAATCAGCTCTTTTACAGCAAGTGCGATGCATGGAGCAAGAACAGGCCTGCCATACACAATCCAGCCTAAATTTGCTGGATTAACGCCTTCCACATCTTTCTCCGGACTTATGGTAGATTGAACCTTTCTTACATCCATTCCCTGTGGTAGTGGCATCTGTAAAATAATGCCGGTAATTGTTTTGTCCTCATTTAGATTTTTTATAAATTCAATGAGGTCAGATTCAGAAATATTTCCGTCAAGATTTTTTACTTCATGCTCTATTCCGATTGCACTGCAGCTTTTTTTCTGTGCATTAAGATAAACGAGCGACGATGGATTTTCTCCAATCTGTACAGCAACGAGTTTTGGAATGATTCCCCTGTCCTTTAATTGCTCAAGGTACTTTTTTACCATCTCCTTGATCTTTTCGGCGATTTCTTTTCCTGCAAGAATTTGAGCAGCCATCTTTCCTCCGTTGTTTCGGTTATATGTGTGAAGAAATTTTTGCTTCCACCCTTTTTATTATGTCAATTGCTTTGTCAGTTAATGAAGGCAAAATCTGCAGTTTGTTTTTTGTTTCTCCCACATATTGGTCCTCTTTAATTTCAACCAGATTTATTAGGATATTGATTTGTGTTGCTTTAATCACTCCCTCAGTCAATGATGCAGACACGCCGACATCACTGATTAAATAAGGATTGCAGTGTTCCACCAGTATTTCATTCCACTGCAAAATGGCTTTACAATAATCAAGAATTTGTATGTGTAGTTCAATACTTTTTTTCAGTGCATCTTGGTATCCCTTCGTTCTGTTCGGGCCTTTTTTGAGGAGTTTCATTTTTTCCTGGATTTCTCTATAAATGACGCTATCTTGTTCAATAAACTTATTTAAAGTCGGTTGTATTTGCAGGGCATGGTCTAAAATGTCTTTTGAGATTTTTCTGGAATTTTCTTCTACTCTTGTACTGTCAACTGTGTAATTGCAAACCATTAAAACCAAAGCATTTGCCAAACTAAGTGATAGAATTGCTGCGCTACCGCCACCAGGGCATGGGGATTTTTCGGAAAGTCGATCAATGTACTTTTTTAGTGATTCCTTTAAATATTCGTATTCCATTTTTGACTTTGTTCAGCATACAGAACTATTTGTATTTTGAAAGATTAAATACAAATTCTGTGATAATATGTTGCTGTACCTGTTGTCCAACGACTATTTCTGACTCATGATGGCGGTGTTCATGCTCCTGGTGTTTTTGTTCTTTTTCTTCTCTGGGGATAATTTCAATGCATAATTTAACTGTGGCGTTTTCTGGAATATCTTTTCTGGAGAATCGCACCTCCCCATTAATCTGTTGATAATAATCACGGTTAAATTCTCCAAATGGGGGGAAATGGGCATACACGGGCTCCACTCTTGTTTTGTCGTAAATGAGGTATGCTTTCATTCTTCTTGGTGTATCAGGTTCGTTTCCGTAGGTGAGAATTAGGAAATTAAGAGTATTGCTTTTCGCGGCAACCGCCTTTTTTATTATGTTTATATCTGGCTTCAGATGTTTCTCCGCAGCATTTTTTGCTATTTGTGCGGCATGTAAAAACGGAGTAAAGTACACTGCCCTACCCTTACCTATTTCATATCCAAGATAAACACTCCATGGTTCCATAAATTCAAAATTAGAGACACCTGCTTTTGATTTACCGTATTCAATGGCTTCCTGTAATAATTTTTCATCAATATTTATTGAGGGCTTTTGTTCTCTTGAGCACCCGACAAATAGTACGCCAGCCATTAAAATTACAATAGTGCGTTTGAAAATTTCTTTTTTGTTCATGAGTATAAATATATTCATTTTTGATTTTTCTGTCAAGTAAGTGTAAAATAGATATTCAACGATTTTGCAGCACAAAATACTATTTTCAGAAAAAATGTCATGGACAGAATAATATTTTTTGATACCACATTAAGAGATGGCGAGCAATCCCCTGGGGCAAGCCTTACAAGTAGTGCCAAGCTGACGATTGCCAGGCATCTGGCAAAATTAAATGTTGATGTGATCGAAGCGGGTTTTCCAGTAGCTTCAGAAGACGATGCGTATGCGGTAAAATTAATTGGAAAGGAAGTGAAAGGTCCTGTAATTTGCGCACTTGCACGATGCGTGCCAAAGGATATAGAAATTGCGTTGAAATCCCTTGAAAGCGCGAAAAAACCGCGTTTACATCTTTTCCTTGCCACGTCAGAAATTCACAGAAAATTCAAGCTTGTAAAAGCAAAAAGCGAAATAATAAGGATTGCTAAAGAGATGGTTGGTTTTGCGAAAAAGTTTATCGACGACATTGAATTTTCTCCTGAAGATGCCACCAGAACTGAACCTGATTTCCTGCTTGAGGTTTGTAAGACCGTTGTTGATGTAGGCGCAAGGACTCTCAATATTCCTGATACGGTTGGTTATGCTGTTCCAGAAGAGTATGGAGCACTGATCAAATTTTTAAGAGAAAAATTTCCACCAAACATAGTGATCAGCGTTCACTGTCACAATGATCTTGGACTGGCGGTTGCAAATTCACTTGCTGCTGTGAAAAATGGTGCCAGACAGGTTGAGTGCACGATTAATGGTATAGGTGAAAGGGCTGGAAACGCTTCTCTTGAGGAAATAGCGATGAATCTCATCGTAAGAAAAAAATATTATGGAGTGAATGTTGCTATTGATACAAAGCACATTTACAGAATTAGCAAACTTGTATCTTCTCTGACCGGAATTCCCGTTCAACCGAATAAAGCCATTGTGGGAGATAATGCGTTCAAACACGAATCAGGGATTCATCAGGATGGTGTAATAAAATGTAGAGAGACGTACGAAATTATGCATCCAAAAATGGTGGGAATTCCAGAAAGCACTCTTGTGCTTGGAAAGCATTCTGGCAGACACGCTTTGAAATTGCGACTTGAATCTCTTGGCATTTCTGTTGATGAAAACACACTGAATAGGATTTTTGAACAGTTCAAAAAGCTTGCAGATAAGAAGAAAGAAGTAAATGACCTGGACCTTCTTGTTCTTGCTGAACAGGAGACAATATCTGCTGTCGAACCGACTTATGCTCTGGAGTATTTCCACATTATTTCAGGCACTTCCACATTGCCAAGCGCAACAGTGAGAATTCGAAAAAAAGACAAAGTTATTGAAGATGCTTCTCTTGGCGATGGGCCAATTGATGCTCTTTACAAAGCGATAGACAGGATAGTAAAAATATCACCAAAATTACAGGAGTATAAAATTTCAGCAGTAACAGGTGGGAAAGACGCTCAGGGTGAGGTGATTGTTTCACTTATGATTGATGGCGTGAGAGTTGCGGGGAAAGGAGTAAGCACTGATATTATTGAGGCAAGTGCCAGAGCTTATCTTAATGCCATAAATCAATACTTATCGAGAAAGAATCTGGTAAAGAAACAATATCGCGGTACTTGATTGAAGTTCTTAAAATTTCGAAAGGATTTCAATGACAATCACTGAGAAAATACTTGCGGCGCATTCGGAATCGAAAGAAGTTTTTCCAGGACAGTTTATTGAAGCGAAGGTTGATTTAATCCTTGCTAATGATATTACCGGACCTCTTGCAATTGAGGAGTTTAATAAGGCAGGAGCAAATAAAGTTTTTGACCCAGAGAAAATCGTTCTTGTTCCTGACCACTTTACACCCTGCAAGGATATTAAAAGTGCTGAAATGGTAAAAATTCTGAGAAATTTTTCAAAAAAGCATGGTGTAATATTTTATGAAATTGGCAGGGTTGGTATTGAACACGCACTTCTTCCAGAAGAAGGTCTTGTTCATGCTGGAGACCTTGTTATTGGAGCAGATAGCCATACATGTACCTATGGCGCTCTTGGGGCTTTTTCAACTGGTGTTGGTAGTACAGATGTTGCATTTGCCATGATCACTGGAAAAATCTGGTTAAAAGTTCCATCAACAATTAAATTTATTTATAAAGGCAGGTGCAGGAAATATGTGGGCGGCAAAGATATTATTCTTTATACCATCGGTAAAATAGGTGTGGATGGTGCCAGATACAAAGCAATGGAATTTACCGGAGAAGTAATTGAAAATCTATCTATGGATGACAGATTGACCATTTGTAATATGGCGATTGAAGCCGGTGGGAAAAATGGTATTATTGCGCCAGATGGAATTACAGAAGAATTTTTGGCTTCTGTCACGAGTGAAAAGGGAATATTTTACAAAAGCGATGAAGACGCAAAATACCAAGACATTATTGAAATAGACGTGGGAACTATCGAACCTCAAGTATCAGCGCCTCATTTGCCATCCAATGCAAAAGATGTCAGGGAATTTTCAAATGTAAAAGTTGACCAGGTTGTTATTGGTTCCTGTACAAATGGACGAATTTCAGACCTCAGAAAGGCCGCGATGATTGCAAAAGGTAGGACTGTTCATTCAGAGGTGAGAACAATCATTATACCTGCAACACAAAAAGTTTATCAGCAGGCGTTAAAGGAGGGATTGATTGATATTTTTGTTGAAGCCGGTTGCGTGATAAGTCCTCCCACCTGTGGTCCATGTCTTGGTGGTCACATGGGGGTTCTCGGAAAAGGTGAGGTAGCGATTGCAACCACAAACAGAAATTTTATCGGTAGAATGGGGCATCCTGAAAGCATGGTTTATCTTTCAAATCCTGAAGTTGCAATGGCATCTGCAATCATGGGCAGAATTTCACATCCAGATGAGGTGAAACATGATCATTAAGGGAAAGGTATGGAAATTTGGCGATCATATTAATACAGATGACATTATAGCCGCTCGGTATCTGAATACAACTGATGTTAAAGAGCTGGCTTCTCATTGTATGGAAACAATTTTTCCTGATTTTTCAAAGAAAATTGAGAAAGGCGATATTATCGTTGCTGGAGAAAATTTTGGGTGCGGTTCAAGTCGGGAACATGCACCACTTGCGATAAAGGAATGCGGTATTTCAGTTGTTGTTGCAAAAAGTTTTGCCAGAATTTTCTTTAGAAATGCTATCAATATTGGACTTCCAATTATTGAAACACGATTTGTTGAACAAATTTCACAGGGGGATATTCTGGAAATTAATCTTGACAGCGGAACAATTGTAAATTTAACAAAGAAGAAAACAGGGACCTTTATGAAATTTCCTGATTTTCTTCAACAGATCATCAAAAGTGGAGGATTAATGTCATGGGTAAAGGAAAAACATATAAGGTAGGAGTGATTCCTGGTGATGGTGTGGGTCCGGAGATTATTAGTGCAGGAATGGAAGTTTTAAAGGCAGCCGCTGATAGATTTAATTTTCAATTGGATACAGTATATTATGACTTTGGGGGAGATAGGTATCTTAAAACCGGTGAAACATTGCCTGACTCTGCAATAGAAGAATTTAAAAAGCTTGATGTGATATATCTTGGTGCAATTGGACATCCTGATGTAAAGCCCGGAATACTTGAAAAGGGAATATTATTGAAAATTAGATTTGAGCTTGATCAGTATATAAACCTGCGTCCGGTAAAATTATATCCAGGTGTCTGGACACCTTTGAAGGATAAGGGTCCTGAACATATTGACTATGTTGTTGTGAGAGAAAATACAGAAGGTGCTTACTGTGGAATAGGCGGCTTTTTTAAGAAAGGAACAGGGGATGAAATTGCTACACAATTAGATATTAATACCAGAAAGGGTGTTGAACGGTGCGTGAGATATGCATTTGAACTTACCAGGAAAAGAAACAAAAAAAAGACATTAACATGTGTTGATAAAGCCAATGTTTTGACCTTTTCTGGAGACCTGTGGAGAAGAACCTGTCAGGAAGTGCAAAAAGAATACTCTGATATAAAGCTTGATTTTGCATTTGTGGACGCAACATGCATGTGGATGGTGAAGAATCCTGAATGGTTTGATGTGATTGTAACAAATAATATGTTCGGGGATATTATTACGGATCTTGCCGCCATAACTCAGGGTGGTCTGGGAGTTGCAGCAGGAGGCAATATCAATCCCGAAGGGGTTAGTATGTTTGAGCCAATACACGGTTCTGCCCCAAAGTATACAGGAAAGAATGTAATCTGTCCAATAGCCACGATAGCAGCAGGCGCCATGATGCTTGATACGCTGGGCGAGACACTGGCTGCAGAAAGCATAGAAAAGGCGATTTGTAAAGCACTTTCAGAAGGTTATATAAAAGGTCTTGAAGCAGGCAAGATGGGAATGGGGACCGCTGAGGTCGGCTCATTAATTGCTGAATTTGTTTCCAACATTTGATACGGAGGTATGGATGGAATATGTTATAAAAAAATGGAATTTTGTCTGGCAACATTATTTTGATTGGATGGATTCAGCAACTATTGTTGAAAGACTGCTGGTTTCTTTTCTTTTTGCTTTTTTGACCGGGGTCTCTGCGCAGATGACATTAAAATTACCTTTTACGCCTGTTCCTGTCACAGGGCAGGTGTTTATGGTGCTTTTGAGCGGAGTATTCCTCGGGAAAAACTGGGCTGGTATCAGTCAATTAATGTACCTTTTTGGCGGATTGACGAAAATACCATGGTTCGCCGGGGGATCTGGCGGATTATGCCAGATGCTGTTTGTGCCTTCATTTGGCTATATTGTTGGTTTTATTCCTGCTTCTTTTCTTGTGGGATACGTTATCAGCAGGACAAAAAGAATTGATAAAATTTCAAATTTGATTTTTGTCATGCTTTGCAGTGTTTCAATTATTTATCTATTTGGTGCTTTATGGTTTTCACTGATTATGAAGACCGGATTAAAACAGACATTGTTGCTTGCTGTGCTTCCTTTTGTTCCATTTGATATCTTAAAGGCCTATCTTGCTGCTGTTTTTGCAATCGCAGTTTTTTCCGGATCTCAAAAAACATAGTCGTGATTAATTTAAGGCCTCATCATCTTTTTTGTATTCTTGGTTTCTGTGGCAGAGGTTACAATAAAACATTTGCTGAGAATATGGAGCAAATCTGTTACCAGATCAAGAATAATCCGGGCATTAAAATAGTTCTGGTTGATGGTGTTGACGATATATGTAATTGTTGCCCATATAATTCTGGTTCGGTGTGTTTGAAGAAAACCGATTCGGAAGCATCCTTAAAAAATAGAGAAAAGGAAATTATAAGGATATTGGGGCTTGATTTTAATGTTTCCATTGAAGCGGTGAAAATTTATAATCAGATAAAAAATCTATACCCGATGGATGCTATCATTCCGCTGTGCGAACAATGTGAATGGTACTGTCTGGGTTATTGCAAAAAAGGGTTTGAGAATTTGAAAAAAGGAGGTTTTTTCAATGAAAAGGTATAATGTTGCAGTTGTTGGAGCAGGGCTGGTTGGAAAGAAAATGGTTGAAGTTCTAATTGAAAGAAATTTTCCTGTTTCTAATCTAAAAGTTCTGGCAACGAGAGAAAGAGAAGAAATTATTGCGGGAAGACGTTTTCAGGTTAAAAAAACTGATGATGTTTCTTTTGATGATGTGGATTTTGCATTTTTTGCTGGTACAGAAGGAGAAAAAGGAGCAAGCGTTGAGTTTGGCTGGAAGGCAGTTGAAAAGGGAGCAATTGTGATTGATAATGGAGGCGATTTCAGAATGCATCCTGATGTACCGCTTGTGATACCCGAGGTGAATTCCGAACACTTGAAAAAACACAAAGGTTTTATCGCAAATCCTAATTGTTCGACCATTATCATGCTAATGGCGGTGGCACCGCTTCATGCAAAATACAGAGCAAAAAGAATCATCGCTTCAACGTATCAAGCTGTTTCTGGAACAGGCAGCAAAGCAGTGGAAGAACTTGAAAATCAATTGCACCAATATGAAAAAGGTCAGCAGGTTGTTGTACAGGTTTATCCCCATAGAATCCTTTTCAATGTTATTCCTCATATCGGGAACCTTTCTGTTGAATTTCCAGGATATTACTCAGAAGAAGTAAAAATGATTCTTGAAACAAGAAAGATTCTTGACAGGCCTGATATTCTGGTTTCAGCGACATGCGTCAGAGTTCCTGTGTTTAATGGACATTCTGAAGCAATTACGGTTCAATTTGAATTAGAGCCCGATATTAATGAGTGTCGCGAGATTTTGCAGTCATTAAAAGGTGTGAAACTGATTGATGAGCCTGAAAATGCAAAATATCCATTACCTCTGGAAGTCTCCGGTAAGGACGATGTTTACGTTGGCAGGATTAGAAAAAATACTGCACTTGACAATGCCATTGATATGTGGGTAGTTGGAGACAATATCAAAAAAGGTGCGGCACAGAATGCTGTTCAGATTGCAGAAGCAATGATTGAAATGAACCTTGTTTGAATTTATTTCATTGGAAACATATCCTTTAGTCTTATATGGAATGCTTTTGAAGGTTTTGATGGTTTACCGGTTTTGTCTCGGTAGACCACGAAAATGTATAGATCTGTATTTGGATTTAACCCACTGAGCAATCCCCCTGGTTCTGTCCATTTTTCTCCGAGGCAAATTGCTCCTGCACCGTTTTCATAAGGACTCACCCAGATCTCATATGTATCTGCGTTTTCCATCTTCTTGAACCAAACGTAGCATTTTGTGCCATCGAATTTTTGTTCAGGCACAGTTATTGAAGTTATCTCAGTTGGAGGAAATATTCCTGTTTTCTGAAATTCTATCGTTGGATTATCAATTTCAGGGATATTGTTAGTTACTGGCATTCTCAATTTTGAAAGCCTGATCGCTTGGGCAGTGTTGTTTTCATCGCATTCATATTCTGCATACAGGTCAGCAAATAGAACATCAGAAGTATCCGCAGGTACAAGTTTGTCACCAACGATTACATGCGTGCGTCTTTCAATGAAAATTTTTTCAATTGAGAGGGGAAGATCAACAATACCGTCGCCTCCGTAGCTTCCCCACCAGCAGGTTCCTGGTTCTCTGAAACAATCATAAGGATGATTCCCCGGGAGTTCAAATCTTAAATATCTCCATCCGTCAAAACAGAACATACTCGCGCAATGGACATCATCCACATTCCATTCCCCATTTTTTCCATTACTGATCCACTTTTTACCTGTTTTTAACCACTCTTGCTTGAGCTGCCACATTACAGAAGCGAACGTAACCTGATGCATTTGCATTTCATGTATTCTTTCAAAAAGGACCACATCAAGCGCTGGTCCGTCCATCAGTTCAGTGGCTTCTTTACTGTACCTGAGAAATGGAATCGGAAACGAAGGAATACCCCATGGAAGCAGACATTTCGCTTGTGGCCATTCTTTTTTTATTGCTGAGGCAGCAATAGTGAATTTTTCCAGGAATTTTTCATAACGTGATTTTTCTTCTGATGTCATTTGATAAGGAGGATCTCCATAAAATTCTGGCAAGCTCATGTGAGAAACAGGTCCAATGAGCGGTTCGGCATAAAAAACTGCAAGTTCAGGTTCATTGACTTTCGTTGGTTTTGAAAGAGGTGATTTTTTTATTGCTTCAATGATGGCTTTTTTCATTTCTTCTGGTTTTGAACTATCCCACAAAATACCTATATGATCTTTTGTCATGTGTAATTGATAAGCAAGAAAGTATGTTTTCATCTTATGGTCGATAAGATATTTCAATTCAGTCTCAGGTGTAGTTTCTTCAATAAAAGGTCTCATACATGACTCAACACCGGCTTTCACCATTACTTCGAGTCTGGGTATTCCTGAAGGTGTATCATGCCCGCCATTCCAGTTCCAGAAACCAAAAATTTGGCCATTGCCTTCCTTCCATTCACCACGTTCTCTTGTATCAGGATGAAGATACGCAATCGAGCCAGTGAAAGTTCTTTTTTCTTGACCATGAATGACTGAAAATACCATTCTATGATATTCAAACTTATTCAGTTTCAACATAAATCTTAAACTGACGCATTTGCTCGCAGGTACAAGGATTTTTTGGTCTGTGCGGTTTTTCCATTCCATCAAAACTTTGTGTCGCAATAGAAACAGATACAATCTTATTCATGTTTGAAACATTAGAAAGATTACAGGGGTATCTTGGAACGTCGGGACATACCCATATATGCGCAAACTGAGAAGGTATAAAGTCAACTTCCACATCAGCTTTTTCCAGGGTTATTGCAAAAACATGGACACTGCTTGGGAGTCCTGCTTGATGCATACTGTAATAAATCGAATCTGAAAAACTTTTGTAAATAGAAACGTTTTTCGTAAGTTCAAATTCCAGATATGGGAGATCTGAAAAACCCTTTAATCCTTCCTTCAGAAGCGGGATTGTAATAGGAAAAAGATTTCCCCTTTTCCCTTCTTCTGTCACAAATGGAATTTTTATAGCACTTGTGGAGCTTGCCTTATAGATGGGCACCTTTGTCTGAAATGGTAATGGATGTCCTGCATTGGGTCTGTAAAAAACAGCTGTCACTACAAAAACTGTATTCTGGATATCATCAGCCGCGGCAATAAGATGAATTTTTGTATACTGGGCATTTTGGAAACCTGAATTGGATTCTACCTGGTTCGATGTATAATGCTCCTCGCCATCTCGATACTTCTCCAGACCACCCATCGAATGCACCTTCAAGTAAATCAAACATAGCCCAGGATTTGCCAATATCAATATGATTCCGATCTGGACGATCACTGGCTAATAAAAATGGAATATTACCAACATTCAATCTATTCTTTTTGTGCATAATCAGAATTTTCGCAATTCTGTCATTTTTTGGAAAATTGCCGGCATTTGTGTAACCATCCAAAGGGAAAGGTTGAAATTTTGGATTCTGTTCTGCATGGTTTATTTTGATTGAGGAAATAGCAATTCCCTAATAACAATAGATTTTCATAAAACCTTCAGGATTCACTGAAGGTCCTTTTATTTCACGAAGTAACCTATCATCGAGCCATATCTGTAAGCAATTTTGATGTATTACATATTTTATCTGTATCCATTTTTTTCAATAGGTGTAAGAGTAGAAATTGCTTTATCAAAATTCCATCTGACCATTTCTGGCCAGTTCAAACGATTTTTTACAGGAGGCATTACACAATAGTTTCCATATAATCCATATTTTTCTTCCGGTAGTGGGGGAAGGCTCCAGGATAGAAACCGAGGACTCCTATCTGGATAATAAGTGAGTCCGAGACTATAAGGGTTTGTAGACGTATCATCCGGGCTTCTTAGTCCAGCCAGAATTGATACCGTTGTTCTTTTGGGAGATGAAAATTTTAACACAACTGAAATCTCTGTATCTATCGGTATTGGCTGATTACTGATTATAATCATTCCACTACTTCCAATAAGGATAAAATTTCCATCATTTGTATTGGTAATAACTGAATTATTTTCACTACCATAAATTTGATTGATTTTCCATTCTTCTGAACTGATAAGATGTTGGATTTGATTATTTATTTGTGTTTGAGAAAATAGAGAATTCAGAAAGCATAATACAAATATTACCGGCTGAGTTTTCATTTTAACTTCCCTTTTTCGCAGAAATATTTATCGTCCATTTTTTGAATATGAAATGGAGCCGGTCTACTCTTTTTAAATCCCAGTTTTTTGATCACCTCCGGTATACCTTCAAGTGCTGAAAAAGTTCCAACAGGAGCAACAGCAGTTCCTGTTTTTCTCTCCATGGTTATTATGTCAAGGACAACCCAATTTTTATCAAGGAAAACAACCTGGATAGTTTGATTCACAGTTCCATATCCGGGATTTGTATTCACAAATACAGTCCCTTTTTCTATATACGGAAACCAGATTGCCATTGTTTGAAATTGTTTTGGTGATGCTCCACAGAAACCCTGATGGCTGAGATTTTCTGTTTCGGCTACAAGAATCGTGATATTTGAGATTTTGTTTTCAACTTTTGGCCACAGTTCAAAAGGGACCATTACTTCTGCAATGGATATGAAACAATTAACAAAAAGATACAACAATGATAACAGGGACAAATGGAAAAAAGTGATTTTCATAAAGTTAACATGCTGAAAATATCATAACCTTTAATTTTTTCTCTGCCATTAAGATCTTTCAGTTCAATCAGGAAAAGAATTTTCTTAACTCTTGCACCTGCCTGTTCTATTAAGGAGCATGCGGCTGCGGCAGTGCCTCCTGTGGCGAGCACGTCGTCAATTAAAATTACTGTTTCATAGTTTTCAAATGCATCTGCTGGAATTTCTATTGTGTCTTCACCGTATTCAAGTGCATAGGTATGCTTTATTGTTTTGCATGGAAGTTTGCCGAATTTTCTGATAGGAACAAATCCTTTGTTCAATTTACAGGCCAGTGCGCCGCCGAAAATAAAACCTCGGGATTCTATTGCAACAATCTTGTTTATTCCTTCAGGTACATTTTTTGCAAACAATTCAATACTCTTGGCAAACAGCTCTTCGTTTTTTATTAAAGGCGTAATATCTCTGAACAAAACCCCTTTTTTTGGAAAGTCAGGAATCGTTCTTATCGCATCATATAATTCCTTCATTTTTCATCTCCTTTATTTCGTTATGCAGGTGCTTAAGACACGTTTTAATAATCTGATGTATCCTCTGTCTGGAAAGCCCCATTTCTTTTGCGATTTCCTTATATGACTTTGGGTTTCCATTATCAATTCCATAGTGTAATTTCAAGGCTTTAAGCCATAAATCAATTGAACCACTTTTTGTCTTTTTTTGCAACCTTTCAAATAACTTGTTCAGTATGTCCCTATCTACCAGTATGTTATCCCACTTTTTCTTTCCGTATTCAAAATTTGTAATGTCAAATAAGTCATAGTTTTCATCCTCTGTGTCTTGAAAGCTGGGTGAAATTTTGGTGGATTCAAAATAAGGCTTGTATTTTAAGAAGGTGGGAACATCAAGTTTTAATAAAGCTGCCATTTCTGTATTTGTGGGGTACCTATTTTCTTCAAGTTTAAATTTTTCAACAAGATTTTTATATTTTGTTTTGAGTTTCAGAATTTTTTCTGGTACCTTGAACGAACCACCTGATATTGCCCGCATGATATACCGTCTAACCCAGAAATATGCGTACGTTCCAAATCTTGCATGTTTTTTGGGGTCAAATTTTTTTATTGCTTCAATCAGTCCGATATTACCTTCAGAAATCAGATCCTGCAGGATATCGTTGGAAAATGCATATTTTCTGGCGAGCGAAACAACGAGTCCCTGATTCATTTTCATAAATTTTTCCTGGGCTTCCCTATCTCCCTGTTTTATTTTTTGTAATAGTTCCAGCTCTTCCTCTTGACCAGGTTTTTTCGAAAATTTTCTTGATGAAGTTTTATTTTTCATGGGCTACTTGATAATATTTTGGATTAAATTATGAGCACTTTTTACAATTTCATCAATCTTTGTTGTGTCTTTTCCTGAACCCTGAGCGAATTCTGATTTACCTCCACCAGAACCGCCGATCATTCCTGCGAGATGTTTTATAACTGAAGAAGCTGGTACGATATTTGAAATATCAGGGGTGACCTTGCATATCAGAAGAACCCTTCCATCAAGAATACCGGCAAGGAGTACAATTGATTTCTTTATTTCAGACGAAACAATATCTGCAATTTTACCAAGCTGGTCTGTTGTTAACCCGTCCAGACGACCTGCAACCAGTGTGGCATCGTATCCCTTTATTACAATATTTTTACTGTTTTTCTTTAACGTGGTCGGAATATCAGTTGTTGCCTTTTTAATGAGAGCGTCAAGTTTTTCCTCAAGTTGGTGAGCCTGTCTTTTCAACTTATTGATTGAAGATACCAGGTTTTCTGGATTGGTTTTGAGCAGGTCACTCGCCTGATGCAAGATTTCCCACCGCTTTTTGAACCATTGGTAGGCACTTTCTCTTGTTACGGCTTCTATTCTTTTTAGGTTTTCGCCGATTGAAGAAAACGAAATAATTCTGAATATTCCGATTTCAGATGTTTTGGAAACATGGGTTCCACCGCATAATTCTGAATGAAAATCACCTGTTTTGACCACCCTCACTGTTTCGCCATATTTCTCAGTAAACAATGCAACTGCGCCATTATTTATTGCCTGTCGATAACTCATCTGGTTGACATTTACAACATGGTTTTCAAAAATGATTTCATTGACCTGAGATTCCAGTTTTTCTATTGTATTTTGATCGATCTCTCCCAGGTATATAAAGTCAAATCTTAATCTATCAGGTCCTACGTATGATCCTGCCTGTCTGGCTTGATTATTTGAAATTTTTCTCAGACAGTAATGAATCAGGTGGGTTGCAGTATGATTTGCTGAGACGTCCATTCTGTGTTTCATCGAAACTGATGCAAACACCGTTTCTTTTTTCCCCACATTCTGCGGGGTTCCGGAAGTAAAATGACCAATATGGTAGATAATTCCATGTGAATCAACTTGAGAATCAATAACCTCAAAACACCACTGGTTTCCCCTGATAATTCCTTTATCACCTACCTGTCCTCCTTTTTCAGGATAAAACGGTGATTTGTCCAGCACTATTTCCCAGATTTTTCTATCAGGTAGATAATACAGGGCGACAGTGTTGCAATATTCCTGGTGACTTTCGTATCCTGTAAAAATTGTTTCATTCATTGATTCAACCTCAAATACGACCTTTCTTTTTTGTTCAAAAATTGACTTTTTTCTTGCCTGCTCCTGCTGTTTCTGTAAATAATCTTCAAATTCTCGCCAATCAGGTGAGAAATCGTGTTGCTCTGCAAGTTCAGAAATAAGGTCTCTCGGGATCCCATAGGTGTCATACCACTTAAAAAGAAGTTCTCCGGGTATTATTTTGTTTTCGATCTTTGATATATCTGCAGTAAAAATTTTTTTTGCAGAAGAAAGTAGGCCGGAAAATTTTTTTTCTTCTTCGATCACGATGTGGGCTATTTCTTCTTTCTTTTCTGCAATTTCAGGATATACTCCTTCAAAAATTGAAATCATGGGGTCTAACAGGGATGTGAGGAATGGTTCGTTCAAACCTATTTTTGTTCCCTGAAAATACGCTCTTCTTATGATTCTCCTTAGCACGTATCCTCTGCCCTCATTGTCAGGATAAACACCGTCGCCGACAAGAAATACAATGGCGCGGCTATGGTCAACAATGATTCTGAATTCTTTTATCGTTTCCTGGTTATACCTTACGTTAGAAACCTTTTCAAGTTTTTCTATCAGTGGTAAGAAAAGGTCAGTTTCATAATTTGATTTTTTCCCCTGCATAATTCTGGAGATTCTTTCAAGTCCCATACCTGTGTCAACTCCCCTTCTCTTCAGGGGCTGTAACTGTCCATCCATCTGTTGATTATATTGCGGGAAAACAAGATTCCAGAATTCAAGAAAACGATTACAGTCACAACCAGGTTTACAATCTTTATTTGTGCACATTTCATCAATTCCCAGATCAATGTATATCTCAGTACATGGCCCACAGGGACCTGTTTCTCCTGCGGGTCCCCAGAAGTTATCCTTTTTTCCCAGCGGTATTATCCTGTTTTCAGGGAGTAATGTTTTCCAAATTTTCAGGGTTTCTTCGTCTTCCATATAATAAGAAACCCAGAGTTTTTCCTTGTCGATTTTCAGTATTTCTGTTACAAACTCCCATGCCCAATGAATGGCTTCTTCTTTGAAGTAATCGCCAAAGGAAAAATTTCCGAGCATTTCAAAAAAGGTGTGGTGTCTTCCGCTCAAACCGATTTTTTCAAGGTCGCTATCTTTACCTCCGGCACGCAGACATTTTTGACATGATGTTGCTCGCGAGTAAGGCAGGGGTATTTCTGTTGCCCAGAATTTTTTGAACTGCACCATGCCAGCACTTGTGAATAATAAAGTTGGGTCTTCGAATGGTATTAAACTGCTGCTCGGAACAACAGTGTGATTCTTTTTTTCAAAAAACTCCAAAAATTTTTTTCGAATTTCATTACTCTTCACTGATTTCCCCTTTCAGTTTTTCAATGGTTTGTTCACTGAAACCTCTGGAGTTTAGAACATATAACATCTTATGAAAAGGCTTTTTAATTGAAAATACCAATTCTTTTGCTATATTATATTCTAAACTCTCTGGGTACATTCTTGCAAGAGCTTCAGATATGATGTGTTCTGGCACACCTTGATTGGCGAGAAAATATCGGATATAATTCAGTCCCTTCTTTTTCTTGACGTTTTTTTCTATGATTAGACTACAGAACCTGTAATCACTCAGAAAATTCTTTGATTTCAGGTAGTCTATCGTCTTTGATAGTTCCGGGTCCTTATATCCTTTTTTCTCAAGGGTTTGTCTGAGTTTATATTCTGAAACTTCCTTTGTACTTAATATTTTCAGTGCATCTTTCAGAATCTGGTTTTGTTTATTCACCTTTGAGAATGCAGAATCTGTTGTTTCCTTCCTGTTGTACCCATAACGTGACAGAAGATTTTTTGTCAATTTTATCGATGATGGCTTGAAACTCTTTTACACTTGAAACCGGCCATTCATTGATTTTTCTTATTACGGTTCCTGGAGTAATTTCACATTCATCCGCCGGAGAACCAGGTTCAACACTAATAACAATGATCCCTTTTACTGAAGTAGCGATGTTAAACTGTTTCCTCATTTCTTCTGTAATATCGCTGACTTTAAGCCCTCTCCATGTTTTTTGCAACGGTTCGCTCTCAGATTTTGCAATGGTTTCTTCTTCGGGTCTTTCAGCGATTTTTATCTGGACACTGATTTTTTTCTTATCGCGCCATACTGTCAGTGTTGCTGTTTCTCCTACTTTAGCATCAGCAACCTTTTTTTGTAAATCTTTTGGATCTGCGACAGGGCTTCCATTGAATTCAAGGATGATGTCGCCTGGTTTGAGCCCAGCTTTTTCGGCAGGGGTGTTAGGCATTACATCTGATACCAGAGCTCCTTTTGTTTCCTTTAAGCCAAAAGAAGATGCCAGTTCTTCGGTCACTTGTTGCAGATATACCCCAAGAAATCCTCGTGTTACTTTTCCTGTTGTTTTTAGTTCTCTGAAAACTTTTTTTGCAATGTTTATCGGGATTGCGAACCCAATATTCTGGGCAACATACGGTGCGATGATGGCTGTGTTTATTCCTATAACCTCTCCCTTAATGTTTACCAGAGGCCCTCCTGAATTTCCAGGATTAATGGCTGCGTCTGTTTGTATAAAATCCTCGTATGGACTGTTTCCAAGTACACTTCTACCTTTAGCGCTTATAACACCAACAGTTACTGTTTCTTCTAGTCCCATAGGATTTCCTATTGCAATGGCCCATTCACCAATTTCAATGGCATCTGAATCACCGAGTATAATTGTGGGAAGTTTTCTACCGGGATTAATTTTGATAAGGGCAAGGTCTGTTCTGGAATCAGTTCCAACGATTTTTGCTTCATACTTTTTTTCGTCATTCATCAGTTTTACAAGGATTCTATCTACACCCTGTATCACATGGTTATTTGTAAGAATATAGCCCTCTTCATCTACAATAAATCCCGAACCAAGTCCTTCCTGTTTTTTCTTAAATGTTTTTGGTTGTTGCTGGCGTCGTGGAAATCCGAAGTCTTCGAAAAACTGATTGAAAAAATCATCTCCAAAAGGATTCCAGTACCTGTATGTAACTGTTTTTTCGGTTGTGATCATCACCACTGCTGGTTTGACCATTTTTACAACCTGTACGAATGCATTCTGGAGTCCATACGCACCCTGTGAATCGACTACCTGAACGGGTCTTATATTAGTGCTGACAGATATACCCTGCTTTGTAACCGCATAAATTGCTCCAAATGTAAAACATCCTCCGATAATTCCTGCTATAATACCAAGCCCAAAAAATTTTTTCATTTCCATAAGATCCTCCTTGATTTGTGTTTACTCAAATTTTAGATGCAAAAAATAAAAAAAGGTTTAGATCTTTGATGCAATTTTCACCCATTTGCCCTGTTTGATGGATTCTTCTACAGCGTCCAGCACTTCCTGGCACTTTACCCCATCTACAAAGTTTGGAGACGGCATCTGATTATTTGCAATAGAGTTCAGTAAATCTGCTACCATGTTAACAAAAGAGTCCCCGTAGCCTATAATGTGACCTGCTGGCCACCAGTTTGTAGCATAGGGATGGGATGTGTCTGTGGCAATAATAGTGCGGAAACCTTGAACACAGGCAGGGTCATCAACTGAATAATATTCAAGTTCATTAAGCCGTTCCAGATTAAATACAATACTACCTTTGCTGCCATTAATTTCCCATCTTTGTCCATTTTTTCTTCCTGGAGCGAATCTTGTGGCTTCGAAAGACCCTATTGCCCCGTTTTCAAACCTTGCAAGGAAAATTGTGGCATCGTCAACATCAACTTTCCCTTTTTTATCTGATTTTTCTGTCACAACCAGCCCTGTGTTCAGATCGTCTTTTTCTATTAAAAGAGGTCTTTCTTTTATGAAAGTTTCGCTTATTCCAACAACCTCACTGAACTCGCCTACAAGGTATCTTGCCATATCAATGAGGTGCGCATTTAAATCTCCGTGGGCTCCTGAACCCGCAATTTTTCTTTGCAGTCGCCATACAAGTGGGAATTCAGGGTCAAGTATCCAATCCTGAAGATAAACGGCACGCATATGATAAATTTTTCCAAGTTTACCTTCTTCAATGAGTTTTTTTGCCAGCCCCACTGCGGGAAGTTTTCGGTAGTTGAAACAGATTGCGTGTTTGACTCTGTATTTTTCAACCGCTTCAAGCATTTCATATCCTTCTTTCAAGGAATTTGCAAGTGGCTTTTCACAGAATACAACTTTTCCTTCTTTTGCGGCTTCAATTGCAATATCTTTATGTTCGTCAGGAGGCGTGGTAATATCCACCAGGTCAATATCAGTCCTGCTGATAATTTTTTTCCAGTCAGTTGTTCTTTCCTGCCATCCAAACTTTTCCTGCGCAATTGATAGCGGTACATCGTGTCTTCCACATATTACCTTCATTATCGGGATAACAGGTGTATCAAAAAATAGCGATACATCCTTATATGCATGTGAGTGTGCTTTTCCCATAAACTTATACCCGATCAATCCTACATTGATCTGCTTCTTTTCCATTTTTCCCTCCGTGCTATTTTGTTTTTCCTTTTTCCTGATCTGTTTGTTCAGTTTCTTTTTCCATTCCTGCCTTCTGTCTGATTTTCCTTACCAATAGATTATATACATCTGGGTTGTCCTTCAAATACCTAATAGCGCTTTCTCTTCCGTGTCCGAGTGCCTTTTCGCCAAAATAAAAATGATTTCCCTTTTTTTCAATCACATTGAAAGATAATCCTGCATCTATTGCTGAACCTTCTTTTGAGACGCCTGAATCAAACAAAATATCTATCTCTGCTTCTTTGAAAGGTGGGGCAACCTTGTTCTTTACAATTTTGGTTTTTATTCTGATCCCGTACATTTCGCCCTGGCTTGTTTTGAGATTTTCAATTCTTCTTACTTCAAGTCTGACAGAGGAATAAAATTTTAGTGCGCGACCACCTGGTGTAGTTTCAGGATTTCCAAAAAACATGCCGATCTTTTCCCTTACCTGGTTGATGAAAATGGCAGCTGTCTGGGATTTACTGATGTAGCCCGTGAGTTTCCTTAATGCCTGCGACATTAATCTTGCTTGCAGCCCCATCACAGAATCTCCCATTTCTCCTTCCAGTTCTGCTCTCGGAACGAGGGCTGCAACAGAATCAATCACAACTACATCAATTGCATTACTTCGTATCAGAGATTCTGCAATTTCCAGTGCCTGTTCTCCGGTATCTGGCTGGCTTATCAGTAATTCATCCAGATTTACTCCAAGCTTTTGCGCGTAATTCGGATTCAAAGCATGTTCTGCATCAATAAAAGCAGCTTGACCTCCACTTTTTTGCGCTTCTGCGATTACCTGTAATGCCAGGGTTGTTTTTCCTGATGATTCCTGTCCAAAAATTTCAGTGATTCTTCCCCTTGGAATACCTCCAACACCAAGCGCAATATCAAGAGAAATCGCTCCTGTTGGAATAACGTCTACCTCGAGTCGCGTTTTTTCTCCGAGTTTCATGATAGAGCCTTTGCCAAAATTTTTTTCAATTTGTTCGATTGCCATTGAAAGTGCTTTTTCTTTGTCCATATTAGTTTCCTCCTATAGGAATTTTTACAAGTTCTTTGTATTCCGGTCCTGTTTGATGAAGAATTGATTCGAAAATTATAATGTGATTAACTTCCATTTTTCCCCAGTGTTGATTCTGAAATTTGGTTTCCAGTTTTTGTAAAAAGTTCGGGCTGATTTGTGAACGGGTTCTTCCAAGGGTGACATGAGCGTGAAATTTGTTTTCTGGAGGCAAACCAATTTTTGTTGCGGTGCTTTCCATAATATCGTGGATGAGTAAAAGAGAAGGATGGTTTTTCACACCAGCCCAGATAACTTTTACATTCCTTTTATTCGGGAAAAATCCAATACCCTGTATATCAACATAAAATGGTGTGAGAGAATTAAATGCATCCTCAAGATTAAGAAGAAACTCCTGATATTTTTCTTCTTCTATGTTTCCAAGAAATCGCAGCGTAATATGTAGATTTTTTGCAGGGACAACTTTTATTGTACTGGTGTGTTTTGAAAGCATCACAGTAATTTGCTCCAGATTGTCAACCACTTCATCCGTCAATTTAATGCCCGAAAACACCCTCATTGTTTCTTTGTTAGAAATTCCTCAAGCCAGTTTTTCACCACATCTTTTGCTCCGAGCCCAAATGCAAGCGCAAAAGCAAGTGCTCCACTGGCAAGAATGATGTTAAAAACTGATGTAACGAAGTTTCCTCCAATACCCATTTCGTCAAGAGCAAGAACCACTCCAAATATGATAATCACTGTTTTTGCTGTTTTTCCGAGTACATACGACTTTTGTATTCCTGCGTTTCCAGCTGCAGTATTTACAACTCCTTCAACGATATTGCCAACCAAAAGTGCTGCAATAAACAGGATGAGACCGATGATAATTTTCGGGATAAAGGAGAGGAGATTTTCGATAACGTCCTGAGGGATGGGAATACCTGCCACATTGATGGAAAGGAATACGACAACAATCAGAAGTAACCAGTATATAACACTCGCAAGTAACTCAGATGGTTCTTTTGTTATTTGACCTCTCAGTAATATTTCTCGAAATCCAGAGTCCTCAACAAGTTTATCAATTTTAAGCATCTTCAAGAATTTTGTCGCCAGAATTTTGAAAACTTTTGCAACAATCCATCCGACGATAAAAACCAGTAAACCGAAAAGTAATTTTGAAATTGCGCCGCCCAATCTATTAATAAGTTCTTTTGTAGGGGCTAATAAAAGTTCGTGCATACACCCTCCGATGTTATGACGCAGTTCTGCTCAAATTGATTGTAGCTTATCGTGTCTTTTTTAACCATGGCATCATACTTCTCATTTTTGTCCCGACTTCTTCTATGAGATGTTTTTCAGCTTTTTTTGCAAGTGCATTAAATACAGGTCTGCCAACTCTGTTTTCAAGTATCCACTCGCGGGCGAATGTTCCTTCCTGGACTTCTTTCAATATTCTTTTCATTTCCTGGCGAACAGATTCATTAATAATTCTTGGTCCCCTTGTCATGTCTCCATACTCAGCAGTATCACTGATTACCTTTCGCATGCCCTGGATGCCTCTTTCTATAATCAAGTCGACAATGAGTTTCAATTCATGGCATGTTTCGTAATAGGCAATCTCAGGTTGATAGCCCGCTTCAACAAGTGTTTCAAAGGATGCTTTGATCAATTCTGTAACACCGCCGCATAGCACAACCTGTTCACCAAAAAGGTCAGTTTCTGTTTCTTCTTGAAAAGTGGTTTCAACAACTCCGCATCTGGTGCCTCCGAGTGCTTTTGCATAGGCAAGAGCAATTTTTAATGCATTTCCAGTGGGATTCTGTTCAACAGCGACAAGACACGGTACGCCCTTCCCTTCGAGAAATTGAGTTCTTACCAGGTCACCAGGTCCCTTTGGTGCAACCATAAATATATCTATGGTTGAAGCGACTTTGATTTGACTGTAAACAATTGAAAACCCATGAGCAAAACCAAGTGCCTGCCCATCTTTCATATTTGTTTTGATTTCATTTTCATACACGATGGGTTGAAGATTGTCCTGGGTTAACATCATCATGATATCTGCTTTTTTCACCAAATCCGCAGTGCTGGTGGGAGTAAAATTATCCTTTTCAGCAAGTATCCAGTTGTTGGTTCCTTTTAATTCGGATACTATGACATTGATTCCGCTATCTCTCAGATTTAACGCATGTGCTCTTCCCTGACTTCCATAACCGATGATTCCCACTGTTTTGTTTTTCAAAATACCTAAATCAGCGTCATTATCGTAATAAATCTTCGCCATTTTCTCCTCCGCCTGTTTAAAAGGTGAATTGTTTACTTTTCTTTTCCAGATTCTCTGCAGATTGCAATTCTTCCTGTTCTGGTGATTTCTTTTATTCCAAATCCCTTCATAAGGTCTATCATGGCGTCAACCTTAGGTCTACTACCCACTAGCTCTATTGTAAGGCTTTTTCTGCCCACGTCAACAATTTTAGCACGAAAAATATTGACCAATTGTACGATCTCATTTCTAACATTGCTATTTGCTGTATTTACTTTCAGAAGTACAAGTTCTCTCTCAATGTGTTCTTCTGATGTTAAATCCTGAACCTTGATCACATCGATAAGTTTATTGAGCTGTTTATATATCTGTTCGAGTATTTTTTCATCTCCCCGTACAACAATTGACATTCTTGAAACAGTGGGATCTTCTGTTTCTGCAACCGCAAGGCTATCAATGTTATAACCACGGGCTGAAAACAATCCAGCGATTCTCGCGAGAACACCAGACCTGTTTTCAACAGTGACAGAAATGATATGTTGACTTTTTTCTATCATTTATGCGAGTCCTCCAATCATTTCTTTTAAACTTGCTCCTGCTGGTACCATGGGAAAGACATTTTCTTCTGGTTCCACATGGCAATCCACAAACACAGGTCCATCATTATGAGACAGTGCCTTGATCAGTATTTTCTTCAACTCATTCTTTTTTGTAACTCTATAACCTGTGGCGCCATATGCTTCTGCAATTTTTACAAAATCTGGTTGCTTCCCTTTCATGCAAGTAAAAGCATATCTCCTATCGTAGAATAGTTCCTGCCACTGTCTTACCATACCGAGATGGCAATTATTCAAAATTACAACCTTAACCGGGATTTTTTCTGAAACCGCAGTGCTGAGTTCCTGAATGTTCATCTGGATACTGCCGTCTCCGGCTATATCTATAACTGTTTTATCCCTGCATGCCACCTGTGCACCTATCGCAGCGGGAAAACCAAATCCCATGGTTCCCAATCCGCCAGAGGATATGAATGTTCTTGGGTGTTTGAATTTATAGTATTGAGCCGCCCACATCTGATTCTGTCCTACTTCTGTTGCGATGATCGCCTCACCTCGTGTAAGTTCAGAGATAGTCTCAACAACAAACTGCGGCTTAAGGCCATCAGTATTTTTGTATGTAAGAGGATATTTTTCCTTCCATTGTTGTATTTTTTCAAGCCATTCTTTTGTTTTTGGCTTTGGGCAATTTTTCAACATTTGAGAAAGGACATTCTTGACATCTCCCACAATTGGTATTTCCACCGGAACATTTTTGCCAATGGAAGCAGGATCGATGTCAATATGGATAATTTTCGCATGTGGAGCAAATTCGCTAATTTTTCCTGTTACCCTGTCATCAAATCTACATCCTATTGCAATCAAAAGGTCTGTATCCATTATGGCATGATTGCCGTATCGTGTTCCATGCATACCAACCATACCCAGATAAAGTGGATGTTCAGTTGGGAAGCTTCCCAGTCCCATCAATGTGAGGGCAACTGGAATATTTGCTTTCTCTGCAAACTTTCTAAGCTCTTCAGAAGCATTGGCACTGATTACACCGCCTCCTGCGAGAATAAGTGGTTGACTGGATGATTCAATTAATGATAGGGCTCGTTCAATCTGAACCGGATGCCCATGATATACTGGTTTGTAACTTCTAATTTCAATTGTTTCAGGATAAACAAAGTCTGCTTCTCCTCTTTGAACATCAACCGGAATATCAATAAGAACTGGCCCTGGTTTTCCAGTTCTTGCGATGAAGAATGCCTCCTTGAACACCCTTGAAAGATGTTCGGTACTTTTTACAAGATAATTATGTTTTGTGATTGGCCTCGAAATACCGGTTGTATCAACCTCCTGAAAGGCGTCGTTGCCAATTAATTGAGTCGCAACCTGACCTGTAATGGCTATCAACGGGATGGAATCCATGTACGCAGTTGCTATGCCTGTGGTAAGATTTGTGGCACCTGGTCCTGATGTGGCAAGACAAACCCCCACCTTACCAGAAGCTCGGGCATAACCATCCGCTGCATGTGCAGCACCCTGTTCGTGTCTCGTGAGAATAAATCTAATTCCACTGTCATACAACGCATCGCACAGGGGCAGTATAACGCCTCCCGGATAACCAAAAATCACCTCAACCTTTTCTTTTTTCAAGCACTCAACGATTATCTGGGCACCTTTCATTAGTTCTCCTGTTTTCAAAGCCTTTAATTTTTAAAAAGACGTAGTGCTTTATACCTGCTGGAGGTTTACTCAATTATAAGACGACCTGTTTGAAATGTCAAGCATTCTCAGTAAATCGTACTAATCTTCTGAAAAAGTGAAACCTTATCGTGAAATGATCTGCTCTCGTGAAGAACCAACTGATACGGCAGTAATTTTCGTATTGACAAGTTCCTCAATTTTTTCAATATATCTTTTAGCGTTTGCGGGTAAATGAGAAAAGTCCGAAACACTGCTGATATTTTCATCCCATCCCTGAAATGTTTCATATTCAACTTCCACATTTTCAAATACATTCGTATCAAGAGGATATTTATTAATCTCATGGCCTTCATAATAATATCTAACTCCGACCTTAATGGTTTTCAAACCTGAAAGAACATCAAGTTTCGTAATGATAAGTTCATCCAGCCCATTCAGCACTGCCGCATATTTTACAATGACAGCATCAAACCAGCCACATCTTCTTGGCCTACCTGTTGTTGCTCCAAACTCATTGCCAGCTGTTCTTAACTTTTCGTTCAGATCGTCCTTAATTTCTGTAGGAAATGGTCCCATTCCCACTCTGGTCGTGTAAGCTTTTGCAATGCCAATGATTTTTGTGATTCTTTTTGGACTTATTCCAAGACCTGTGCATGCGCCTCCAGCAATAGGATTTGATGCTGTGACATAAGGATATGTTCCAAAGTCAATATCAAGGAATGTTCCCTGAGCTCCTTCTGCCAGAACTGTTTTACCAAGGTCAATTGCATTATTTACATATGTTGAAACATCAACGGCAAGTTCTCTCAATCTATTTCTGTATTGACTGTATTCCTCAACCAGTTGATCCACTTTTACAGTGGCTTCCTTATAATATTGTTGAAAAAGGTAGTTTTTCAACTCAAGAGCAATGTTGAGTTTTTTTACAAATACTTCTTCATTCAAAAAATCAACGACCCTTACTCCTATTCGGCCATATTTATCAGCATATGTGGTGCCAATTCCTCTGCCTGTTGTACCTAATTTCTCTTTACCTCTTTTGTTATCTTCAATTTGATCAAGAATTTTGTGATAAGGCAGAGTTAAATGAGCATTTTCTGCGATGAAAAGACGATTTGTAAAATCTATGCCGCGATTTTCAAGATCTGTCATTTCATGGAAAAAAGAAAAGGGATCCAGCACTACTCCATTACCAAGAACTCCCACGACATTTTTATGAAGAAGTCCAGATGGTATCAGATGAAAAACAAATTTTTGATTATTCCAGACGACAGTATGACCGGCATTGGCTCCACCCTGATATCTTGCAACAATATCATGTTGTGCTGCCAGGGTATCTATAATTTTACCTTTGCCTTCGTCTCCCCACTGAGTTCCAACAACCACTGTTACCATTCAATCCTCCAATTCCTTTATAATCGCCTGTCCCATTTCAGTGGTACTTACCCCTTCTGTCCCTTCAGGCCTGAAATCATAGGTAGTGTATGTTCCTTTTTCAATAACACGGGATAATGCGTTTTCGAGTTTTTTAGCCGACTCTTCCTCGCCAATATAATAAAGCATTAACACAGCAGCAAGTATCTGTGCAGAGGGGTTTACAACATTTTTTCCTGCATATTTGGGTGCGCTTCCATGCGTGGGTTCGAAAATGGCGACATCGTCCCCATAATTTGCACCTGGCGAGAGTCCAAGTCCACCAACGAGACCTGCGCATAGGTCAGAGAGTATATCTCCATACAAATTTGGACACACCAGAACATCATATTTCTGCGGTTTTTGCACCAGTTGCATTGCCATATTGTCCACAATTCTATCTTCAAATTCAATGTCAGGATACTCAAGTGATAGTTTTCTTGCGACGTCAAGAAATAGTCCATCTGTGAATTTCATAATGTTCGCTTTATGAATGGCGGTAACCTTTTTCCTCTTATTTTTTCTTGCGTATTCAAATGCAAATTTCACAATTCTCGTTGTTCCTGAAATTGATATGGGTTTTATGCTGATACCTGAATCTGTGCCAATTTTTTTCCCGGACAACTTTTCAATTTCCTGAATAATCGAAAACGTTTCAGGTTTTCCCATTTCAAATTCAATCCCGGCGTAAAGGTCTTCCATGTTTTCTCTCACAACCACCAGGTCAATGTTCTGATAAAGTGTTCTTGCACCTTTATAAACCTTAAATGGTCTGACGCAGGCATAAAGATTAAAAATCTGTCTCAACGCCACATTAATACTTCTGTATCCGGTGCCCACTGGTGTCGTTATTGGCCCTTTGAGGCAAACCTTATTTTTCTTGATAGACTGAATTGTATTTTCTGGCAGCGGATCTCCAAATTTTTCAATTGCAGGAATGCCTGCTTCGCATTCTTCCCAATCAATACTAACACCTGTTGCTTCGATGCACCGTTTTGTAACTTCTGTCAATTCTGGACCTATACCATCTCCTGGAATCAATGTGATTTTATACTTTTTCATATTTGGAAGTCCTTGTATTTTTTGAGATAGTTAATAATGCCACCCTCATTTATGATTTTAAGCAAGAAATCCGGTAGCGGCTTAACTGGAATATAAATATTCTGAGTTTCGTTAAAGATTTGCCCTTTCGTCAGGTCGACTTCTAAACGATCGCCTTGAGAAATTAAGTCTGTATTTGCTTCTATCAAAATAAGTCCTACGTTTATTCCGTTTCTGAAAAAAATTCTGGCGAAACTTTTTGCAATGATGGCTCCAATTTTTGCATGTTTTAAAGCCAGAACAGCTTGTTCGCGTGAAGAACCACATCCAAAGTTATTCCCCGCGATGATGAAATCTCCTGGATTGAGCTTTTTTGAAAAATCGGGGTCAATATCTTCAAATATATGAGACGCAAGTTCAGTCATATCCAAAGTTTTGAATTTGTATCGCCCTGAAATAATATAGTCAGTATTAATGTCATCGCCAAATTTGTGGGACTTCCCGGTTAGGATCATCATTTCCTCCTTCCAAATTACATATTTTACAAGAAATTGGTTTTGCGGTCAAAAATCCGTAAATTCTTATTACGCCTTTGCTATTGTCAACGCCTTTACTTCTCTGGCTCCGTTTCTTTTCAGAGTTCTATATGCTTCCTCAATAGTTGCACCTGTTGTATAGACGTCATCGATGAGAAGAATTTTTTTGTCTTTAATGATGGGGATCTTGCTAACCCTATACACGCCTTCGACATTTTCTTTTCTTTTATCGCTGGTTAAGTTTGTTTGCGAGCGATTATTTCTGATTTTTACAAGAGCATGATAAATAGCTGGCTTTCTTTGCATCTTACCGAGATAAAATGCCATCAGCCAGCTCTGGTTAAACGATCTTTTAAACTCTTTTACTGGGTGCAATGGTACTGGAATAATGATATCAAACTGGATTTCTGGATGTTGGATAAGAAAGTCGTGCATCCATGCAGCAAAAGAACGTGCAATCCATTTCTTTTTTTCATACTTGAATGCGTGAATTGCCTTCATTACAGGTCCTTCGTATATGGCAAGCGAAAAGATTCGTCCATGTAACGATGGGGCAATTGTAATATGGTTAATACAATCATCACAGAAGCAATATTTTGCAATCGCGGTCTGCCGTCCGCATCCGCAGCATTTTTCTGGAAAAACCAGGTCTGTGATATGATGAAATAATAAAAATTTTACCTTTTTTAAAGCCATGAGATTACAAAAAAAATATCTTTATACAGAATTTTTCAATTTTTATGTGGTTGCCTTTTTTATATTTACATTTATTTTTATGCTTAGAGTCCTTTTATGGTTCACAGATTTAATTATAAACCATTTTTTTACTCCTGTAACTGTTGTGAAATTTTTTGTATTCTCCTTTTTTGAGATATGTCCGGATATTGTTTCTCTCTCCTTTTTGACATCTGTAGCTGGGACTGTTGCACGAATAAACATGGAGAGAGAGTACTGGATTTTGTTGACATCAGGGATTTCAGCAAATCAGCTTATCAGATACTTTATGTTGCCGGCGATAATATTTGTTTTTTTGGGTTCGTGGCTATGTTTTTTTCTATCCCCCAATTCAATGTACAAAAAGAAGTTATTACTGAATCAGGCTCACCTTGATGAGCCAATGAAGTTGTTCAGAAGCCAAACACTGATTAGGGATTTTCCTGGATTGACCATGTATATTGGTAAGGTGATAAACAAAAATTTTTACAACATATTGATTTGTTACAGGGAGGGTTCTGATTCTGTATGTCTGATTAAGGCAGAAAAGGCCCATTTGCGCATAGATAAAGAAGGGTTTCTTTACCTTTTCCTTGAGAATGGTTTTTTTGAAACGCATTCCATAAAAAATGCACGACTGTTTATGAAGGCGTATTTTGATGTATATTCATTTTCTCTACCGTATAGAAAAATTGTGGATGTTTTTCCCCAGAGAAAAATCAAGGAAATGGATTTTCTTATGCTTTTAACTACAACTGTTACCCAAACAAACAAGAATGAAATCTTATTGATCCTTTTCAAAAGAATTTTCCTTTTAATGCTGCCTTTATTTTATGTATTTGTGGGGTTTTATGCTGGTATAGGGATCAGGGCGATAGGATATTTACAGATACTCGGGATTGGTCTTTGCATAGGGCTCGGGTCTTATTTTATAATTCTTATTGGTGAGGGTATTGCATTGAAAGCCAATAATAGTTTTTTGTTTTTTGTGACTCCAATAATTTTTATCCTTATCATTATTGCCATAAAAAGGAAATTCTTGCATGTTATTTAGAGAAAGATATATACTGTCATACCTATTTAAGTTTTTTGTAGTTTTGCTTATTGCGTGTTCATTGCTGCTATTTGTTTTGCAAATATTCTGGACACTTGCGGATGCGAGACATTCAACTGGTTTTTTGTGGAAAGATTGTGTGATGAATTTCTATGATAATTTTCTTGTGATTATTCCATTTATCACGTTATTAAGTGCTTTCTTTGTGTTTTCTGAAATGGAAAAATTCAAACAGATTTCTATTTTTGAATTAAAGGGCGTTTCTGAACTTCAGATATTCAGAATATTTGTGATTTTTGGTTTCCTTTGTTTTTTGTTTTCTCTGGTTGCAGGATGTCTTACGCCCTATCAGGAAGAAGTAAGAAATGTGGGGAAGAAAACTGACTCACTGAGTGTTCTGACAGAAAAAATATGTTTCTGGGCAGAAAATTACAAACGACCAAATACCGCGATGAATGTTATTATCCTGGAAGGAAGGAACTTCAATATTTCCTATCATGCGAGGAAGGCGATTTTTCTTGAAAAAAGTATCATTCTCTATGATGGGAATGTTATGAATGGAGACAAAGTTTCGCAATATTTCCAGCAATTTGTTATAAATACTGATTTTGATCCACGGTTACTTCTTTTTTATGCAGCAGGTTTTCCTGAAAGATTAGCATTTTTTAAATTACGCAGATTATTGAAAAATGTTGCATTAGTGGGTATTATATCAAAATCTGACTGGATCTTTCTTTATTCAAAAATATCATATCCGGCACTGAACATTTTTATCATTTTGATTTTATTTCCATTTTTTTACTATCGGAAATTTGTGACAAAGACCAGAATTTTCATTGTCGCCTTTGCTGGAACACTGGTTACCTATTCATTGTATTCTTCCAGCCTTTCTCTTGGTAAAGCAGAGATCATTCCCTGGCAGATTGCACCCTGGATATCACATGGAATTTTAGCGATTTTTTTCATCCTTTATTTGTCAGTAGTGAAAAAAAAGATGTATAATTTTATGTAGCCGAGTGTACAATGGTTTCATTTTGGAGAACAATATGCAAGCAGAAAACCTTTTAATAGAGATTGGATGTGAGGATTTGCCCTCTTGGTCAGGGGAGCATTTTATAAGCAGATTCAGGCCATTATTTATTGATGAACTAAGTAATTACAAACTGAGTGCACACGATATATTGTTTTTCTTCACGCCTCGAAGGTTTGTCATTTTTGTTAAAGGGCTGCCTTCAAAAATTGCTCCTGAACGCAAAGAAATTACAGGTCCGAGATATGAAGATGCTTTTGATAAAGATGGTCGTCCAACTATTGCTGCTTGTGGTTTTGCAAAAGCACATGGCGTGCCGGTTTCATCGTTAAGGGTTAAGAATATCAACGGAAAGCGTGTTGTATTTGTGATCAAAACAATACCGGGTATTGCCACAAAGGGTATTATTCCAGACATATTGATCCGCATACTTAGGAAAATTGACATCCCGAAAGGAATGAGATGGAATGAATCACAGGAAGTATTCTACAGACCCGTTCGATGGATACTCGCGATGTTTGAGAGTCGAAGTTTGGCTGTTAATTTTGGTGGTGTCAAAAGTTCAGGATACACTTACGGGCATAGAATTTTGTGTCCGAACAAGATAAAAATTTTCAACTGGAAAGATTACTTTGACAAAATTCAGAATTCTTTTGTTCTTCTGGACAAAGATTTAAGACAACAATTTATACTCAAACTTATCAAGGCATCTCTTAAAAAGAATGAGAATTTTGAAGAATCTGTGATTGATGATGTTGTAAATCTTATTGAATATCCACGCGTAATAAGGTGTAATTTTCCGTCTGTTGACTGTAATCTTCCACAAGAAGTTTTGAGAGTTCTGATATTAAAGGCAAAAGGTATTCCAATTTTCGTTGACGGGCAATTGCAAAAAGAATTTTTTGTTGTTAGCGACGGTAATGATAATAAAGATGTGAGGGTAAATTATGAAAATCTTTTGAGAACAAGAATTCTCGATGCCCAGTTTTTTTACGATTCCGACATATCTGTTCCTTTTGATGAATTTAAAGAAAAATTGAACAGAATCATTTTTCATCAGAAATGGGGTTCTGTTGCGAAAAGGGTTGAAAGATTAAAGATGCTTGCTTTTGATGTTTCTGAGATGGTCGGGTTGGACGCGGAGCAGAAAAAAACCTTGATTCGGGCGGCTGAAATTTGCAAGTACGATCTCGCCTCAGAAATGGTAAGGGAGTTTCCGGATTTACACGGAATAATGGGCGCAATGTATGCAAAACTTTCCGGTGAAAGTGACCAGGTGTGTATTACAATCTCAGAATATATGCGTCCGGCATTTCCTGGAGACAAACTTCCCCAGGGCCTATGTAGCGTTCTTCTCGGAATTATAGACAGGATTGATTATATAGTTGCATTCATATCTGCGGGTGTTGATGTTTCTGGATCGGAAGACCCTTATGGGTTAAAAAGAATTGCCAATGGACTTTTCCCTTTGATTTACAAATCTGAATTTGAGCATGATTATTGCAAGATTGTGAGACAGGCGCTTGAATATTATGATATTTCTTCAGATGAAAAAATTTCTGTAGCTTCAAAGATTGATGCATTCCTTATGCAAAGATATGAAGCTCATCTTGAATCTGAAACCTTTCCGAGAGGGTTACGGAGAAGTGTTCTGGCAATTGACGAGATGAATTTTCTAAAAGTGAGGAAGAAACTGGAAGCACTGAAAAATTTTATCAAAACCCATCGTGATGCAGAGCAAATATTAATTCCGGTCACCCGTATCGCTAACATTTTAAGACAGGCACAGGAGAGAAAAATTAAGATTCCTGATTTCAATCATGATTTGATTGAAGAAGCCGGAGAACGAATTCTTGCGGATGTTTATCATAATTATGCAAAAAAATCTGAAGCATTGCTTGAACAAGGTAAATATGATGATTTTTTGAAAATTTTGTCAGATTTAAAAACACCGGTTGATAATTTCTTTGATAGTGTTCTTGTTATGTGTCCCCGGGAAGATGTAAGAAATAATCGTCTCGCTCTATTAAAAAAATTCAATGATGTTTTTCTCAAATTTGCAGATTTTTCATATATCAGGGAAGAGGATATAAAAAATGGTCAAAAATACTGACGCAGATATCTTTTTATTAATAAAGCGTGAGATGCAGAGGGAACGGGAGACTATTAATCTTATTGCTTCTGAAAACTATGTGAGCAAAGCGGTTCTCGCGGCGGTTGGGTCAATTTTGACCAACAAATACGCAGAGGGATTTCCTGGAAAAAGGTACTATGATGGTTGTGAAAATGTGGATGAGATTGAAAGTATTGCTATCGAGCGCGCGAAAAAGCTTTTTAATGCGGAACATGCAAATGTTCAGCCACATGCAGGAAGTCAGGCGAATATGGCTGTTTATCTTGCCACGCTAAAACCAGGGGACGTGATACTTGGCATGGACCTTGCTGCAGGTGGACATCTTACTCATGGTACAAAAGTTAATTTTTCAGGAATGATTTTCAAACCGTTTTATTATGGTGTTAACAGGGAAACAGAACAACTTAACTATGACGAAATTTTGAGAATTTCTGAAAGAGTGAAACCAAAATTAATTATTTGCGGAGCCAGCTCTTATCCAAGGACTATTGACTTTAAAAAATTTTCTAACATTGCCAAAAGTGTGGGAGCATATCTTTGTGCTGATATTGCGCATATCGCAGGAATCATTGCCGCGGAATTGCATCCTTCGCCGGTCGATTACGTAGAATTTGTGACAGGGACCACGCATAAAACCCTCAGGGGACCGAGAGGCGGATTTATTTTATGTAAGAAAGCGTTTGCGCAGATAATTGATAAAACAGTATTCCCTGGGATACAGGGAGGGCCTTTGATACATGTGATTGCAGGAAAGGCAGTTGCGTTCAAAGAGGCAATGAACAAGAAATTCCGCATCTATCAAAAACAGATTCTTGAAAACTGCTCATTAATGGCGAAAGGCTTGATTGAAAGAAATTATCGTCTCGTCACTGGTGGCACTGATAATCATTTAATACTTATTGACCTTCGCAATAAGAAAATTACAGGTGAAACTGCTCAAAGGGCTCTTGGAGCAGCGGGAATTACTGTTAATCGGAATGCAATACCTTATGATCCGCTACCACCGAATATTGCAAGCGGTATTCGTATAGGAACAGCTGCAATTACCACAAGAGGAATGAAAAAAAAAGATATTGAAAAAATTCTCGATTTCATAGATGAAGCATTGCATTTTGCGAATGATTCTGGTAAGCTGTCTGCTATTAGAAAACGGGTGAAAACATTTGCTTCACAATTCCCCATTTATCCCGAATGACAATGAAAAAAAATTCAAGACCTTCCTGGGATGAATATTTTATGAAAATCGCGCACATTGTTAGTGAACGGTCAACCTGTCTCAGGCGAAAAGTTGGTGCGGTTCTGGTTAAGGAAAAAAGAATTCTTGCTACCGGGTACAATGGTGCACCTTCTGGTGTGGCGCACTGTGAAAAAACAACTTGCCTTAGAGAAAAACTTGGTGTACCATCAGGAGAACGTCACGAATTATGCAGAGGTCTTCATGCAGAACAGAATGCTATTATTCAGGCAGCGTATCATGGTGTGAGCATAAAAGACAGCGTGCTTTATGTTACCTGTCATCCATGTTCAGTGTGTGCAAAAATGATTATTAACGCAGGTATAAAGGAAGTGGTAATTTTTGAAGGTTACCCCGATAAACTCGCCAAGGCCATGCTTGAAGAAGCGTTTATTGATGTAAGGTATGTTGAAAAAACGGATAAGTAATCATTGAATTCCGGAGGTAGATATGGGAAAAAATATTTTACTATTTGGAAAACAGGATTGCGGTTTATGTCAGGGCTGGAAAAAGAAACTGGAGAATTTTAATATTCCATTTACATATTTTGATACGGAAAACCCTGACAATCTGGCTGAGTTTACTTTGATGGGGTTTACAAAAATACCAGCGCTGGTGATTGGTGAGAATAAGTTTGAAGGTATTAAACCGTCTGATCTTTCGATAGATGAGATTAAGAAAATGATGGAAAATGAATAATGATACTATGGTCGGGAATTTACCGGCAATCGTTATCAGTATACTGCATCAGAGGGGCATAAAAACCCACAAGCAAATACAGGAATTTTTAGATCCACGCATTTCTTCTCTTGCAGACCCTTTTTCAATCTGTGATATGGAAAAGGGTTGTAAGATACTTGAATACGCAATTCGTTCAAAAAAAAGTGTTTTTTTATACGCAGATGGAGATGTAGATGGAATTGCCGGCGCTTCTATGTTTGTGAATTTGTTTAAGAGGATGAAAATTCCTTTTGACATCAAACTCACCCATAGACTTGAGGATTATGAAATTGAACCAGATTTTATAGATCGATTGAGGGCGCTCGGTTATGGATTATTGATTACGATTGATACTGGTACAACTTCAAGTGAACTCATTGAATACTGTGAACAATCAAATTTTCCACTTATTATCATTGACCATCATAAAGGTCATGTGCCTAAGAGTTTAAAATGTGGTGTTATTATCAATCCATCACTTGGCAGAGACGACTTTAGCTTTGATATGTTGACTGCTTCAGGGCTTGCTTTTAAAATGATACAGGCTCTCAGAGGATTTTCCCCATTTTTTCCTGATGAAATTTTTTTGCCAAGTATAGAGCTTGCAACAATCGGAACACTCAGTGATTATGGATTGTTAACCGGGGAAAATCGAAAAATAGTAAAAATTGGTTTGAGTGAACTGGAAAATACGAGCATTCCGGGTATTGAGATATTCAGGGAATTTTTCTACATGCCAGGGAAAAACAGTGATATCGAATCAATAACTCATTACTTAAACCCGAAATTAAATACACCTGGTAGATTTGGAAGACCTGAACTGACATTGAAAGTTTTGACAGTAGATAAGGAAGAGGAAATTCAAACTGTTTTTGAAGAAATAGAATTTTTTGAGAAAGAAAAACAAAAAATTTTAAGAAAATTTTCAGGTGCTATAGAAAATTTAAAAAATCCTGAAGGTCCACTGTTTTTGATATTTGAAAACATACCTGTATCTTTTACTGGTACATTCGCAGCGCGAATGAGCGATAAATTTCAAATGCCTGCGCTTGCGGCGATCAGACGTGGAAATATCCTTCAAGGGTCTGCTCGTGGTTATGATAGATTAGATCTTTATGACTTTTTCAAAAACTTTAAAGATATTTTCATTTCCTTTGGTGGGCATAGAAACGCTGTTGGTTTCAAAATGAAAATTGACTTTTTAAACGAGCTTAAGCAAGTCTGGAAACAATTAAAACTTCATAAAATTTCTTCAAATCCATCTGCAAAATCGTTGAAAGTGGATTTTGAAATGCTTACGATTTCTGCACTTGAGAACATTCAGCGGCTAAAACCATTTGGTCCTGGTAATCCGCCTGTACTTTTCACGTCATATCCGGTTGAGTGTTTAAAAATTACCAGATGTAAGAGTAATAGAACAGTCGTGTGGATTAAACAAGGCAATAAAATGTTTGAAGCACACTTTCCAAGAAGCTTTAGAATGCCAGGCAGGGCTGTATCAATAACCTTCGTTCCGCATTTGAGAAAATCAGAGGGACTTTACATTCCCTGGTTTGACATAAAAGATTATTCAGAAACTTTTTGAGGCCTTTTTACTTTTCCTGACTTCAGGCACTGTGTACATATAGCCAATCGTTTTGTTTTTCCCTGGTATTCAACAAGCAATTTCTGGACATTGGGTTTCCACGTTCTTCTTGTTTTTACATTTGAATGACTAACATTATTGCCTGTTTTTGGACTCTTACCGCATATTTCACACTTCATCTCTACTCCTTTTTATCTGTTTTTGGTTTCGTTTATGACCATATTTTTCAATTCAGGTATATTTTTCAACAGATATTGAACATATTCCTGGTTCGGATTTATTGATATAACTCTTTTTAGGTATGTTTTTGCACCTTCAATATCTTTTTCGTGATATATTTTGATGGAAACCAGGCCAAGCAACACATCAACATCGTATGGATTAAACCATAGAGCCGTTTCATAATAAAATTTTGCCATTTCAAATTTCTGCATTTGCATATAAAGCGTCCCAAGATTAGCATCGGTCTTCGCAAAATGAGGAAAAAGGCTATTATTGATCTTTAAATAAATTTCCTCGGCATTTTTAATATCGCCAATCTGTCCGTACGCAAAAGCCATTTTATAAAGAGCGACCACATTATACGGATTTATTTTACACACTTTTTTATAATTTTCAATGGCTGACAGAAAATCGTTTGCTTCCCTTGCTGTTATTGCCCTTTTTAAATAAACCTCAGGAACCAGACGATAAGAGGTTTTCCATCCCGCAAGTACAATCATTGATAACATTATAACTCCAGCAGTGATTTTTTTGTAAGAGTTTGATATTACAACAATATTTGAGTTTTTTAAACTAAAACACAGCCCGATAAGGAACCAGAAATACATCGCAGTGGAAGTGTTTGTTAAATTGGTAGAAAGGATATTGTCAATAAGCACAGCGATGATTCCGGTTGACGCAAAAAGAAAAATATTATGTGATTCTTCATCTTTTACTTTCAATCCATTGTAAATTGCCATTCCTATTATAAGAAGGAAAAGTAATACTCCGATGATGCCATTTTCTGACCATATTTCAAGGTACTGACAGTGAGGATGATTGGTGATTGGGGTTGCCTGTGGTCTGAGAAAGTATTCTCTAAAGCGAAAATATGGATAGTAAAAGATAAAATTACCTGTCCCCCAACCTGTTATAATATGCGCCTTAATCAGGTTCCAGGTGCCCCGCCATATGTAGTATCTAATATCCTGTTGAAATTGGGTCAAAATTTTGTTCCATAATATGGCTGAAGTAAGTATCACTAATAAAAAACCGGCGTATTTTAACCATTGGATTCTGTGTTTTTGCAAAAGTAGGAATGATGCGAACGAACAGGCGACCAGTAATGCAAAAAGTGATGCTCTTGATTTTGTAAGAATCAGTGCAGCCAGTGTTATGATAAGATAAGGAATTGCTATGGTATTGTATTTCTTCTTGAAAAAATAAAGACTGAGGAACAGAGGCATTAGTAAATGTCCGGCAAAAAAATTCGGGTTACCGAAAGTGGATATAGGATAATGGGTTTTGGGATACTGAACAAATGCGGTGATAGAGGCGATTATCATTGCTGACGCCCATATAAAGGCATCTTTCTTATCCCATTTCCACAATAGGCCCATGATGAACAATAGATAGTACAGAAGGTAGTTTTCAAGAGCTTGAGCTGCTCCATATTTTACAGGAGCATAAAAACATCCTGCAAGTATGAATGTAAAAAATATTGTGCCTACAAAGAATCCTGTAGAACCAAAAGAAATGGAATCTTTTTTTAAAAAAAGTGCCGCGGCAAAAATTGCTATGGACAATGCGCCAAGGATGTCTTTTATTACGGTGTAATCATATGCTGGCTTGAAATTCAAAAGAGGTGCAATTCCAAAAAATAACATGGATGCGATAATCACCAGTATTTTAAACCCTGGTTCCTCGTCATTTTTTGATATCTGACTGATGTTTTTCTGTTCTTTTTTCTTTTTTGACATTGCATCCTTTTGTGTCATTTGTTATTGAAGAACAAAAAAATGGTGAATACTATTATAGCAAAATCAAGCCATATGCTCCAGTTTTCTGCATAATACAGGTCATATCTGAACCTTTCTTCAGGTTCTACCTGGCCTCCTTTTAGACCATGAATCTGCGCCCACCCCGTAATTCCCGGTAGAATTTTCATTCGTTCATAAAATCCAGGGATTGAAAAAAACAACCGATCTTCCACTGAGAGAGGTCTGGGTCCTACAATGCTCATATCTGATTTGAGCACATTAAACAACTGTGGAAGCTCATCAATGTTAAATTTCCTCAGCAATGAGCCAATTCTTGTCACTCTTGAGTCATTATCAATCGTATATGGAAGCATACTTTCTGCACCCTTCACCATTGTTCTAAACTTAAAAATCTTAAATTTTTTGTTTCTGTATCCAATTCTTTCCTGGATGAACAACACCGATCCATCAGAACTGAATTTTATAATAATTACGATGAGAAAAAGAATGGGCATGCTCATTGTCAGAAATAACATGCTAAAAAAAATGTCAAAAAATCTTTTTATAATCTTATTATGCCAAAGGTCCAGTGGTAAAACATCTGTAGTGAACACAGGGATTCCATAAATTGCTTCTATCCTTCCACCGCTAAGAAAAATTCTGGAAGTTTTTGGATAAATATAGTATTGAATTCCGAATTTACTACACGTCTGTGCTGTTTGCTGGATTTTTTGAAAGTCATCAAGACAAATAATCACACGAAGATTATCTGATTTGCGTGAATTCTGGAGAAAACATTGCAATTTCTCAAACTGGCAGAAAATGATTTTTTCTTTAGGAGTTCCATGAAGTTTTAATCTTTTTACAAGTGGAGTTGCGTCTCTTTCACTTCCGACGAAACAAAACGTAACATCCTCTTTTGATAAGATCGCGTCCATTATGAGATGTATTAGCGTTAGAAGAAAAAAGGAAATCGCGATGCCAAGCACGACCGCAATTCTTGAATAATAAAATCCTCTATAAAAGAATGTAGTCGCACTGATAATAAAAGCCGAGTAAAAACTGCTCTGAATCATTTTGCTTAATTCAAAACATAAATTGATAAATTTCTGTTCTTTATAAATATTGTTGACATTGAACATAACAATCCAGACTATTGCCGCGAAAATTGATATGTTGATATATGGTATAATGGGAGCAATGCCTTTATCCGGGAAAATATTGCATGAAAATCTTATTGCATATCCGAGCAACATGCTTATCACTACCACGATAAAATCAAGGAGAATAAAAATTTTCCTATCCATTGTTCCCTATAGTAAGTAATAATTGTTCATATTTACTGGTAACGTCATCCCATTTATAAAACCGTCTTATTCTTTCTCGTGCCTTTTCTCCCAGCGCGGAAAATTTCTCTGGATTTTCAACGGTTTGTTTTATCAAATTTGCCAAAGACCCAGTTTTTTTTGTGAAATAAAGTCCGCAATCACCAAGTACTTCCCTGTTAAATGGTACGTCAAGCGCAAAAATCAGTGCTCCGCAACCCATAGCAGATAGTAATGCCGGATTTGTTCCACCGACTTCGTTTCCATGAATGTATGCGAGTGAATTTGCCTGCAGTTCTAAATATGTCTCTTTTTCATATACAGGTCCGATGAATCTTATCTGCTGTGAAGCGAGATTGAAAAGGTTTTTTACATAAACATTCTTTTTCCTGATATCACCAGTAAGCACCAGAACATTGTTGCTACTTATTGACTGAAATTCTTTTATCATCAACTCCTGGTTATTTTCTGGTTCAAGGCGACTTCCATTGAAAAAATATGTTTTTGGCTTCAGCCCAAATGTTTTTAAGATTTCAGGTGATCTGGAATAAAAAATATCTGCGCCATATGGTATGTAGACACTTTTTCTGCGAAACCTGGAATAATAATATTCAGCAATTTTTTGGGAATCAGCCACAATAGAGTCGGCGATGATGGTAGAGAAAAAGGAAGCGAACTTAAAATAACTTTTTCCGCAAAATCCCCATTTTTGTCTTTTCCATTCAAGTCCATCGACATTGATGATGATTTTCTTTCCACAAATTTTTCCGATAATTGCCAGAGGACTATTGGCCGAATTGAATAAAAGTATTACATCTGGTGACCACAAAATTGTTTTTAGCATACTGAAAAAAGTGTGAGAAAACGTTTCAGTGATTTTGCCCCTGATACAAAATGGAAAACAAATTTGTATATTATCACCAGGCGAAGGCTTATCAGGATAAAGATATTTCCGACACGGCACAAAAATCCTGTGTCCCTTTTTACCAAGATAATTTGCGATTTTTTCAGCGCAGGTTTCAAAGCCACCATACCTGGCTGGTATCCCTCTTATTCCAAGTATAGCGATTTTCATTTTTTAATTATAACAGGGAAACGATATTTTTGTATACTTCAATTGTTTTTCTTGCGCATTCCGCCCATGAAAATTTTTTTGCCTGTTTTATACCTTTTTCTTTTAACTCCTTCTGAAGATTCTTGTCCTGATGCAACGTTAATATTGCCGAGGATAATTCCTGTTCACTGTATGGGTTGATCAGAATGCCAGCATTTCCAACAATTTCTGGTAAAGAGGATTTGGAGGATGCGATTACAGGACAACCACATGCCATTGCTTCCAGAACAGGAAGACCGAAGCCTTCATAGAACGACGGATAAACCAGCATTTCAGCGCCACCATAAAGAGCAATAAGATCATTGTTTTCAACATAGTCAGTGAAGTAAATTTTTTCTTTTGTCGCTGGCTCTATTGCAGAAAAAATTTCATCGTATAGCCATAGTTTTTTTCCTGTGATCACAAGTGTACATGGGAAATCTTTATTGTTTCTCAGTATTCTGGAAAATGCCCTGATCAAACCCTGGAGATTTTTCCTTGGCTGGAGATTTGAAACGCTAAGGATATATGGCCTGGAAATTCTGTACTTTGCAAGTACTTTTAATATTTTTGTTTCGTCCGATGGCTTAAATTGTTCATCAACTCCATTATGAATCATACAGATTTTTTCGTCAATATCGCCGTATTTTTTCAAAATTTCCATCCTCGAAAAATTGGAAACCGTGATAATTTTTTTTGCTCTTTTTATTGAGTACGGCATAAGGAGTTTCATCTTTATCCATTCCGGAAAAGGAAAAAATTCAGGATGAGTAAGATAAGAAACATCATGCAATGTAATTACAGATGGAATACGGGTAAAGGGTGGAATGTGATATTGAGTATGCAGAACATCAATCTGTGCTCTTTTTGTTTTTAATGGCAGGTCAAGCATTAACCTTTTGATTGGGGATAAAGAAATTCTTTCAAATTCAAAACAAGGATGCCATTTCAAAAATGAAGGAATTTTTGCTCTGTGGTTTAAAAAAATTACAAATTTCAATTCTGCACAGCTCATTTCAGATAGTCCTCTCAAAAGTCCTTCAACATATCTTTCGTTTCCGCCCTGTTTCATGCCAATGGCATGTGCATCAATACCTATTCTGATCATCTTCATTTCTTTTTCGTACGATAAGATTGTTATATAGTTCAAGATATTGTTTGGCTGTATTTTTAATATCGAAATGATTTTCTGCATACTTTGATGCGTTTTCAGATATTGTGTTATGTAATTGTTTATTCTTAAGTAGCATGGCAATGATTTCCGTCATTTTTATTGGTTCATCTGGTGGTACGAGAAATCCTGTTTTTCCGTCCATAATCTGCTCTGTTACGCCGCCACTTGCAAAGGCAACAACTGGAATTCCACATGCCATGGCTTCTGAAATTGTGAGACCCCATGCTTCAAATGTTGCGGTGCTAACATATACATCTGTTGCTCTGTAATAATCAGCAACGGTTTTTTCGTCATTTACAAAGGGTACAAATTTTATTTCTGTGTTGTTATAGAATTCCGAACGGCCTGAATCTCCCAGACACAAAAATACTACCGGTTTCCGGAGAGAAGTCTTCCCTGTTAACATTGCAATTTTTCTCAGAATCAGAAAATTCTTATATTTATTTGTTTTCAGTTCTTTCCCAGATGCAAGAACAATACTGATGTCTTCAGGTAATCCAAGTTTTTTTCTTGCTGCAAGTTTATTGCCAGGTGTGAAAATTGAAAGATTTATTCCATTGGGAATTACTTTTAATCCGGCTGCCACTTTACTGATGAAAGAATTTTTGACATAGTTCATCAGCCAGTGTGATGGCGCACATATATAGGGTTTTGATTGAGAAATCAATTGCATTTTTTCTTTAAAATTTTTTGATATTCCACGTTTTGTGAGAAAAGAAGGAAACCATGCTTCAGGACAATTTCTGCATTGATTTTTCCATTCATTGCAGTGGCCTGATTGTATACATTTTCCTGTCACAAGCCAGAGGTCGTGCAGCGTAATGACAATTGGAAATTTCATTGCCGCAGAATCAATCAACCCAGGACCGAAAGGATGTTCCCGGACATTGTGAAAGTGGATAATATCTGGTTCAAAGCCGGCTTTATCAATGATGGCCTCAATGCCCGTATTGCCGTATCTTTCCCTGCCTGTGCATATTTTTAATAGTCCGCCAGGTTGCTCGAGGTGTTTGAAAATTTTTTTCCAGATATCTTGTTTTGAATATTGTTGACTAATTTTTCTGAAAATTTTCCTCTGAATAGTTATTGCTTTATCATATTGAATTTCAATGACCAGAGGATTTTCAGAAAATTTATGTACCACGAGGAGACGTGCGCGATGGTTGGTGCGATGGTAAATCTGAGTAAGCCCATATGCGATTTTTTCTGCGCCACCGAATATATCATAAGAGTTGATGAGAAATATATTCATACGATACGGTTACGGTATCCTGATTTTTTTCAATTTCTGTTATTATAATCAATTTCAATAAAATTTGTAAATCTTAATTCTTTTTTTCTGTTTACTGAAAGGCAATAATGAGTTATAATATTACATAGGGGGTATAGCTCAATGGGAGAGCGTCCGCCTTGCACGCGGAAGGTTGTCGGTTCGAATCCGATTACCTCCACCATTTTATTTTTATAGGGGTATTTATGAAAATTGCCAGAAAATCTTCAAGGGCTCTTGAAGAAATAATGACAAAGAAAGAAATAGAAAAAGTCTTTATTCCGAAACTGAGGGAAATTACTTCAAATTTCTTTGCGATCACTGAATATTTTATTAAACACAGCAATACCTGTAGTAAAGAGTTTTTTGTAACATTTACTAAAGAAAGCGATAGAATTGAAAGTTTTCTTGATGATTATGGGGCTACCCATAACAAAACCTTTTTTTATTTCAGAGAATTAATAGCCGCAATCAGATGGTTTACTCAGGCTATCTTTCAAAATCTCCACATTATTTCAAGATATGATTCATACATGTTAAATCTGCCGATTGCAAAAGAAAAGCAATTTTTGAGTGGATTGAGAAACAATCTTTCTTTTTTGCTTGAAACTCTGACAATTTTCGGTAAGGAAATTATCTCTGAGGGAAAACATCTCAGGATTATTGTAGAAAAAGATAAAATCTATTCGCATTCTGTTAATTTTGATCTCCCTTATAGAAAAATGCTTCCTTCAGATATCGAGCAGCAGGATGTCGGAGATCGTGATAGGCTTATAGGATTTCTTCTTAAATTTCTTAACCTGGAACAGGATCTTGAAATGTTTTCGAATACAAAGGAAATGCAAACAATTATTACAGAAGAAAGTCTTGAGAATTTTCGCTCAGGTTATCACAGGTTGCAGTCAATGTATGATACATATATCGGAAATACAGACTTGGCCAGGAACTTGATAATTCTTAATTCATTAAGAGGCCACATTTCTGTTAACTTACATCTCCTTGAGATGGCACGCAGTTTGATACACTTTTACGAAAGACATACAGAGCGATTAACAAAAATCGCAGAAGACAGAGCTGGTTTAAGAAAAATTCGGTTTCACGATATAAAGGAATGCGTGAAATCATTTATCCTTCCTTTTGTTTTTTATTTCGCAAAATCCGGCAAAGCCCTGGCTGAGGAAATATTTAAGATTCTTGGAACAGACCCTGACGAGTATGTTCTTGAAAGTATGGCATTTGTGATTTCACCGTATAGAATTGAGGATTTTCATCTGCGTCCTGTAATGCCTGTTACACAAATAGCAGCAAGATATTCAGCAAATATAGACCTTTATTTTAATAGAAAACGATATGATTTGAAAAGTCCACTTGAAATGGCAATGGCTATACCTGATATTCGCGAGAAGCTTGCCACAGAAAGTGTACGTATTATTGTGAGAGGCCCAAGAAAAGCCACCAGAGAAATTTTTGAGTTTTTCAAGCAGTGCTGTGGGGCAATTCAGGAACAACAATTAATTCAGAAATAATACCTGCCAGAAGATTTTGGGTGGAAATTATAACATCTTGACTACTGTACAAATATACAGTATAATATTTTCGGGGATTAAAAATGAAAAAATTAACAGGGCGTCAGTCTGAAATTTTGAAATTTATTACTCTATTTATGAAACAATATGGTTACGCACCTTCGGTTCAGGATATTCGTTTATTTTTTGGATTTAAGAGCCCAAATGCGGTAACATGCCATCTTCGCAGTTTAATAAACAAGGGTTATCTGGTTAAAGATTCCAGCAGAGCCAGGGCATTGAGAATAAAATTTTTACCACAGTTTTCCGGAATTCCTGTGATTGGAAAAATTGCGGCAGGTAAACCTCTTGTGATTGAAGATTTTTTTGAAGAAACTCTATTTTCTTTTAGTGATACTGAAAATGTTTTTGCTCTAAAGGTTTCTGGAGATAGTATGGAACAGGCGCATATTTATAATGGTGATTATGTGATTATAAAAAAAGATGTTGACATTCATAATGGAGATATCGTTGCTGCTGTTGTAGGTGAGGAAGCCACTGTTAAATATTTCAAAAAAATAAAAAATAAAATTTATCTGATACCGGCGAATCCTTCTTATCAACCCATGGAAGTAAAAGAAAATATGATTGTTGGAAAAGTAATAGGAGTGTTCCGGAGGGTATAAATGATTACAGATGTCAACGAACCAATAAAGGTTAAGTGGATTGTTGGCAAAGGTACAATAAAGATTATTTCACTGTTCTGGAATAGTAGAATTATTCCAGTAGAAAACATTACCTATCGATGGATGACAAAAAGTGGGATATATCCAGTATTTCATTTTGCGGTTTCTTCTGATAATGCGATCTGGGAAATTCATTTTGACCCTGTGAAACTTCAATGGAAACTTGATAGAATTCATATGGATGGATAACATGAATAACATAATTATTCATGTTGATATGGATGCATTTTTCGCATCAGTGGAACAGACATTTAATCCTTTTCTTAGAGGGAAACCTGTGTTTGTTTCAGGCAATACTGCAAGGGATTCTGTGATTGCGGCATGTTCCTATGAGGCAAAAAAATATGGTGTGAAATCAGGAATGAGTATTATTGAAGGATTAAATCTGTGCCCGGGGGCAATTATTGTGAGGGGTAATTCTGAAAAATATATTGATACATCACAAAGAATTTTTAATGTTTTGAAAACTTTTACAGAAAAGGTTGAACTCTATTCAATAGATGAAGGATTTCTTGAGATATCTTCAGAGAATATTTCCAATGAACATTTAATAGAACTTGGGATTTCTATTAAAAATGCAATTAAAAAAGAGACAGCACTTACCTGTTCTGTTGGAATTTCCCGCAATAAAACTGTTGCAAAAATTGCTTCTGATTTATGTAAACCTGATGGATTGATGATTGTGATGGAGGATGAGATACCGCGTTTTATGGAAAAATTACCTGTGGAGAAGGTGCCTGGTATTGGGCCTAAAATGGCAGAACAATTGAGTTTAATGGGGATTGAATTTTGTGGACAGATTGAAAAAATTCCATTAAATTTACTGAAAAAGAAATTCGGTGTGAGAGGTGAACAGGTGTGGTATCTGTGCCATGGCATGGGTGAAACAAAGGTGAATATTCAATCTCCAGAACCAAAATCTTTTGGGCACTCCTATACTCTCAGAGACGATACAGATGATATTAATATTATTTTAAGTGTACTGTGTAGACTTTCTCATCAGGTTGGTATGAGGATGAGACAGGAAAATTATTATGGTAATGTTGTTACTGTGGTTGTAAGATACAGTGATTTTACATCATTTTCAAAAAGAAAAACTTATCCTTTCTGGTTTAATGATGATCAGACAATATTCAGGTATGCCAGTTTTCTTATATTTGCAGAACCTGTTATAAAAAAATTACGGCTCCTTGGCGTAAGTGTTTCCGGGATTCATAAAAGATATCAGATGTCTTTCTTTGGAAATGAAAAAAGGGAAAAAATGTTGAAGGCAATGGATGCAATCAACGAAAAGTACGGAACTGATACTATTTTTCCATGTATGATGCTTTATGAACAGATTGCGTATCCACCTGTCAAAAAAACTCATGCTTTTATGTTCAGCGACTTAAAGAAAATTTCTTCAAGCCAGTTTACTGAATTGCAAAAAAAGTAGGTGTAAAAGGAGCATACCCTTCCTTAGGCACTGTATCAGGGCTGACTGCTTCTACATGGCCATCGAGAAACAGAATATTTGCCTTTTTATCATGGCGAAGTGATACAACATAATACTGCGTGGGAGGTGGCGCAATAAGCCACATTTCTTTGCTGATATTTGTTGCCCAGCTATCAGCGAGAAGAATAATTTCTTTTGATGATTTTTTGTACTTTTCGGGTAACTGATTAATCTTTTCAAAGTTTCTTGTCCAGCTTCCATAACAGAAACTGATGGAAGCTGCCTGAGGTTCAACAGAAGGACAATGGATGATTTTTTTATCAGTAATGTATTTGTAATATCCCATCAGCACTGTTGTCCACACCCTCGGGTAGTCAGGTTGTTTTGGATTTTCATTTGGAACCAGGTAATCATTGAAATCAGCGGCATACATCATATGTGCCATATAGCACTGTTTGAGGTTGGTTACGCATAACGCCTGATTTGTTTTTTCTTTTATCCGGACAATTTCAGGGAAAAAGATACTGCTTCCAAGCGAGGCAAGTGCAATAAGAGTGAGAAGTTCTATGGTCGTGATGGCTGCATTATTTATTTTCATTTCCTCCCCCTTTTAGGTTTTTCAATTTCTATTAAATAACTTTCCCATGGTGAAAGTATCAGCTTTTCTCCATATCGAAAAAGTTTCTCAATATTAGTTTTTTTCATCAGATAAGGTGATTTAATTCTTACCTGTGTTGTACAACTCCAGTTTTTCGGTGTGAGATTGACATGAATATTTCCTGATGTTTTTTGGTTGCTGAGGTTTGCAACATAAATCAGAACTGAATCTGTTTTCCAGTACAAAGACGCGTAAATATTTGTACTGGTGATATGAACTGGTTTTTCGCTGGCTGGTTGAAACTGATAGGATGTGAGGTCATATTGACTAAATTTTTTCATTTCTTTTACAACAGGGTCATTATCAGAAATATTTCTCGGACAAACCCACAGCCCTTCGAGAAAACAGCTGAGTGTAAAGAATTTTTCTTTTTCTGAATCATTGCAGAGATTGCAAGTCGTAATTTGATGTACGGTGATTCCAGCAAAATCAGTTTCAGGTGAAAAGTCCCCGGGGTATGGAGCCAGCCATGGAAGGTCTTCATGGGTGTAGATGATATCTGCTGTATTCTCAATAACCATCATAGGTACCCCTGAAAGATGAAGGAAAACTATTCCATCTGGTCCAACTCTTTTCCTTGTCCAGAATATCAGGTCAATAAGCTGTTCAATATCGGTATGCTGTTTTCCGTCAAAATGAGCAGGATTGTTGCAATGCAGAGATGCCACCCAATCATAATAAACTCCGTCAAAAGAATGTTTTTTCAATACGATGTCTATAGATTTTTTTCTAAATTCTTTCCATCCTGAGCACAGGCACATCTGGGCGCCATATTCACCGGTACCTGCATAATTGTGAATTACAGAGTATTTTTTATCAATCGTTCTTTTCCAGAGTTTTCTGAATTTTTTATACTCAGGAGCATCTGGATGAAGTTCCTTCAAAGAAAAATACGGAACGATTTTCATCTTTCGTTTGTGAACTTGTTCAATCACCCAGTCCATTTTTTCCATGTTTTTTCTGTCATATGGTGGATAACACCCATCGTGCCAGAAAGGACCGTCTTCTCTATAATCATTGTGTAGTCGAATCAATTTCACCCCTGATTTCGCAAGAATATCCAGTTGTTTTTCATCCGGCCATCTGCTGTCAATCCTTGCATGAAAATATGGTTGGTGAACCACGTTTTTCCCTTTGCTAGAAGGAAGTCCAAGAAAATATGAAAATAAATATTTTCCTTTTTTCATCGAGATAGGGAGTTGCCATTCTCCATAGGGCGAAAACTCTATCTCAACAATGTTTTTAACATCATGGTAACGCGCCTGATAGAATCCAGTGTTTTCTTTGTTATTGAAAAACCTGTTATCTTCAATGATATCAGGGCTAAAAATTTCAATGCCCTCTACCCTTCTTTGAAGAATGCAGAAATACGCGGGTCTGAATTTTCCCATTAACAGAGCGTTGTTGTAATAGTGTCTTTGAACAAATTCCTTCCATATAACCTTTTCAAAACTCGATGGGTAAAACCCATTTTGCGCATATGGTATATAACCAGCAGTATTTAATGAACCACAGACAGAGAACTTCAGGATACTAAGTGATATGATATTTTTTACTGTGTTTGAGAAATTCAATTCAAGCGTGATACTTACAAGCCCGTAATCATTATAATGGTATGTAGTTATGTATTTAATATCAGCACATTGTCCATTTTCACAGGTGTATGTACCGCGTGAGGTCACCACAATGTTTTCTTTTTCCTCTACCATTATTTCAGGATTTTTGCATTCAGATTCGTAGTAACGATTATAATTATTCCCTTCCTTTAATAAAATCATGGAACTTAACGGTTCAACCAGAATATTTTTTTGAGTGCCCTGCTTGAAGATAATTTCTGAAATCGTGCCGCCTTTTTCCTTTGAATGTTTGACTATCCAGTAAGGACAGGCAATGCCAATTTCCTTTTCATTTTCAAACACGTTCAGTTGATATTTTGTTTTCATTTTTTTCACCGGTTGTTTTTCAGAAATTCTTCTTCTTTTATCTTTACTCTGAATGGTGTTTTTGAAATACTGCCATCGGGTTCTCGCAGCCAGGTGGCTGTAATCCATACCTCACCGAGTTTTCTTTCGAAGATATATGGATAACTGATCTGCCCTTTTTGCTTTGCAATCACAATCGGTTTTAACCATGTTTTTCCATCATCTTCAGAAAAACTTATTGATAATTCTTCTCTGTGCCAGCTGGAATTTATCTCTTCACCGCATTGAGGATTCGGAAGTCCTCTGGGAAATTGCTGGTTTTCTGGGTCCACTCTGTTCCATACAAGTATCAATCTTCCACTCTGCAATTTTGTTAAATAACCCGGGGCGCTGCTGGCGTCTATGTTGCTTCGCATTATTGTGCGCCAGTATTTTCCATCTGTGTCAGAAATTGCCTGCCAGAACCAGTCAAGATTTGTTCTGATCAGCATCAGAAGTCTCCCATCATTTAATTCAGCCACAGTTGGTTCCATTGCTCCTGAATGATGTCCATGTCCTCCGATGTCTATGATATTGCTTTTTCCCCACGTTTTTCCTTCATCGTCAGAGTATATTGAAAAACTTACCCACCTTGCAGGGTTACTAACAAGGTGTTCAACGCTTGCCAGAATTCTTCCGGTTCTTGTCTGGATAAATCCAAAAAAGTCTGCATTATAGCCATCAAGGATTTTTTGTTTGTCCTTCCATGTTTTCCCACCATTAGTGCTGCGTATGGCCCATAATTCCAGTTTACAATCCTGTTGAGGTTCATTGATTTCATTATTCCAGGAAAACCTGTATGTTTTGAAGTCAAGATATAGAAGAACAATTGTATTATTTTTTGTTTTCAAAAGTCCAAGGGTACTTGGACAGGATTGATTAATACCCTCACTAACGAACGAGAGATGTTTCCAATTTTTTCCTTCATCTTCGCTTATCTTTGCGCCTTCATTATCAATCGTAAAAATTTGCTTTTCAGACAGCATAATAAATGGACCATTTGAACTTGTCTCAAGCGGCTTGCACAGGGGGTGAACCCACCTTTTGTTCTTCTCCATTTCTCTCCTTTCATATTGTGCTGACTTGACAAACAAATTTATAATTTATATTATAATATCATGAAAACAGAAATGTTAAAAAAAGCGAAATGACGAAGCGATTCCTTTATGAAGGGATAAGAGACTATTTGTTGAAAATTATTGAACAGGGGAAAGAAAGAGATCGGTTGCCCACAGAAAATCAACTGACACGCCAGTTTGGTGTTAGCCACATTACTGTTCGCCGTGCGCTTGATGAACTTGAACAAGAATCTCTTGTGGTAAGAATTCCAGGAAGAGGTACTTTTATTCAAAAGAAGTTGCGACCTGAATCATTGCTCCATTATATGGTAATCCTTCCTCCAAAACGGGATATGAAAGATTCTTTTATTGCATCGGTTGTTTCCGGGATGTTAAACAGTGAGTCGTTTGATAATGTTAGCATGCACATTCTTCCTTATCATTGTAGTTATTCTGAACTTTGTGTGAAGATGAAGAATCTGGATATTGACGGGATGATCTGGATTGCACCATTTTCCAATCACATTTCTGTGATAAAGAAATTACAAACCCATTTTATGATGCCTGTTGTTACTGTTAACAGAGTTGAAAAAGGAATTAATTATGTGAGTGCCTGGCATGAAAAGGCAGGAGAGGAAATTACAGAATTTTTGATAAAAAAGGGACACAGGAAAATCGGCTTTGTCGGCAAGATAACGGAAATTTCATATGCAATGCAACGATATCAGGGATTCATCAATGCCTGCAGGAAAGCAGGAATTGAACAGAACGAAAAAGCAATAGTAACCATTAAAATCAAACAACATGATCCTCTTGAATTTTCAGGATTGAAGGAATGTTTTGAGAAAATGCTTGATGAATATAAACCAACAGCTGTGATTGTGTTGAGAGGAGGCCTGCTTGATATTGTTCTACATGTGGTGAGAAACAAAAAGATAAGGATTCCTGATGAACTTGAAATTGCTACATTTGATGAGGTTCCTGTGGAATATGAGGAAAAAAGATATATTCATGAAGTCATTCAGCCACTTTCTGAGATTGGCAAATGTGCGGGAGAATCTCTAAAGAAATTGATAACTGGAGAAAAGCGAAAAATTGAAATTGTTTTGCCATGTCAATTGAATTTGAAAAACACAAAGGAGGTGAATGAAAATGAAAAAGGGCTTCACTCTTATTGAATTGCTTGTTGTCATTGCGATCATAGCGATTCTGGCTGCGATGTTGCTTCCTGTACTGACACGGGCAAGAGAAAAGGCCCGCCAGGCAGTATGTATGAACAATATGAAGCAAGTAGGATTGGGAATGGTGCTATATGCAGAGGATTGGGATGGTTGGTTGGCAGTGGGTCAGCCCGGTTATACTGGACTTCAGCCTTATTTTGTTAAGGGATATCTAAAAAATCAGGAACTTGTTGTTTGCCCCACGAACAGGCAGAAGCCTTTTAACTGGGCATATAACGGTATTGCAATAGATGTCAATGCTGCATACTATAGAGACCCAACCATTTTTGGCTGGCAATTTCCTTGTCCAACATCAAGAAATAAAAATGTAAGGCGGGACAGTCCTTCAGGACCCTGGTATCTCAGGATAACCAATTTACCAAAACCAGCAGAGTTCCCATGGTTACTGGATTCGTCTCTTGTTGCTGCCGGGAATGTCGGAAAACCTTACGCAGTTTACTACTACTCATATACCCAGGGCGCATGCATACATCTAAAACATACAGGTTTTGCTAATGCATGGTTTGCTGATGGACATGTTGAAGCATGCAATGAAGATAGGATACATTATTTACTTCCAGTCTATGACATATTGAGGGCAGACCTGACCATAGCGAATTATTGATGTGAGGAAACAACAGGGAGGACACGTTGGGCAAAATTTGTATGCGTACTGTAGTATGTCTGTTATTTTTTTCTATTTCTTCCTTTGCTCAAAAGGGAACCACTGATTCAAAAACTATAATTTATCAGACTATTTACGAGAAATTTATGTCATCCTTTATAACTGATACAGCAAATCAGTATGGACAACTAACTGATGAATTGATAAAGCTCATTAATAATGACGACACCCCTTTTGAGATAAAGGTAAAAGCAGGATTGATGCTCTGTTTATCTTACATTTTTCAAAATAATCTTGCCTCTGCCTGTAGTGTGATATTAAAAGTGGTTCCTTCAATGGAAAAAGCGGTTCCACAGGGTCAGGATCCTGCTATTTTTACAAGAGTGAAATCTGTTATAGAAAAAGGTACGATTAAAGATATTTCAGTCCTCATGCAAACGCCTGAATTTAACGCAGATGCAAGGCAGATAGCAGAACGGATTAATCTTTTGATAGAAAGTAGAGAAAATTATAAAAAGAGCATTGAGATGTGTGCTCAAAAATATAGACCGATTTTGAAGGCATCTCTTGATGACCTGATTAGAGAAAATAACCTTCAGGGTGCAGAAGCTGAATCTTTGAGAAAAAAACTTGAGCAGAAATATCTTGATAAGATTGAAAGGGATGGTTATTTTCTGATTTATGAGCTGAAGCAAGATTTCTCGCAATATTTGTTTGAAAAACTGTTTTCAAATTAGAGGAGGCAATCAATGAGCAAAGCATTGTGGCTCGCAGGAGTGTCTTTTTTGTTTTGTAGTATCATATTTGGCTATGAATTACCAGGATATGGAAGCAAGTATTTTATGCCAGACGAAGAGGTTGTTACTCCTCATATTAAATGGTTGAAACCTTCTGCTCAGCCGCCATTGAGAGTGTTATTTCTGGGTTATAGATTAAATGGAGGTTTCAGGGAAATTGTCGAAATATCTCAGCGAATGGATATAAAATATGATGTATTTGCGTCAGACACTCCATACAATTACCTTCAGCCACACTATGCTCTGCCACCGAATATTACGACAGAATTCTACGACAAAATTTTAAAGGAGAAACTTTCTGGTAGTTATGATGTCATTGTTTCAGGTATTAGCTGGAATGTTTTACCATTGTGGGCAAGATATGAGTTACTGAAAAAAATCAAAGAGGGTACGAATTTCTTGTTCTATCAAAGGACAGGTCAGGATACAGATGAGTATCTAACACGGGCAACAACAAACAAGGTGCCACTGAATCTTCAGTTTGTTTTTCCATACAGGGCATTGCCTGCATTTGAAAAATATCGCAGTTTTGACGAATTTGTGAAATCAACTTTCTTCTGCTATTCGTTTGGTAAGGGGAAAATTTTTATTATAAAAAACTATGTGGCTGATTCTGCGATGCATTTTTTGTGTCCCGTAAAGCCAAAGAAAAGTGCACTTGAGACCGATTATAGCGATTATGATTACTATCTTGCCTTTATCATACGAGCCATTTTATGGGCTGCTGACAGACAACCTGAATGCATTCTTACAGGCCCTGATTATGTAATGGTTGACTATGGCAGGCAGATTAACATCAATTTCAATGTGGAAAGCCAAAAAGAAAAATCTATTAGTTGTAATTTTATTATCAGAAAAAAATCAGGGGAGGAAGTTCTTAATGATGAGAAAAATCTTAAACTGAATCCCGGCAAAAATAATCTTGCTGGAAATTTTGACAATCTCGCGGCGGGTTCATACTACGTTGATGTGTGGATAAAAAATGGTGGAAAGGTGATTGATTTTGGGAGCTGTTTTTTAGAGGTATCCTCTCAACAGGATATTGAAAAAATTGAAATGAACAAGAGTTTCAGGACAAGCGATACCATAGGTGGAAAAATCGTTTTGAAACAGCAACCTGAAAACGGATTAATTTTAAGGATTCAGCACAGAGATAATTTCGGCAGACTTCTGCAGCAGAAAACACTAACTGTGGATTCCAGAGAAATAAACTTCACTCTTTTGCCAGCCAGTTATCTTACAGTTGTGAATAACATTAATGTTCAATTGATAAAGGATGGAAAAATTCTTGCAGAAAAAAATCAAAAATTTTCTATTTCAGATATTGAACCACTTGATGACTTCAGGTCAATCATGTGGTGTGGACCTGTTGACACAGCATATTTGTCTTTTTATTTGTATAAATTATATTACAATGCTGGCATTGATACAATCTATCCACAGTTTTCTGATATGATACCCTTTGCAAATCTTAATTTCATTGGTATATGCGAGTCTGTGACATGGTTTTTTGCTGACAGAAAATCTCCAAGAGACCCTTCAGATCATGTGAGGGTTCCATGTCTCAATGACCCTGAGGTTTTGCAAAAGATTGCGGATGGTTTGAATAAGGACATTGATAAGGTAAAAGATTTTTCGGTGTGTGAGTTCACAATGGGCGATGAATTGCATTTTTCACCCGCTGGCTATGAGTTGTGTTTCTGTCCATATTGCGTAAAGAAATTCCAGGAATTTATTCAACAGGAATACAAAACCATTCAGAACCTGAATAAGGAGTATAACTCACACTATAATTCATTTTTAGAAGTGCAACCTGTAACCTATCAGGTTGCAATAAAAAATCCTGATTTAATCCCTCTTTGGGTTGATTACAGACGATGCATGGAAAGTGTCTGGGCGGGTTCGTATCAGTACGCTGCTGATGTGATACGGAAAAAAATTCCATATGCAAGGGTTGGCTACGAAGGAACAGATGCTGAAGTAAACACCTTTAAAGCTGCTGACTTTTACAAGTTGATGAATGCTATCAATCTCAACGGTGACTATACAAGACCTTTTATAGATTGTGCTATTAAAGATTTTGCTCAGCCCAATAGCCTTCTTTCTTTTGGATGGACAGGTGGTTATTCCTTCTGCAGGGAAGGTAAATTATTTAATTACTATTTCCCATGGAGAAATCTTTTTAAAGGTGCGACAGGTGTTTTTATGTGGACAGGTTTTCCGGGGCAAAATCTTAGTACAACTGCCTCTGATTTTTCTTTTTATGATTTTTTCAAGATTACACTTGCGCAGGTCAATGAAATCAAATCTGGTATCGGTAAACTGTTTATGGCGTCAAAAAAAGACTACGATCAGACAGCAATTTTATATTCGGCATCAAGTGTACATATGGCGACATTATCTCCCAAATTTCCAACGATGGCAGAAGTTCTGGATAGCATTGTAACAGTGATGGAAGATACGCAACGACAATTCAAAATTATTTCTTCCAAGCAGATTGAGGATGGAATACTCAATACAGGCAATTTCAAATTTTTATATCTTCCCTTTACTCAGGCACTTTCACAAAAAGAGGCATCAGAGATTATCAATTTCGTCAGGAATGGTGGCACAGTGATTGCTGATTTGCGACCAGGTGTATGTGATGAACATGGTAAATCATATTCAACTGGAATTCTTGATGAAATTTTTGGTATATCCCAGAATACCTTTGACCGTTCGGGTGGCAAGAAAACAGACATTTCAATTGGTAATGTTTTTTTCCCTTCAAAACTGCCCGCAACAATTGTTGATACTACCTTAAAAGTGACCACAGGTCAACCCGCTGGTTCAGCTGATGGTATACCGGTCCTGATTACCAATACCTATGGTAAAGGTAAGGGAATACTTTTGAATTTTACGATGAAGGAGTATGCTTCAGTAAAAGGTGAACTTGAAAAAGGGAAACTCCAGGTCAATGTAGAAAACGCTCTCTTATTGAAGGACTTTTGTGATAAACTCTGGACATTTGCAGGCAACAAAAAGAAAATTATGATATCGCCTGATGTGCCTGGATTGAAAATGTACAGATACAATGCGGGCAATAACATGTATCTGGGAATTCTTCAGGAAGTTGATGATACAATCGCTGAGAAACAAAATAAAGGACAGATATCGCTTCCTGAAAACTTTTACGTTTATGATACCAGGGAAGGAAGATTTATTGGATATACAAACACAATTACAACAGACTTTATTCCTATTAAGCCAAAGGTGTATAGCCTTTTGCCATACAGAGTTACCAGCATCAATCTTTCGGTACCAGGAACTGTTAAGCAAGGTACAGAATTTTCTTACAGTGCTGAAATTGTGGCAACATCAACCCCTGGATTTCATGTTTTTAATATATGTTTGATATCGCCTTCTGGCAAAGAAATGAAATATTACACGAAAAACCTTGCAGCAAAAAATGGTAAAATTCAGGATAAGATTTCACTTGCTCTCGATGAACAAATAGGGTTATGGAAAATAAAAGTAAAAGATGTTTCCACAGGCACTGCTGTTGAAAAAACATTCAACGTTAAATAAAAAGGCGGCTAAAATGTATAAACTACAGAATATAATTTTATTTATCTGTTTATTGCTTTATGCTGGATGTGCTATTGCCGACAATATCAAAAATACACAGCTTAAAGACAATCTCATTAACGCAAAAGAAATTTCATTGTATCAGTGTTATCTAATCAAAAAGGAACCGGTTCTGGATGGCAAGGTTGATGATGATTGCTGGCAGTTTATTCCTGAAGCCAGGTGTTTTTTCCTTCTTGGCGGGAATGAATTTGCCACGGTCAAACCATCATGGTTCAAGGCGGGCTGGGATAATGAAAATTTTTATTTTGCCTTTAAGGCTGAAGAGCCAGATGTCCAGAAAATTGAAGCAAAAAGACCAGATGGGGACAAATTTTTATGGATGGAAGATAGTGTTGAATTATTTCTTATTCCTCCTGAGATGAATTGCTGGCAATTTATTGTCAACACAATCAGTTCAAAGTGGAATGCGGTAGGTATCGCTCAGACGGTTCCTCTCGAGAACTGGCAGGCGAAAAGTTTTGTTGGTAAAGATTTCTGGTCAGTTGAAATAAAAATACCATTCAAGGTGCTCGGGAAGATACCATCTGATGGAGAAAAGTGGAAAATAAACGTTGGAAGAAATAATCTCACAGGACCAGCAGAAGAAAGAGTTTCATGCTGGCCGAAAATTCAAAAGTCATTTCATGAAGTGGAGAATTATGGGACAATTGTTTTCAAAAAAAAGATGTTGAATAAAAAAGAATCTGACGCCATTGAACATGAAATTAATGAACCGAGGTACAACATCTTGAAATGGAAAATTACATCTCTTGCACAGGTATATGAGGCAGATTACAAACCCTGGATAGAAAAAGCTTATTCCATTCCATCATTAAAGGGTCAGGGAGAACAACTTGCAAATGTTTGGAGCTTAGTAATGTCTTATTATGATAGGATGAAAAAAAGTCCAGAGATCAATCTTAAGGAAATATCAGAGGTTCTTTTAAAAACCAGAGGACTTAAAGAGAAGACAGAAGAATTAAAGAAAAAGGTTGAAATGGAGTCCCTTTTTAATTAGCCTTTATCCACTGCTGTTGGTCGATCCGTCCTGCCTCATTTTCTCGACCTTTGTGCCATACGGTGCTCGTTTCCTCGCACCAGCACCGCTCCATTCAAATCCTTTGAGGGAGATAAAACGGAGGGGGTGGGATTTGAACCCACGGTACCGCCTTTCGACGATACAACGGATTAGCAATCCGCCGCACTAGACCTCTATGCGACCCCTCCTGTGCTATTCATTATACCGTTAAAACTCTGAAATATCAACCAGTCTTCTAAAAGCAATGCGTGTGAATCTCAAAAATTGTTTGGTAAGGGAAATTGTTTTTAATTATGCTGGTCCACAAGTACTATAATATCCCATCAGCACTGTTGTCCACACCCTCGGGTAGTCAGGTTGTTTTGGATTTTCATTTGGAACCAGGTAATCATTGAAATCAGCGGCATACATCATATGTGCCATATAGCACTGTTTGAGGTTGGTTACGCATAACGCCTGATTTGTTTTTTCTTTTATCCGGACAATTTCAGGGAAAAAGATACTGCTTCCAAGCGAGGCAAGTGCAATAAGAGTGAGAAGTTCTATGGTCGTGATGGCTGCATTATTTATTTTCATTTCCTTTCCCATTTCGTTGTTATGAATATATTCTACCTCAGTCTTCGGTTGGTTGTTTAGAAATTGTTTTGATTGGAATCGGTCGTACTGGTGCCCTGCTTGTTTGTGTTTTTACATCTTTTACAGGGATGTCCTTATTCTGGCTGATAATTTTAATAATAAGGTTTGTGCATGTTTTGCCCTGACACAACCCCATGCCTGCTCCCAGTGCTCTTTTCACACTGTCTACGTCAATAATACCCTTTCCAATAACTTCAAGAATTTGTCCTTCGGTGATTTCTTTACATCTACATATGATTTTGTCTTTTTTCATTTTTTAAAGTTTCTGACTACGTTGAAATATTTTTTCGGAAACGAAAAGGTTATGATGGATGTTCCGCTATTTTTTTCTGGAGGTATAACCCTGACAATCCTGCCATTGCATACACGTTTCCCATTTCTATCAATGCACTTTATTTTTTCGCTTTTATCTGGAATTGGCAGAAACTCGTAAGGAATTGTCAAACTTGCATTTTTTTTGTCAAAATTATAGTTGAGAACAAATATAGCGAGTCCAGGACACACAGGAATACATAATCCACAGCCACTGCACTTATCCTGGTCAAGTTCAGGTAAGTTTGTGATAGGAATCCCAACTTTTATTGCTTTTTTCGGGCATATAGTTTCACAGGGATTGCAGGGGATATCCTGTGCACATTCAATAACTGCAACCGGTCCTTTTTTTATTCTTTGTTCGGAAGGGAATCCGGGGATTTTTATATACATAGTCTCGTCAATTTTTAATTTTTTCATGGTATTCGTTTATTATCACTTTTTTTGAAATTTTTCTTTTTTCTCCGAAGGTACCAATCCTGAAATCATTAAGCCGGTTTCTTATGTCCAATTTTTCATCATCCCATCTTTTTTTTCTAACTTTCTCGGCTGCGGATATTCCTGCAAGTTTACCTTCCTCCATGGCTGTTGATGCTTCTTCTATGCCTGAACAATCTCCTGCAACAAAAATTCCGTCAACAGTTGTTGCCATATTTTCATTGTGCAGTGCTACACGTCCACCAAGATATGGTTTATATGTAAATTCACAACCCACCTGATATAATAGTTCGTTGAGTGGCGAAAGTCCGGTGCCTATGCAAATCAGGTCCACATCCAGAAGTTTTCTTTTTTTATAAATGGGCTCAAAGTTGTTATCAACAGGGCATATTATTACTGCTTTCACTTCATTTTTTCCAGTGGCTTCAATTACTGTTGTGGAAAGAAAAATTGGCACTCCACATCTTTTGATTTTAGCCGCATGAACCATATAGCCGCTAATTTCAGGCATGATATCAATGATTGCTTTGACCTCAGCGCCTGCCTGAAGTAATTGATACGCAACGATTAAACCCACATTTCCTGCCCCTATCATCAGTACTTTTTTCCCGGGCAAAACCCTGTGTATATTTATCATTGTTTGACAGGCGCCGGCTCCCATTACACCCGGAAGTGTCCAACCAGGGAAAGCCAATGAGTTTTCAAGTGCTCCTGCTGCTACAAGAATTGTTTCTGCTTTGACCAGAATGTTTTTTACCACTCCTATTATTCTGTTTCCAAAAATTCCGTAAACAACACTATTTAACCAGACATCCGCTCCAAGTTTTTCAACCTCTCTCAGCAGTGTTTCTCCTATTGAAATACCCCTGATGCCAGCCATATGTTGTCTGGAACCAAAAAATCTATGAATCTGTTTGAAGAGTTGACCCCCAGGTCTGAGGTTTTCATCAATCAATAGAACATCAATGCCTTTTTTTCTGGCTTCTATTGCTGCGCAGAGTCCTGCAGGCCCTCCACCAATAATTACCAGTTCTTTTTTTTTCACCTGCCCGAACCTTTTTGAAATTCAATTTTCATTTTGTTTTTTACCGGTGTAATACACGTTCTTACATTAGGTATTCCATCGACTGTCATCACACAGTCAGTGCATCTTCCAATTGCGCAGAAAATGCCACGCGGTTGTTTGAATTTTTCTGTCTTTCTGAGCACCCTTATTCCATTTGCATACAGTGCCGCTGCAATCGTTTCACCTTCATAGGCAATCAATTTTTTATTATTGAAATAAATTGATACTTTCTTTTTTTGGATTATCCTTCCAAGTATGGGGTGGTCATAAATTCTGAAATCAATTTTTTTCATTTTTTTCTATATTTGTTAAAAGTTTCAACTGATGCAAGAACATTTCTTTCTGGATAACTGGGTCTGTACCAGCGCATGACATTACATATAAAACCACCTTCTTTTGCATTTAGGTTTTCTACCAGCGCTTCTGCTTCTTTTTTCACATCTTCTGGTGTTCCGTATGCAAGTGTACTCATCATATCCACGCTGCATTTTAAGCATTTTTTACCCTTGACTTTTTCTTTGAGTGTTTTTATGCCGCTTACATTTGGTTGCACAAATTGAATAACATCAATTTCCATTTTTAATAAGTCGTCAAGGATGCTACTGATATCGCCGTCCAATAGAAGACCTGTGTACATGTTTTCCTGATGTATATGCTTGAATAATTTTTCATAACACAAGAGGATTGACCAAGCATTTGTGGCGTTGATGACGGCTCCACATTTTACTTTCTGATTATTTTTAAGTTCAATTTCTTTGACTTTTTTGTTGTCTGTGATGATTTTTTTGACTCTGATGTTTGTAAAAAATCTTGCGCCATTTTTCATCGCTTTAAAAGCAAACTCATGAGTCAGAAAAAATGGATTGATTGTTCCATCTGATGCCCTATATCTTGCCCCATAAACTTTTTCTGTTAATAAGGGCACTTTTTGAGAATTTCTCGTTTATCCAATAATTCTATTTCTCTATCACCGGCTTTCTGTTGAATTCTAACTGTTTTCTTTATGTCTTTCCATTCTTCTTCGTTCAGCGCGATATCCAGGCTTCCCACTTTCTGGTATTCAAGTGTAGAATTTAATTCTTTTTCAAGATTTTTCAGCATTTTGTTGTTTTCTTTTGCCACCAAAAGACGCGCTTTTATTGTTTCAGGATTTTTATCCCTACCTTCGAGTTGTATTACCTGGCCTCCATTTCTTCCGCTTGCGCCCGATGCAATACTCCGTTTTTCAAATACAATCACTTCCCTGGTTTCTTTTGACAAATGATAGGCGATGGAGCACCCCATAATGCCAGCGCCTATTACCACAATGTCAGTCTCTTTTGGTATGTTCTCTGTTTTCATCCGGATTTTTCTATTTTTACAATTCTTTCTTCTTTTGCAGATATTTCTGCACACAGACAGGTTTTTAATATTTTTCTTGCTTTTATCGCTGTTTTAGTATCAGTAGAACTATCCACAATATGTTTCAAAAAATTTATTGTATCAATATTTAAATTGCTTTCCTCAATTTCTAATTCTTTTTTTCCAGTTTCCTTTGTTTCAAGGTACAGTTTCTTCCCATCAAAGTTAAGTATTCCATTTTCTCCTACAAATTTGATTTTAAAATCTCTGGCATTTTTGATACCCATGGCAAATTCAATGTTTGCGATGTGCCCGGATGGGAATTTCAAAACCATTATTGATGCAGTGGAAACCATTTTTTTATTATCGTTGCTGTATTTGATGTTTTCAAATGCACAGACAGATTCAGCATCATGTTCCAGTTCGAGTAATTGGCTCACAAAATGGAAATGTTGCGCGACATAAAGTGGACCACAAAGTTCAGAATCAGCGTACCATCCACCCAGAAAAGATGAAACGTATGTGTAATAAGAGAAAATCAACTGTCCAATGGAATTGATATTTTTTTTGATTGTATAAAAAGGATTTTCCAGTATCTGAGTAAGGCTGACCCAGTAAACAAGGTTTCTATTGCTGGCGATATTTATCAAATCATCAAGTTCCTGAATATTTAGGGTTGGAGGATATTCAACAAGAACATGTTTATTATTTTCAAGACCTTTTTTTGCAAACATATAATGCGTTGCATTTGGAGTTGAAATTGTGATTGCTGTAATATCAGTGGAGTAGAAAATATCTTCAATGGAGTTTGTGTATCTAATTTTAAATTTTTCTGAAAATTTTCTGGCTTCGTTTTCAAAAGGTGAGTAAACAATAACAGGTTCTCCAATTCCACTTTCAATGATGGCTTGTGCCTGGAAGTTTGCTCTTCCCCCTGCCCCAATAATTCCCATCCTGATTTTCTTTTCCATAAGTCCCCCTGTTATAATGGGTGGTGGTTTTCCCTTTGCCTCTATTTTACAACAAGTGACAAAATGGTTGAAATATTCATATGACTCAGCAATATATTGTTTTGTTGACATATTAGCCACAAGGTATGATAATATTTTTAATATGCGAGTTAATTTAATTTCGCCCAGGTCACCGGTAGTATCTGTTACAAAAAGAGATAGGGCAGTTCAGTTCGCAAGACTGAGTTTGACATCAGTCGCCGCACTCTTTCCACCAGATACAGATATTAAAATCATCAATGACAGCCTTGATGAGATAGATTTTGATGAGAAGGTTGATTTAGTGGGTATTACGACCATTACATCCACTGCTCCGAGAGCATATGAAATTGCTGACGAATTCAGAAAAAGGGGAGTTTCTGTTATAATGGGTGGAATACATCCATCTGTCCTTCCTCACGAAGCATCTCTTCATGCGGACGCAGTCGTCATTGGTGAAGCAGAAAGTGTAATGGATAGATTATTGAAGGATTTTCATTCTGGCAATTTACAGAAATTTTATGCCTCAACTGAGAGACCGGATCTTTCAAAACTTCCTTTACCAAGAAAAGATCTTTTATTTGGCAATAAATTTTACAGGGAAATGGATCTGGTTCAAGCAACAAGGGGATGTCCTTTTGGTTGTGATTTCTGCAGTGTTTCTGATTTTTTTGGACGCACTTACCGAACAAGACCAGTTGAGGATATAGTCAGGGAGGTTAAACAATTAAAAAACAGGGCTGTCATTTTCTTTGTTGACGATAATATTGCCGGGCTTCCAGAGCATGCCAGAGAACTATTCGAAGCTCTAATTCCTCTTAAGAAAAGGTGGTTTTCACAGGCATCTATCACAATAGCCAGAAATCCAAAACTGCTCAGGTTGGCTGCAAAGAGTGGATGCAAGGCTCTTTTCATAGGGTTTGAATCAATTTCAGAAGAAAGTTTGAAACAGGTAGGAAAAAGTATAAACCGTATCAGAGAGTATAAGGAAGGAGTCAAACGAATTCACGACAGTGGAATAAGCATCATTGGTGCTTTCATCTTTGGTTTTGATTCAGATGGACCCGAGGTCTTTGACAGGACTATTGATTTTATTGAACAGAATAAGATTGAACTTGCGAGTTTTTCTATCCTTACCCCATTACCGGGAACCCGTTTATACAATCAATTCAACCAGCAGGGAAGAATATTTGAACGAGATTGGACAAAGTATACATGCGGGGAAGTCGTATTCAAACCGAAACTATTGAGTGTTGATCAATTACAGAAAGGATATTATTACGCAAGAAAAAGAATATCGTCATATAACTCAATATTCAGACGAACAGTTCGATTCAACAGAGCATCACTGTTTTTTCTTCCCATCAATCTTGTGATGCGTAAGGCAAGCAGGGCATCGTTAAAGAAAACACGGCAAAGGAAGAAGTAGGCTGGAATTACCCATAAACAGAAATTCCATTATCTGCAAAATCAGACAAAAAGCAATATAATATACGCATGAATACAAAAAAACTTTTTCTCTGGATGTTTGGTATTTCTACCTGTATAAGAATACTTTTTGCGAAAATTGTTCCAATTACCGGAGACGAGGCATATTTTATTGTCTGGGCAAAACACCTTAGCTGGGGATATTACGAACATCCGCCAATGATAGGTTGGGTGATGTGGTTATTTTCTTTTTTTGGCAATGACATTTTTGTTTACCGCATTTTTCCGCTCATTACTATTCCTTTAATCGCAGTCATTATCGTGAATTTATTAAGTGAGGTGGACAGAGACAGGGCATTTTTATGTGGTTCTATTTTTTTGCTGTCTCCTGTTAGTATTCTAAATGTTTTGAGCGTGAATGATGTACCTTTGATTCTTTTTACATTTCTTTCAGGTGTTTTTTTCTACAAAGCATTGAAAACTTCAAGAAGACTTGATGCTGTGTTATCTGGTTTTTTCTTTGGATGCGCCTTTCTTTCAAAATATTTTTCTGTTTTATACGGTATGGCATTGTTAATTTTTTGTATTGTTACAGCCCGAAAAAAGGTATGGAAAACATTTGTTTTATTTTTCATTGGTAGTTTGCCGCTTATTATGGTGAACATTTTCTGGAATTATACTCATTGCTGGCTGAATATCATGTTCAACCTATTTTATAGGAACAAAGGGATGACTTTCAATTTTTCTAATGTTTGTATTTATTTGATTGAACAGATTTTTCTGATGACGCCATTTCTATCAGTGAAATTTTTTGAAAAAAGATTTTTTCTGGACGAGTGCAGAAAAAAGAGTTTGTTCTGGTTTGTTTTCTTGGTTCCATTTTTCTTCTTCCTTCTGATTTCATTTGTAAAAAATATTGGATTACACTGGATGGCATCATTCTATCCTTTTTTCTTCCTTATTATTATATACCTACCCTTTGATGTTCTTGCTGCAGCGCTGAGGCATTGTTTTTATCTTTCTCTGTCAGTAATGATTATTGTCGTTGTCATTTTTACGATACCAGTTGAAGCATATAAGGGATTAAGAAAGTATCCACAAATTGTAATGTTTTTGCATCCTGCGGAGTTGTGCGGGATAATTGAAAAAAATCTTGATGGAAGAGTTCCCGCGTCCACAGGCTACACCGAAGCATCTGTTCTGTCTTACTATTGCAGGAAGGATTTTGTTTTATTTGGTTCTATATCAAGGAGTGGAAGATACTATGATTACATCACAGATTTTAGAAATTTTGATAGAAAGAATTTTCTTATAGTATCTCTCAACGAAAAAGATGTTGAAAAGTTTGCGATGTATTTTCAAAGTTTGTCAGTAAAAAGCGTGGAAGTTATGGGTGCGAAATTTTATTTGATTAATGGAAATCTCTTTATTTTCAACAATTATCGCGATTTTTATCTCAAAAAAATTCTTTTGATGTATTATACGCCTGTTTGGTTTTTGCCTGCTAACAGAAATTTTTTTAAGGAACGATACTTTCCAGGATAACTCAATCTTAAGTAATTGATTTTTCCTAATTTTAGAAAATTTGAGAGAAACAATTTTTTCTTGACTTCGCCTCAATAAGATGCTATAATTTTTTAGAAAAAATAGGAGGTGTTTCTGATGGAAAAAGAAAAAACTGGAGCAAAATACGATGCGACAAAGATTCAGGTACTTGGAGGAATTGAGGCAGTTAGAAAAAGACCTGCTATGTATATTGGGGATACCTCGATGTTTGGTTTGCATCATCTTGTGTATGAAGTTGTTGATAATAGTATTGATGAGGCAATGGCAGGCTATTGCACAGAGATTTCAGTTGTGGTACATGTTGATAATAGTGTGTCTGTTGCCGATAATGGTAGAGGTATACCTGTTGATATTCACAAAACCGAGAATAAGCCAGCAGTAGAGGTCGTTCTAACAATGCTACATGCTGGTGGTAAATTTGACAGAAAAGCATATAGAGTTTCAGGTGGATTACACGGTGTTGGAGTATCTGTTGTTAACGCACTTTCAGAATGGCTTGAAGTTGAAGTAAAAAGAGATGGAAATATTTATCATCAGAAATATGAAAGAGGTAAGCCGGTTTCACAACTTACAGTGGTTGGAAAAACGAAAGATACTGGAACAACTGTTACATTCAAACCTGACAGTGAAATTTTTGAAACAATAGAATTTGATGACAATATCCTTGCAAGCAGACTGAGGGAATTGGCTTTCCTGAACCCATCGCTCACGATAAAATTTGAAGATGAGAGAAAATCAAGGAGTGAGGTGTTTAAATTTGACGGTGGACTTGTTTCGTTTGTGGAATTTTTGAACAAGAACAAAGTTGCATTGTTTTCTCCTCCATACTATTTTAAAAAAGAGGAAGACGATATGGAACTGGAAGTGGCGTTTCAATATAATGATGGGTACAATGAAACAATCCTTTCGTTTGTGAACAATGTTAATACAAGGGATGGGGGAACACATCTGACTGGTTTTAGAGCCGGTTTGACACGGAGTATCAACGAGTATGGTAAAAAAAATCAGATTCTTGATTCAGACACCACTCTCGGTGGCGAAGATGTGAGGGAGGGATTAACTGCTGTAATCAGTTTAAAAATTCCTGACCCTCAGTTTGAAGGTCAAACAAAGACGAAACTTGGTAATTCAACTGTGAAACCGTTTGTTGAAAGCATTACTTTTGACAAAGTATATACTTTTCTCGAAGAACATCCAGATGCTGCCAGGGATATACTTAATAAAGCAATCACTGCGTTAAAATCAAGAGAAGCAGCCAGACGGGCAAGAGAACTGACCAGGAAAAAACTTGCTGAAGGAGGAGAACTTCCAGGGAAACTCGCTGATTGTTCCATTCGCGACCCAAAACTGAGGGAGCTTTTTATTGTTGAAGGAGATTCTGCGGGTGGTAGCGCAAAACAGGGTCGGGATAGAACCTTTCAGGCGATTCTTCCTTTGAGAGGTAAAATTATAAATACTGAGAAAGCAAGACTTGATAAAGTATTAAGCAATAACGAAATCCGCATGACAATTAGCGCGATAGGCGCCGGATACGGAGATGAGTTTGATATTTCTAAAATCAGGTACAACAAAATTATTATAATGACCGATGCCGATGTTGACGGTGCTCACATAAGAACACTGCTGTTGACATTTTTTTTCAGGCAAATGCCTGAACTGATCAAACAGGGTTACTGTTATATTGCACAGCCACCACTGTACAAAATAAAAAAAGGAAAAAAAGAGGCGTACATTGAAAGTGAAACCGAGTTAGAGGAGATACTTTTGAATCTTGGTAGCGAAAAACTTACTACACAAGTTAATTCACTGAAGAAATCTTTGGCCGGTGCAGAAATAAAAAATCTTGCGAGATTTTCAAAGCGTTTTATGGAACTGGGCAAAATGTTGAAAAAACGCGGCATTGACATCAAAGAATATTTTTCATCCGTAGATTTGAAATCTGGTGCGCTTCCAATCTATTCAATAAAACTCAATGGCAGCCAGTACTACTTTTATTCAGACCAGCAACTTTCAGAATTTATGGAAAAAAATCAATTGAATAATCAAAATCTTTTCGTGGGAAATTATCAATTGACTGAAATATACGAAAGAAGGGAATGCGAAAGATTGTTTTCTGAAGTCAGGAATCTTGGATTATCACGAGAATTCTGGAATGAAACTTTTATAATCTCTTTTGATGGGGAAAGCAGAGAGATATCTTTTGAACAACTTTTTGATATTGTGAAAGAGTATGGTAAAAAGGGTATCACAGTACAGAGATATAAAGGACTTGGAGAAATGAATCCAGAACAGTTATGGGAAACGACAATGAATCCTGCCACCAGACGATTGTTGAAAGTTTCCCTTGATGACGCAGCAAAGGCAGAAGAGATTTTTACAATACTTATGGGCGAACAGGTAGAGCCTCGTAAACAGTTTATTCAGAATTTTGCGCTTGAAGCAAAAAATATTGATATTTAAGGAATTTAAGGAGGAATTGTGGACGAGAAAGAAAAACAGCAACCACCAAGGGAAAAAATTACGCCGGTAGGAATAGAGATTGAGATGAAGAATTCCTACCTTGATTATGCTATGAGTGTTATCATAGGTCGGGCATTGCCTGATGTTAGAGATGGGCTGAAACCTGTGCACAGAAGAATTCTTTTCGCTATGATGGAACTTGGTCTTGAGCCAGGCAGACCCTATAAAAAAAGCGCTCGTATTGTTGGAGAAGTAATGGGGAAATACCATCCTCATGGAGATTCGCCTATCTACGAATCCCTTGCAAGGATGGCGCAGGATTTTACTTTAAGGTATGTACTGGTTGATGGCCAAGGCAATTTTGGTTCAATAGACGGGGACCCTCCAGCAGCAATGAGATATACTGAGGCAAGGCTTCGTCCACTGGCTATGGAGATCCTTGCAGATATTGAAAAAGATACAGTGGATTTTATGCCTAATTTTGATGAATCTCTTAATGAACCCGTCGTTCTTCCAAGCAAAGTTCCTAATCTATTAATCAATGGTTCTTCAGGCATCGCAGTTGGTATGGCAACCAACATCCCGCCACATAATCTTGGTGAGGTATGTGATGCACTGATTATGATGATAAAAAATCCAGATTGCTCAATTGAGGATATTATGAAATTTATTTCAGGACCGGATTTCCCAACAGGTGGGATAATTTGTGGAACCCTGGGAATTGTTGAAGCGTATACTACCGGAAAAGGTATTATAACAATCCGTGGACGGGTGGAAGTTGAAGAAACAAAAAACCACGATAATGTTGTCATTACTGAGATTCCCTACGAGGTGAACAAATCTACTCTTGTTGAAAATATTGCCAAACTGATCGAAGAAAAGAAAATAGGTGGCGTCAGTAATGTCAGAGATGAATCAAGCAAGGAAGGTATACGAATAGTGCTGGAGACAAGAAAAGGCGAGAATACGGATATTATTATCAACCAGTTGTACTCACATACGCAGCTACAGACAACATACGGAATTATTAATCTTGCACTGGTGAACAGGCAGCCAAAACTTCTTACTTTGAAAGAAATGCTCGAATTATTTCTCGAGCACAGAAGAAATGTTGTTATTCGCAGAACTCGTTTTGATTTGAATAAAGCTGAAGAAAGGCATCATATTTTGTTGGGGCTTAAAATAGCTGTTGACAACCTTGATAAGGTGATTTCTCTTATAAGAAATTCAAACAGTATTGAAGAAGCAAGAGAAAATTTGATGAAAAAGTTTTCCTTGAGTCAGAAACAGGCGGATGCCATTCTCGCCTTGCCACTGGGAAAACTGACAAAACTTGAAAGAAATAAAATAGAGGAAGAACTTGACCAGATCAGCAAAAAGATTGATGAATTAAAGGCGATCCTTGCAAGTAAAGAAAAGGTCAATGCTATTATTGAAGGGGAATTGAAAATTTTGAAAAACAAATATTCTGACAAAAGACGCACTGAAATTGGTTCTCCAATAGAAGAGTTAAGTGATGAGGATCTTGTGCGACCCGAAGATATCGTTGTTACAGTGTCTGCCCACGGTTATATTAAAAGATTGCCTCTTGAAACCTATAGAAGACAGCGACGCGGCGGACGGGGAATTTTGGGAGCAGGTACAAAAGAGGATGATTTTGTAAGACATGTGTTTGTATGTTCAACTGTTGACCAATTGCTGATATTTACAGAAACAGGTAGGGTTCACTGGCTGAAAGGTTATCTGATTCCTGAAGCGAGCCGTGTTGCGCGTGGTAAACCACTTGTCAACCTTCTAAAAATTCAAACTGATGAGAAAATCGCGGCAGTGATACCAGTTTCTGATTTTTCCTCCGGTCAGTTTATCCTCATGCTCACAAAGAAAGGGATAGTAAAAAAGACGCCACTCATTGCATATAGCAAACCGAGACAAGGTGGAATTATTGGAATTACATTGAAGAACGATGATAAACTAATTGATGTGAAGCTTGCTGATGGCAACAGGGATATTATGCTTTTTACAAAACACGGTTTCTGCATACGATTCAGTGAGCAGGAAGTTAAGCCAATTGGCAGAACGGGTATGGGAGTAATAGGGATAAGGTTCAAAAGTTCAAGAGATGAAGTGATTTGCGGTCAGGTTTTTGCTTCTGAAAATCCAACCGAGGAAATACTGACAGTCTCGTCAAATGGATATGGAAAGAGAACCTATGTCAAGTATTACAGGCGACAAAAAAGAGGTGGCAAGGGCGTGATTGATATGAAGGTTAACAGTAAGACAGGTTATGTTGTGAAAACAAAGATGGTTCAGGAAGATGACGAAATTATTGTGATGACGACTGGTGGAATGATTATCAGATTGCCTGTCAATGAAATCAGGAGGGTTGGACGGAGTACCCTTGGTGTAAAATTGATAAATCTTAATCAGGGAGATCGTATTGCGGATGTCGCAATCGTCCGGGAAACAGAAGAAATTTGAATATCTTGAACATCCTGCGGATATTGCAATAAAAGTATATGGAAGAAATTTACAGGAACTTTTTGAAAACGCCGCGCTGGGACTTTATGATATATTGAGCCCCAAGAAAAAATCAGATGATTCTGAATATCATCGAGAGCATACTTTTTCTTCTGACTCTGAAGAGGGACTCCTTGTTAGTTTTTTGAACGAATTACTTTTTATCGCTCTGAAGGAACATTTGATTTTTTACAAATTTTTGTTTAATATAGATTGTTCAGGAAAAGAGAAAATGCTTGTATGCGCGATGACAGGCCATAAAATTGAAGGGATCGAACGGGAGGTTAAAGCTGTGACCTATCATCGTATGAAAATCAGGAAAGTGAAAAATTTTTTGGAGACAGAGATCATATTTGACATTTGAAGGAGGCAATGGTGAATCAAAAAGAGTTAAAAGTTTTTAAAGATATGCTGATCAAAGAGAAATCCAGAATACTGAGAAGTCTTACTCAACTTGAAGAAAATACCCAGCAGACTGCACGTGGAAATGTGTCTGAGGGAGCTGGAGTACCAACACATATTGCGGATTTTGGAACCGATGCATTTGAAAAAGATCTTGATTTGAATCTTGCCAGTTCAGAAATTGAACTGCTTCAAATGATAGAAGAGTCATTGAAGAAGATTGATGCCAGAAAATACGGAATATGCGACTCCTGCAATAAGCCAATTTCAAAGGCGAGACTGAAAGCAATTCCATATACAAGATACTGCATTAAATGTCAGAGGGCTCAAGAAAAAACAGAAAGAAAACAGGGATAAATACATTGGGCTTTTTTTATTCCAGCTTTGCCATTGCATTTTTGATTGATAGAATTACCAAATTGATAGTAACACTGAAAATCCCTGAGAATTTTTCAGTAAAAATTTGTCGTTTCCTGTATATCAATAACATTAAAAATGGTGGTATATGTTTTGGCTTTCTGGAAAATCCCTCGTATTTGCCTCTTATCATCATTCTTTCTGTAATTGCCCTTTTTGTGATTTTACTTTACGTACATAATAGAAGACTTGAACTGCCAATTTTTTCTCATGTTTGTTTTGGATTGATTTGTGGAGGAATTCTCGGAAACTTATATGACAGGGCTTTGTATCGCGGCGTTATTGATTTTATAGATTTTCTTGTCTGGCCTGTGTTTAATTTAGCTGATACTTTTATCGTCTGTGGAATCGGATGTCTTTTAATTTTTTACTCAAGGAGCAGGAAGCATGCATCCAGTGTGTCTTAAGATTGGTAATTTTGTTGTTTACTGGTATGGGGTTTTCGTTGCACTTGGTATTATTGTCAGCAGCTTTGTTTTTCAATTGAAGGCAAGGAAACAAGGGTATTCTGACGAAATTTCAGGCAAAATCATTTTTTATACTGTGCTTTTTGGTATCATAGGTGCCAGGGTTGTTCATGTTCTTGCTTATTTTCATTATTACATGAGAAATCCTGTGGAAATCATCATGTTACGAAATGGGGGGCTGGCAATTCAGGGTGGAATACTGGCAGGGCTTCTGGGACTTATTTATATTTCAAGAAAAACAAATGTTAATGTTCGTTTGACTCTCGATATGGTGGCTTCTGTCGTTCCTCTTGGACAGGCGATAGGAAGAATTGGTTGTTTGTTTCATGGTTGCTGTTATGGTAAGCCCAGCACACACTGGTTTTCAATAAAATTTCCCTTTCTTGATACACGTGTTCATCCAACTGAAGTATATTATTTTATTGGTGACCTTACAATTTTTTTTCTTCTCTACTTATTCTCGAAGGATAAACATCAGGACGGTGAGATTGCAGCATGGTATCTGATTTTCTTTGGAAGTTTAAGGTACTGGGTAGACCTTTTCAGAGGAGATCTGATTCCAGGTATGTTTGGATTTTATCAGACCCAGATATATGGAATTATTTGCTTTATTATCGGCGCTTTCTGGATTTTCAAACTGTTTTTTGCCAATCAAAAGATGATTTGATATATTGTTTTTGCTATTAGAGCGACGGCAATAGAAACCATTCCTATCAAACCGACACCGCAGGTATATCCTGCCAGAATGATCGGGGTATACCTTCTCCAAGTCTCACTACCGAATTTTTTTGCAAAGTAGAATCTGCCAAGCATTGCGCCTGCGAAGAGTGGTATTGTGTAATGCGGCCACATTGAAACTCCACCGACAAGCCCATAGAAAAAGGTGACAGGCGCTTTCAAAAGACCTAAAATGGCATTCAGTATCAACCCACCAGCAGCAAAGCTAAAAAAGTACAAAGGTTTAATTGCTTTTATCATATAACTTGTTCCTGACTCGCCGAGGGTACTGCTAATCCATAAGCTTTGAGTTATTGCGTTCAATGGCCACATTTTCTGAACGAATGGATAAGTTGCTGATGGAATGGGTGATAGGTGCCATATGATGGACCAGAAAAGAAAACTACAAAACAACATGATAACAAGAGCGGTAAATTCAGCTTTGTACCAGCTGGTAAACTTTGTTTTTGTAAGTTCAAGCTGTTTGAAAGCCTGGGTCATTCCGCCTACATCAAAATATGGAATTGGAGAAAACCATATTGCTGCGCCTTTATATCCGCTAAAAATAAAACTGGCTTCTCTGACCAATGGAAATGAAACACCGGTTGCAACACCAGTAATGCCATACATTCGCGCAGAGGTATAACTTAAAAATGGGGTTAAAATAAATCCAAAAAGAATGAAAATCAAAACGGGAAATTCAGGTACAAGAAAGTGTGTTAATATGATGAACGCAATGGTTGCCACCACCCATAAGCCAAGAGCCACAGGAATTGGATAATCACCCCTATTCTTTGGCAATTCCTCTTTTGTTTGAGTAATATCTTTTTTTCTTCTTGCCGTAATTGTTTTCCATATTCCAATAAGGCCAACACATATGCCACCACCTATAATTGCATTAATCCAGAAATCCATATTTGCTGATATTGATGTCGGAACAACACTCATTCCGGGTTGCCAGTTTTTAATAATGTGAGCGCGATAAAGAATTGGATTTGCAACACATTGCGCAAGTATTGAGGATGTGAGAGAACCAACAATTACCCAGAATGGCAAGACAAATCCTGCAAGTATTGTACCAAGGTCTGTCATCAATCCAAGTATACAGGCAGGCGCTTTTGCACCAATCTGCGCAGTAAAATCAACCCATGGTATTGGTATCAATTGAAGGGGTTTAGACATGAGAAGTCCGGTAATCGTTGGAATCACTACGTAAAATGCACCAAAAATAATTCCGATCATGGCGCTCACACTGAATACCCGCCATCTCCAGCTTTCGGTTTTTCCCGTAACTTCAGCAAGCGCTGTGGCACCTTCTGATGCCACAGGAGCCATTGGAAAGGTAAGTTTTTCCCTATCACCGGTAATTCTGAACAACACATATCCCAGAGTGAACTGAGTAATCCTGATAAGGAATGCAAAGACAATGATGATCACAATAGGTTTAATCCAGTCATGATGAAAGAAAGTTCTCTTGAAAATGGCTTCTGAATTTGCAGGAGGTACAACCCATGATGGAATTTTGTCGGAAATCCCAAAAGACTGAGCATAGTGTGACTGTATGAAATACTGTCTCCATATCAATTCTCCGAAGGCACCACCTTGTATGGTAAGCCCTGCAGTACCCAAAATTGTGCCGCCACCCGCAACAGCGCCAGCAATAATGTATAGAATATAAATTTCCTGTTTTTTTAATGGGACAAAAGAACGCTTGGCAATTTCAACAAGCAGTATCACAGCAACCCATTGAGCAGCTCCGCCAAGACCTCCGCCAGTAATCAAACCAAGATATATCGCACCAGGCAGCATAATGAAACCTATAAAAATTGCGGCTATCACTGCCTTGATACCAAACCCCTCCTGGAATTCTTCTAAATCGGGTCTAAAATCATTAATATTTTTTTCGTTCATTCCTTTTCCCTGTTATGAGATAGATAAACCAAGCATTGTTTTACCCTGTTTTTCATAATCTTTCTTAATTTCAATACTAACAGTTCTCCAGACCAAAAATTGTTTGCGTATGCCATCAAGAAATCTCCTGTTCAATCTTTTCCAGTCAGATGATTCTCCACTTTCCCTTGTAATTTCCAGATTTATCGTATAAAAATTGTACTGGCCCATTGGAGACATTGTGATTTTTACTTTCTGTGTCACCCCTAAATCAAATGGTGCCAGGGCGACGCTGGTATTGATGATATAAGAGTGTTTTCCTGATGAATATTTCTCCACATCAAACCTTGTATCACTGGTGTAAAAATTCCCGAGAGAAACATCCTGGTATGAATTAAAATATTCAAAAAGAAATGTTGAAAGTCCAACCACTTCTATTTCGCTGACTGTGAATGGAAATTCGAACGACCATATGTCACCTTTTGGTTCAGGAAGTACCCAGCGCCTTGTGACATCAGGTACAGCCATCTGTGATGCTTTTTTTGCGGGATAAATGGTGGACAACAGCACTGTGATGATGATAATGATTGTTGCAAAAACGGCTGACAGAGAGGAATAATTAAGTATAAGTCCGTGCAATAAGCCAGTTATAATTAAAAATTTCGTCACCATCTGTCCAAGCAAATAGCCACCAACAGCACCCATCACAGCAAACACACCAGATTCTGCCAGATACAATGATGCAATATGCACTGGTGCCAGTCCAACCGCACTATAGGTCCCGATTTCTCTGAGTCTTTCATAAACAGAGCCAAGCATGGTATTGAGAACTATCATTGCGGCGATAAGAATTGGAATGACAAGATTGCTCAGTCCCGATAGTGATGTAAGACCTATGCTGCTGTATACAGTGACCTTATTTTGATGTCCGACAAACAGTATGGCAGCAAGTTTTGAAATAAAGGACTCCACAATTTCCTGAGCATTTTCTCCAGGATAAAATTTTACTGCGATTGATTGAAGGGTTCCTTTGAGGTCTTTTATTATTTTTGGAGGAACAATGGGAATATTTGATGGCTCAATGTGTATAAAACTTTCAAGTTTTTCAACAGAACCGAACACCTGTGCCTTTTGTTCCATTTTGATTTTGCTAAGTTCTTTGGACGGAAGCGATGCAAAATTTACAGGGGTTAGAAATTCGTCATCAAGGTCTCTAACATCTGTCATCTTTTCAGAATCGAATATGCCTTTTACCAGAAGGGACTGCCCAAATATTTCAACTTTTGCTTTTCCAACCTCTGCAATACTGATTCCAAGGTCCTTTGCAATTTTGTCTGGAAGTATAATAACGTCTGTTTCACCCGGTTCTAACCAGGATCCTGCTATCAAGAATTTGTCCAGACCTGTAATATCTTTTTCTTCAGGAACCAGCCCAAGAAGTCCTGAAGCATAGCAACTTTTATTTCCATTTTTTATTTCTACAGCTGTTTTGTTTTCGATCTCTTCATTGATAAACCAGTATCTCTGTGCAATGATGCCGTGTCCCTGGAAATCGTCAAGAACATATTTATATGCGACTTCTTGAAGTGGGCTCCATGAACGGTCTCTAAGTAAGACACCATGATAAAGCGGCTTGTTAGGCCTCATGATTTGATTGAATTTCATAAATGATTTTATGGATGTAAAGGATAAAACCGTAAATGTTAAAAGCACAAGAGTAATGCCAGTAAGCATAGTTCTGATTTTTCTTCGCTTCATATTGGCAACTCCAAGAGAAAATGCAGTTCCTGCTGCGGCTATTCGTCCAACATCGGTTTGATAAACCCTCGCGCCTTCTCTTTTCAACCTTTGCATTTGCTCTTCAAACTTTGATGTAATAATGGAAATGACAACAATTGATAATGAAAGCACAATAAAAGCAAGCAATATCACTTCAGGAGCACTGGTTAATTTGAAAGCAGGATGCACAAATCGCATAATGAAATAAATGATGAGAAAAATCAATGCCATACCGGCAATTCTTTTTTCAAGTTTAGGAAAACCGAAAAATAATCTTTCTCCAAAATAGGCAAAAGGTAGTAACAACAGAAAATAAAAGATAATACCTTTTATCACATCATTTGCTGTGCTTTTTACGTCAGGGTAAGCGCGCGATTCAATTGCCTGGGATTGACGCGAATAACTCAAAAATGATTCCCAATCCAACCCTTGCTGGGCTTTTTCTGCCTTGTTTAGAAGCTCCTTTGATTGGCTCTGTAGTGCATCAAGTCGTTCATTTCTAATGTTGTATCTTTTAAAATTTGCCACCCTGTAAGAATCAAGAATGATCATATCTTTTGCCGCCTGATAAGGCAAATATTTTATAGAATCTGTTGTGTCAACAGGGAAACCAAGTCCTTCGGCTTTTGCTTTATTTTCCGTTGTGGGTTCTGAATTTAAAAGAAGCAACCGGATTCCAAGAGGGCCTGACCGCCCGGCAATTTTTACATACGTTCCCTTTTTGGCAAAAACTACGCCCGCAGGTTCAATATAGGAACTCCATTTCAATGGAGGCACATCATATGTTTCAAGAAAATATGAATATGTTTCAGGTAAACTGTTGGACAGGTCAAAAATATCCAGCTTGTTGATGGCTGTGAGATACTGTGGATCAATCAGCCCTATCAAGTTTATTGGCTTGCAATAGAACAATACAACGAGCCATTTCTTGCTTAGTGTGTCGAGGCTCACTCTGTTTGGATATTGTTCGTCTCCATTAACGCCATAATCAGGAGCCATATAAATTTCACCAGAGTTCTTGTCAATAGAGTATGCCTGCAGAAGGAAATTTGTTCCGAGAGAAAATCCGATGATTGTGGCCTCACCATTTTCATCAGTAATTTCCAGAGCGTCGCCTCTTACTCCATAAAATGATTTGCTATAACCTACCGCGCCTTCCATTGTAGACTGCCATCTTGGCAGAACCAGCGCATCCTTGATGGGTTCATTCGGGACAAAGCTTTTTCTCGGGTCAAACCTGACAACTTTTGCTGTTAGAGTCGCAAATTTGTCTTTGATGTTTATTTCACTGACAGAGAAAAACTCTTTATCATTCAATGCATATGAAACCATCTTCCTGATTAAATTCACCTGTTTCTGAAGGTTTTCAATCCTGATGTTTTTCAGAACGTCAAATGGGGTATCTATATATTTTCGTGAATCATTGACAGTGACGAAACTGATTGAAGGAAAACCTGCCATAGTTACTATTTCACCATTGGTTCTGATTCTCTCAGGCAGAAAATTAGACCAGCTGACACCCTTTTCAGGGCTCACGCCATTTACAATGCTCTGTTCGGGATTATACCCGAATTTTCTGCATTCTTCTTTACCGGCTTCAATAAGCCTTTTTGCGAAAGGAGCAAGAAATCTTTGATAATTGAAATTATATGTGTTATGCCACAGGCCGACCTGGTCTGATTGACTCGTGAGGTCAAGGCAAAATACAAATTTGGCGTTAATAGGGCTTCCCAGTTGGTTTTTGAATTGCGCCGCTGTTCTTAAATGTTTTGACACAAAACATGAAATTCCCTTCAATGATTCAAAATGCGCCGATGTTGCAAGCAATACCAGTGTTCTGCGTGGAGGATTACTGGTAAAGTAAGATGCGAGATCAAGCAAAGCAGAAATTCCACACGATGATTCAGCACCAGGTGCAATGCTTGGCACCGCGCTTATTGAGTCATAAAAACTTTCCAGAATAATAATTTCTTTTTTTAGCTCAGGGTCAGTTCCTTCTATCGTTGCAAAAATGTTGTATGCGGGCAGGCGTGTCCAGGTGACTCTGGCATTTACCGTTACCTGGCTGGCCACACCTGTTAGTTTAATAATTTCGCTGAGATATTCTTTTTTTATCAAAAATCTTGGTACATTCAATGGAACAGAAAGAAATTTTTTTTCAAATTCAGTTCTACTTGCACTGTCTGGTTCAATAAAAATAATTGCTTTTGCTCCAAGGGATGCGACGTCGAGCCATAAATTATCTGTATTAAAATCCATTAATACGATAATTCCGTCGATGTTTTTTCCTGATAATGATTTTAATCCATTCTTATCACAGTAGACAATAGTTCCTGTGATTCCTTCAGGTGGAGTCGTGCAGGTTCTAATAGAATTTGGCCAGATGGCGTGAAGTGGTATGTTTTTATTTTTTGTTGATAGGTAGGCGTACTCCTGAATGGGAACCACGACATCAAATTTCTCGATCTGTATGTTTTTCAATCCATAAGAACGAAATGTATCAACTATATAATCAGCTGCCCTTTTACATGATTCTGTCCCAGCAAGTCTATCGGGCAAGGAGGAAAAGTATTGTATATGATTCAAAAGCTTGCTTTCCTGAGCGACAGCGAGTATAGAGATTAATAAAGCCAGTACTATCACTTTAATGATTCGCATTTTTAAGCTCCTGTAATTTTGCCCATGCCAGGCGACTGCCCGGGTTGTTGTTAACTTCTTTTACAAATTCTTGTATTGCTTCTGTGTAATGTTTCTGGTTTTCAAGTATTAATCCCCGCAAAAGATAAACTTCAGGAAAATACTTATTAAGCCCAATCACCTGTTCTGTGTAATAAAAACTTTTTTTGTAATTTCCTCTGTAAAAATTGACGACAGCATTATAAAATAAAAAATTAACACAATCAGGATAATAAGTCAACGCTTTTTTTATCATCTGTTCGGCCGTATCGTAATTTCCTGCATTGATAAAAGTCTCAATCAACTTCTGATAGGAATTGATATCATTGTTTTTTTTAATTTCATTCGTCCAGATTGAGATTGCCTTTTGATGTTGTCCTTTCTGCCAGAGCATGAATGCTCTGTTATACGGAAGCATAATCCATACAATACTTAGCATCGAAAATAATATCGCAAAAAAGAGTAGAAGATTTTTTACAATAATTTTATTCATGCTTATCTTTCCTCAAGGATTTGAACCTTTTTATCCGTCTGAAGAGTATTATAGAAACTATGACAAAAGCGAGGCATACCAGAAGATTTGATACAAATACTTGACGTTTGAATGCTATAGGCCATAGCATGATGATGGAAACAATTAATAAGATATCTTCCCATATAGGCGTTTTTTCCATTTTATCGTTTTTTCTCTTGGTGCCGGGAGGGGGACTCGAACCCCCACGCTGTTAAGCATACGCCCCTCAAACGTACGTGTCTGCCAATTCCACCATCCCGGCGCTTTGTAAAAATTATACACAAAAATTTTTTGTTTGCAAATTTACTTTTAATGACATAAACGGATTTGACATGGACAAAAAAATGAATAAAATATTTTTTTACCCTTGACACGGAAATTATTTAAGGGTATAATTAAAAGTGAAATTTAGTTCTTTGAAAATTCGGATTTGTGGCCAAGCTAGTAAGGGTGTACGATGGATGCCTTGGCGAAGACTGGCGATGAAGGGCGTGGTAAGCTGCGATAAGCCCCGGTGAGGTGCAAACAACCTTTGACCCGGGGATTCCCGAATGGGGCAACCCATCTACCGTGAGGTAGATATCCTGTCGCAAGACAGGAGGCGAACCGGGGGAAGTGAACCATCTCAGTACCCCGAGGAAAAGAAAAAAATATTTGATTCCCCAAGTAGCGGCGAGCGAAAAGGGAACAGCCCAAACCGAATGATGTTATAGCATAGCCGCGTTCATCATTCGGGGTTGCAGGACCTGACATGGAAGGGGCTATACTTCCAGCATGTTACAACCTTTTGGGTTAGCTGAATGATCTGGAAAGATCAGCCAGAGAAGGTGATAGCCCTGTAAGCGAAAACCCAAAAGGCATGCGTCAGGCACCTGAGTACCACGGAGGAACCGAGGAGCTCTGTGGGAATCCGCCACGACCACGTGGCAAGGCTAAATACACGTCTTCGACCGATAGTGAACCAGTACCGTGAGGGAAAGGTGAAAAGAACCCCGGGAGGGGAGTGAAATAGAAC